>JAIRUQ010000002.1 GCA_031254315.1 Treponema sp.
AATGATGTTATGGCTGGAGAAACATTTGATTGGTATGACAGCTCTCAAGGGGATATTCAGAACGGAAGGGCAATGTTTTATAATGCCGTTATAAAATTAGGCAGAGAAACTCATTTTGCGGTAAAAAATATTATAAAGACGGAGTATGGTTACAGAGTAGATTGTATTGAATCAACTTTTGATAGTAGATATTCTTACAGCAGTTTCACAGAAAGCCAATTCTGGAACAGGTATAAACGAGGAGACGCGATGACGTTATTTCTGTACCTTGACGGCGATTACTTGGATATTTATGTTGACGGCAGAGATATACTCTTGGGAAGATTTGTAAAAGTAAGGCGTGAGTTTATCAGGCAATATCAAAGCCTTATAAGAACAAACACTTGCGATTTATCAAGAGTACAATTGCCTCGTCGTGCGGACGGCAGTACGGACTATTCTCTTCCCGCCCCTAGTACCATTGAGGAAGCGCCTCCTCTGAATACCGATAATGCCGCCGCTGGATTAAGCCAAGCAGACGATTTTATTCAAAGCGGCAAATCTTCACAATCACTTCCATTGTGGGCGTTAATTGCTATTATCGGCGGTGCGGTTGTAGCGGCAGGCGGCACAGTGTTGTTTGTCGTGAAGCGGAGAAAGTAATGGGGAGCAAAGAACCATGAGAGTAGGAAATATAATGCTAACCAATTCAGAAATGTATGCTCATAAAAATACTTGAGGGGTGGCAGGGCAAAAATGCCGTGCTCCGTCACGGCACTTTTTGTCCTGACACGCCAATATAAGGCAGTCCGCAGGACTGTCTCTTTGATAAATTCAAAACGGCGTAGCGCCAAAAATGCCTTTACAACAGATATGGTAGGCTGACTTTAGTCAGCCGTGCGCGCGCCCAGAAAAACCTTTTAAGCATACATTTCTGCAGAGCGAAGATATTTACAAAACAGCCATTTATCAAATATCAGTCTTCACTCATCCCGCGACTTTAGCACCGCTAAAAACGCGCTCTGCGGCAGTTCCACATCGCCGACCATTTTCATGCGTTTTTTGCCCTCTTTTTGCTTTTCGAGAAGCTTGCGTTTGCGCGTAATGTCGCCGCCGTAGCATTTGGCGAGTACGTCCTTACGAAGAGCGTTTACGGTTTCGCGCGCTATTACGTGACTGCCAATTGAGCCTTGAATCGGAATCTTAAACTGCTGGCGTGGGATTTCATCACGCAGACGCTCGCAGACCTTTCTCGCGCGGTCGTAGGCATTGTCTTTGAATACAAGCTGAGAAAGAGCGTCTACAGGTTTGGCGTTAAGGAGAATATCGAGTTTTACAAGTTCCGTAGGCTTGTAGCCTGAAATATCGTAATCAAATGACGCATAACCACGGCTTATGCTTTTTAAGCGGTCATAAAAATCAAATAACACTTCGGAAAGCGGCATATCGTAGATCATCTCAACACGTTTTTCGTCAAGGTAGGTCATGTTTGTTTGTACGCCTCGTTTTTCAAGACAGAGAGTCATTATGTTTCCAAGATAATCTGTGGGAGTAATTACAGAGGCGCGTATGTAAGGCTCTTCCGCGCCGGCAATCCGTCCCTCATCGGGGTAGTCCATCGGGTTGTCAATCATTAGCTCTTCACCGTCCCTAATGAACACCTTGTACTTTACGGACGGGGCGGTAAAAATTACCGATTGATCAAATTCACGCTCCAAGCGTTCCTGAATGACTTCAAGGTGTAAGAGACCTAGAAAGCCGCATCGGAAACCAAACCCCAAGGCGGCGGAAGAATCTTTTTCGTAGATGAGCGAAGCGTCGTTTAGTTTGAGTTTTTCCATGCTTGTCCTGAGTTCTTCATAATCGTTAGAGTCAACAGGGTAGATAGAAGAAAACACAACGGGTTTTACTTCGCGGAATCCGGACAGGGCGGAAGAGCAGGGATTGTCCGTACCTGTTACAGTGTCGCCCACCCGTACGTCGCTTACGGTTTTTATTCCCGCAATTATATAGCCGACATCTCCTGCGGAAAGCTCTCCTGTCTCAACAAGCGCGAGCTTAAAAACCCCTGCGGTTTCAATTTCATAAACGGAGTTATTCGACATAAAAGAAATTTTCATTCCTTTTTTTAATTTTCCGTCAAAGATACGCAGATGCACCACAACTCCGCGGTAGGGGTCGTAGTGGCAGTCAAAAATAAGTGCGCGTAACGGAGAAGAAGGATCGCCTGTAGGAGAAGGAATACGGCTTACAATAGTCTCGAATAACTCGTCAATTCCAACGCCCTGACGCGCGGAAACTAAAACAGCGGTTTCAGCGTCCAGTCCGAGGTCTTTGTCAATCTGCTTTTTTACTCGTGGAATGTCTGCGGCTTGCATGTCTATTTTGTTGATTACGGGGACTATTTCAAGATTGTGTTCAAGAGCAAGATACATATTGGAAAGAGTTTGCGCCTGTACCCCCTGAGTCGCGTCAACCAGAAGGAGCGCGCCTTCACAGGAGTTAATTGCGCGGCTCACCTCGTAACTAAAATCGACATGACCGGGGGTATCAACAAAATTAAGCTCGTATTCAATACCGTCAAGCGCGGTGTAAGGAATGGTAACAGCCTGGCTTTTTATTGTGATACCGCGCTCACGCTCAATGTCCATGTTGTCCAGTATCTGATCCTTAAAATTGCGATCATCAACGAGCTTGGCTTTTTGTATGAGCCTGTCGGCGAGCGTAGACTTGCCGTGATCGATGTGGGCGATAATGCAAAAGTTACGAATATTTTTAGTCAGTGCCATTGAACAAACTATATAGGGTTTGCGGGAAAACCTCAAGTAGAAGGAGCGGCTTTGCTCTTCTCAACAAGGCGGCGTACCGCTTCTGTCGGATTAATCATTTTTGAGACTGTAGGCGGGTAATGCAAAACAGCCGCCCAGCAAATATGGTCGTAGACATCGCGGCTAAAGCGCTTTTTGAATTCTTCTGTATTAAAATTGTTAAGAAAATCAGGATAGTGGTTGTGAAGAGCCGCTTCTATACATATTTGTATGTATTCACTGTCGGTTAAAAGGTCGGTTTTTATTAACTTAAATACACGCCCGATTTCTGAACTTCTCGCGGCTTCCATGCAAATACGGTAATAAACGCCCTTTCCAAATGATTTGGGATCGATAGTCTCCAAAGCAAAACAAGTTTTCCTGACCGCCGCGATGCAAAGTTCGGGGTAGTAGGGAGTGTTGGATAATTTCAAAGTATCGACATATTTTAACGCATGCGGATTTTCATTTACCGCGTTAAGACAATGTTTGGCGTAAGCAGAAGGGTCTGTTACAGCTGTGTCCTTAAGAGAGCGAAGCCTTTTTACCATCTGCCTGTGCCCCTGTCCTTCGCATAAAAATTCAATCTTCTGTCCGTTAGCGGCTAATGCCTTGAGATTTTCACTAACCGCAGTAAGTTCATTCGGTCTAAAAACATTTTCTTCTATATTTAGAACAGAAAGATTTTTTAACGTGAAAATCGCCTTCGGAAGTTTTTCCAGCAAATTATCGTAAACATGAAGTTTATCAAGGCTTTGCAAGCCCCCTATTTTTTCGTCTATTGAAGAAATGCCTGTACTGCCCAGTTCAAGAATTTTCAATTTTGAAAGATTATAAATTGACGGAGGAATATCAACTACCATGTTACCTGCAAATGAAAATTCCTGCAAATCAACCATGTTCATAAAAATATTGGGTATTTCGTTTATTTTGAACTGACTTCCCAATAAACAAAGTCTTTCAAGTTTAGAAAGACCTGATATCGAATCAAATATATTTCCTGTTATGGGCAAATGCCGCAGTTCAAGCTCTTTTAGCCCTTTTAGCGTTGAAATATTTTTATGCCCGTCTCCGACCGCGACTCCTGACAGCCTTAAAGATTCCATATTGGGGCAGGTAGAGAGTATCTTCGCGGCTTTTTCAAGGTTAAAAGTTTTTTCTGTTTTATGGAAAGGGTCTGTAACGCTCATTTTTTTTAGAGCAGGATGTTTGCTGAAAGAATCCGGCAGTTCAGGGGCAGTCCCGTCTTCAAATTTTAACGCAAATGTTAGTTCTTCAAGACTTTTCATAGAGCCAAGATTCGCAGGCAAAGCGACAGTTGAGTAAATATCAAAAGCAAGCGTTTTTAAGTTTGGCATGGAAGGCACGCTGTCCGGGACTGTCCATTCTTTGTTTATCCGTAAATGTAAGTTCTCAAGTTTTTCCGCGTTAAAGATTTCAAGGGGAAAACTTGAAAGTTCATTGCAACAGCAGGAAAGGGTGCGTAAAGCCGGAAGGGATGATAAAAAGCCGGGTATTTCTTTGACTTTGGTGTGGGAAATATTTAAAACTTCAAGCTGTTTGCACTCGGCTAAAATTGACGGGATTTCCTTAAATGAGCTTTGATTGTCAAGGTTTATTTCCTTAACCGTATCTTTTACCTGAGATATACGGTTGATGATGTCGTCCATATCTTTGCAGAATATGCCCTCAGAGGCGATGCCGAGATCGGGGGCTTCGTTCTTCCAGTGAAGGTCAAGCTTTTCAGAGCTGTTTTTCGCGTCGGGCATATTTAGTTATAATATCTTAATATTGTCAAATAGTCAATAATGTAATAGAGTAGACTTTTATAGAAGATTTTGGAGGACAAATGGTCGAATTATTTAAGGGCGGAGCCTATCTTGTCAATGGGAAGGAAATTATCGCCGATGACGAAGGCTCTGACGCGAAGCTGAAACAGCTTGGCGTGTCTGTTTCAAAGGAGCAGGCAAGAAGGGGGACGATTTCACACGCTATTCTTTCTGCCCATAACGCGGGCGGCGATGAGCGTAATCTTACGCTTAAATTTGATTCTCTTGCTTCCCACGACATTACCTATGTGGGCATAATTCAAACGGCGCGGGCGAGCGGAATGGACAAGTTCCCTCTGCCCTATGTGCTGACCAACTGCCACAACACTCTTTGCGCGGTAGGCGGAACAATCAATCAGGACGATCATGTCTTCGCTCTTTCCGCCGCGCGTAAGTACGGCGGTATTTATGTGCCGCCGCATCTCGCTGTTATTCACAGCTATAACCGCGAAATGATGGCTGGCGGCGCAAAGATGATCCTCGGCTCTGACAGCCACACACGTTACGGCGCGCTTGGCACTATGGCTGTCGGTGAAGGCGGCGGCGAACTCGCAAAACAGCTTGTCGGCAGAACCTACGATATGCCATATCCTCAGGTGGTCGGTATTTTTCTTGAGGGTGAACTTTCAAAGGGAGTAGGACCGCAGGATGTTGCGCTTGCGATTATCGGGGAAGTTTTTAAGAACGGTTATGTGAAAAACAAAGTTATGGAATTTGTGGGGGACGGTATTGCGAAGCTGAGCGTTGATTTCCGCAATGGGATTGATGTAATGACGACTGAGACTGCGTGCTGGTCTTCAATTTGGAAAACCGATGACAAGATAAAAACATATCTTAAGGAGCGAGGAAGGGCAGGGGATTACAAAGAACTCAAGCCTGCTTCTGCCGCCTACTATGACGGATTTATCAAGATCGATCTGTCTAAAATTGAGCCGTGTATTGCGCTTCCGTTTCATCCAAGTAATGTGTTTACAATTAAAGAACTGCAAAAAAACGCGAAAGATATTTTCGCTAAAATAGAGGAAGAAAATAAAAGTTCCGGTATCAATCTTAACTTAGGTTTGAAATGCCGCGATGGAGGAGTCTGGGCGGATCAGGCTATAATTGCCGGATGTTCGGGGGGAATTTTTTCAAACATCATGGCGGCGGCGGATATATTAAAAGGAGCGCAAACAGGTAACAGCAATTTTTCCCTTAGCGTCTATCCTGAAAGCCAGCCTACTTATCTTGAGTTAGTGAAAAACGGAGCGGTAGAAACATTTATGAAAGCCGGAGTCCTTGTAAGGGAAGCATTCTGCGGTCCCTGCTTCGGAGCCGGAGATACGCCAGCCAATAACGAGCTATCAATCCGTCATGTTACTCGCAATTTCCCAAGCCGCGAAGGCTCCAAGCCAAACGACGGGCAAATTGCTTCTGTCGCTTTAATGGACGCGCGCTCTATTGCCGCTACAGCTGTAAATAAAGGAAAAATTACCTCTGCGGCAGATATTAACATAAAATATACTAATTATAAGTTTTCCTTTTACAATAGTATTTATGAAAAGCGCGTATACAACGGAGTGGGAAAACCACAAACGGAAGCTGAACTTGTCTTTGGTCCTAATATTAAAGACTGGCCCGCAATGCCAGCTCTTGCAAATAATCTTCTTGTAAAAGTAGCGAGTTTCATTACCGACCCCGTAACCACGACCGATGAACTTATTCCGTCCGGGGAGACTTCTTCGTACCGCTCCAATCCGCTAAAACTGGCTGAATTTACATTAAGCAGAAAAGACCCTCTCTATGTACAGAAAGCAAAAGCAACGCAGGCTCTTGAGGAAAAGAGGCGAAGCGGCGCTATTGACGGAGAAATAGCGTCAGTGTTTGAAAAAATTAAAAACATTTCTAGTTGTTCGGGGATAGGGGCTTCAGATATCGGGATAGGAAGCGCGATCTTTGCCCGTAAGCCCGGCGACGGCTCGGCGAGGGAGCAAGCCGCTTCCTGTCAGCGTGTTCTTGGCGCGAGCGTAAACTTCGCTCTTGAGTACGCTACAAAACGTTATCGTTCCAACCTTATAAACTGGGGAATTTTGCCGTTTATCATTGACGATGAAAAAGCCCTTTCTGTTGACAGCTATGTTTTCTTTCCCGATATTAAAACCGCTATTCAGGAGAAAAGGGAAAAAATCACCGGCTATGTGTTAGGTGAAACCGTAAAGGAAATAAACGCGACGTTAGGCGAACTTACAGACGCGGAGAGGCAGATACTGATTGACGGCTGTTTGATCAATTATTATGCGAAGTAGGTGAACAATGAGCAATGAGATGGCGGCGCATGAACAATATGCGGCGTGTTTTCCCAATGAGCAATGAGCAAGGGAATACTATTATTTCTTTGCTCATTGATTCTTCTCTTCTTCTTTGTGCCTTAGTGCCTTTGTGTGAATATTTTGCGGAAAATGTTTGTGTGCAATCTGCTAGGCTTCTACCGCTGTCTGTCAACAATCCGCCTGTCCGCTAAAAGCTGGCGGTCGTTTGGGAATTCAGTCAGTCCTTCATTCAAAATACGCGCCGCTTCGGCATTGTTTCCCCTGTTCCATTCCGCGGCAAAACGGTTGTGGTAATCAGTCGCGAGGTTATTTCTGTAAGTACGCAGGGCTTGTTCAAGTTCAACGTTTCCGCCAAAACGGGAAATAGAAGTTTCTAAATAGTGGATCGCGTCTCGCCAATTTCTAGGCGTTGTTGTGCAAAGAGCCGCCGCTGTTTTTTGTATGGCGTATGTTTGTAATTCACCGGCGCGTCTTTCAGAAAGCCTTCCTGCGGCGCGGGTCTGTTCAATCGAAAGAATAACAGCGTCTCCTTCTTCGGCGGAGCTTATGCGGTTCGCTCGTTGTAAAAGTTCGGTGTCAATAAGAACAGCGTCAAGCTGTAAATAATCCGCGTCTGTTAAAAGTGTTCTGTTGCTGTCTAAAAAGCCCCTTGCGTCTTGCAGTTTGTTTTCTCTTAGCAATCTCGCCGTGCGGTTGTTTACCGCCGCCATGATCAATTCCTGCCAGCGGTTGTTTGCAGGGTATATAGAAGATGCTAAAACAGCCCAGCGAAGACTGTCATCCTCTCTGTTTGATCTTAAAAAAACTGCGCCGTAATTTATCAGTCTGTCTAAAAGGTCTGCGCGCGAATCGGCAAATAATGATCCTGAGGAAACAACTCCCGAAGTTACAGCTAACGAAGGACCAAAAAGCAATGCCGCGCGGTCAACCGCAAGAGGAACGGCGTCCCTGTAATTTCCCGCTCTTTCAAAATCCGCAACTCTGTTATTCAAAATTAAAGAAATCACTTCTATTTTAGTGATTACTTGACGGTCGCGGTAATTTTGCGCGGGCACATAGGTAAAACCCGTAACCCCTGTAAATTGATCGTGAAATTCCCTTTTGTTGCCTGGATCAAAACCAAAACGGTTTGTCGTCTCAACATCAATATTCTGACCGTCAATATGAACCATTACAAAAACGTGTTCCCTTGTTATCACTCCGCTTGTATTTACACCTAACGCCTCGCACAGAATCATATAAAGAACTGCGGAAGATACACAGTTATAATTGCCGTTTGTAAAAAGCACGTCAACTTTTGTTTGATAAAGTGAATATGATCTTAAAATGTTGTTATGCATATAGGTTAAAATAAACTCCGCCCTGTCCCTGCCGCCTGAGGGAAAATTAGCGGAATTATTAATAGCCGTAACCGCCGCTCTTATCCTTTCAATGTTTGACGGCGCGGAGTTGCCGGACGCCCAAAGGCTGATTTCGGCAAGTTCTGTCCATGAATAGCCGCTACGCTGTCCAAGACGGTAATAATCCAGCGCTTTTGAGTCAGGTTCAAGGCGCGGAAACGCGGTTTGGCAGTGGATTTCCGCCGTCAAGCCGAGAAAAATAACAAAAATTAAAGCCCGTGTAATTGACGGTTTTAAGTTCACAATTTATTATAAATTATAAAACAAAAAAAGTAAATTCTGGAGTGATGATGTCTGAATTAGATGCTGATTTAATTATTATTGGAGCCGGTCCTGCGGGACTTACCGCCGCCCAGTACGGGGCGAGGGCGAATCTAAAGGTTCTGGTTATTGAAAAACTTGCCACAGGAGGGCAGGTGTTGAATATTGATGTCCTTGAAAATTATCCGGGTAACTCAGGACAATTCGATGCCGAGGGGAAAATGACAGACGCTCCAAAATCAGGTTATGAGTTTGTCATGGATTTGCACCGTCAGGCTGAAATGTTTGGCGCGTCTTTTTTTTACGGCGAAGTAAATTCTTTGCAAAAAGAGGGAAACGTTTTTTCACTTACCCTTTCTGATGGCACAATCCGTAAAGCGCCCGCCGTTATTGTCGCAACAGGCGCGAAACCGCGACTGCTTGATGTGCCGGGCGAGAAAGAGTTTTCAGGCAAGGGCGTTTCTTACTGCGCTGTCTGCGACGGAAACTTTTTTAAGGGTAAAAAGATTTTTGTTGTAGGAGGAGGGGACGCCGCCTGTGATGAAGCGCGATACCTTTCCCGTCTTACGGATAAGATCGTGTTAATTCACCGCCGTGACGGTTTTCGCGCTCAAAAAGCCCTTGTTCAAAGAACGCTTGACAACCCAAATATTGAAGTGAGACTTAACACAGTTATAAATAACATAAAAGGTGATAAAAAAGTAATGTCTGTTATACTAAAAGATACTAAAACTGAAAAAGTTTATGAAGAAGAAACAGATGCTGTTTTTATCTTCGCAGGGACTGTTCCTCAGTCTTCGGTTGTTTCAAGCCTGAATGTCGCGCTGGATGAAAGCGGCTATATTATCACCGATCAAAATATGGCAACTAACATAGCAGGGCTATTTGCCGCGGGCGACATTAGAAGCGGAGCTTTTCGTCAGGTAGTAACAGCCGCCGCGGACGGGGCGCTTGCGGCTCACAGCGCGGCAGGGTACATCGATGCGTTATAAATTACCGTTATTTGCTATTTTTATAATCATCGCTTTTCCTGTCTTCCCTTTAGATTTTAACGATTCAGGCTCTCCGCAGGAACTTGCGATAGCGATTGAAAGGGCTATGACGGACGAACAGGCTCTCGCGCAAGTTTTTATGCTTGGCTGGGTAGGTGAAACGCCTTCGCCGTTGATTATGGATTGGATTCGTCAAAGAAATATAGGCGGCGTAAAAATTTTTGGCTGGAATACCTCCGATACCCAAATGCTGGCGAGAACTATCGGGGAACTGCAGACGGCAAGTTTAGCAGGAGCCTTCGGCGTTCCGCTTCTTGTCGCCACAGATCAGGAAGGCGGCTGGATTCGCCATGTAAAAGGAAACACAAGCGAGACTCCGGGGAATATGGCTATCGGCGCTTCAGGCTATCCGCGTGACGCGTATTTATCAGGTTTTTATATAGGAAAAGAACTTGCGCTTTTAGGAGTGAACATGAACTTTGCTCCTAATGTCGATCTTTTTACAAACCGCGATTCTTCGCTGGTAGGACCGCGCGCGTTTGGAAACGATCCTGTAAGAACCGGAATTCTAGGCTCGGCGTTTGTAAGAGGACAACTTGCCGCAGGCGTTATTCCAACAGCGAAACATTTTCCCGGTCATGGGGACACAGACCTTGACTCTCACGGAACTTTACCCAGAATAAATATAACTTTTGATACTATCTGGAACAGGGAACTTGTCCCCTACCGTATGCTCGCCGCCGAAGGGCTTCCTGCGGTAATGAGCGGACATCTCGCCTTCCCGTTAATGCAATCCGCTTCCACGCCTGCTTCGCTTTCTTCATGGTTTCTCCGTGATGTGTTACGCGACAGAATAGGCTTTAACGGAGTTGTAATAACCGACGACTTAATGATGATAGGCGCAATATCTTTGATGGGCGGCTCACTTGCGCTCACGGCAAAACAGGCAATTATTGCAGGTAACGATATTATAATGTTTTCTGACACCCCGGAACTTTTCGCTCCGGTATGGACTGTTCTTATTAATGCCATGAGGAATGAAGCAGATTTTCGCGCGTATGTACGAAGCGCGGCTCGCAGGGTGCTTGAATTAAAATTGACATATTTGCGCGGTCCGTCCAGCGTTCCCTATGTTCCTAACCTCGCAAGACTTCAAAGAGAGTTGCCCGATCCTCAAGGCTCCGCTTTCTTTTTGAACCTTGCCGCGCGAAGTGTTACAATCATAAAGCCCAATCCGCCTAATTCTGTTTTTCCGCTAACACCTGAAACATCAGGCAGAGTCCTTCTTGCCGGAAGCGGAATATACCCCGGTTTTTTCAGATACGGCAGAGCGGCTTTCCCCAACGCTGTAACTTATCGTTTATACACAGGGGGAAATATGGCGGATTTTATTTCTAGTGCGCGTAACGCAGACACAATAATTTTTTGCCTTTCCGATTATTCCGATTTACAGGTATTACGCAATTTACAGCAATTAAATAAAAGGGTAATAGTTTTTTCGATACTTAGTCCCGTCCATATAGAAAGCGTCCCTTGGGTAACAGGCGCATTAGCCGTATACAGTTATGCTCCCGAATCTTTCGCCTCAGGTTTTTCCGCTATAATCGGAAGAATACCTGCGCAGGGTCTCCTTCCCTATGACTGAGAATTTCCGCTGGCGGAAAATAAAAAAAAGCGATATCCCTCTCATTGAAAAAATGTTAATCGGTGTAGAAAATGATTATGTCGGCGCATGTGGGAGATTTCTTTCTCGTGAAGAATCATCAAAAGAACCTGTCTGGCTGTTATGCGAAAAAAATGACAAAGTATGCGGCATGATTTTAAATTCAAAAAGCACTGTATTGCCTGTTTTGCGCGGCAAAAAAGAAATACCGCCCCCTGATTTTATAAAAGGATTTTTACGGACTAAAAAAATTCATTCGGTGCAGGGGTTAAAAAACGAAGTGTTAATGCTTGAGGATGCGATAAGCTCCGCAGGCTGGAAAGCATCAGACATAATTGATTATGATCTTATGAGCCTTGACAAAAAACCAGAAGGCGGCGGTTCATCCGCTCCCTCTAACCTTGTATTGCGCGTACCGCAAATGATCGATATAGACGAAATGGCTCCGTTACAGGCGGCTTATGAAAAGGAAGAAGTTCTGCCCAAAGGCTCGGTATTCAGTCCCGCCTCAAGCAGAATAAATACCGCAAACATAATCGCGAAGGGACAAGTTCTTTCCGCTCAGATAAACGGCAAACTTGTCGGAAAAATAAATGTAAGCGCGGTTTCGTTTACAAGGTTTCAGGTGGGCGGCGTCTACGTTCATCCAAGCTTTCGCGGGCAGGGGATAGGGCGCAAAATGGCGTTTGAATTTATTTCTTCGCTAATCTCTCAGGGCAGGGGAGTAACCCTCTTTGTAAAAAAATCCAACACCGCCGCCCGCCGTCTTTACGCATCTCTTGGTTTCACTATAAGAAACGATTACCGTATAACGTACTATTAGTCTGTAAAACATTCTTTCCTAAATACTCACACAAAGGCACAAAGGACGGCGTTTAATTTGTCAAAGGCGCGTTTCCTTCCATATCTTTTCTTTGATTTCTAATGAAGAAAAAGCCTGAAGAATACGCTCAGCCTTCCTTTCTTCCCCTTTGTGCCTTCGTGCCTCCGTGTGAAATATTATAGAGTAATATTTTCTTGTTACGGACTATTGAACAACTGCGTTTGTTTTCGGTATACTTAATTATTGTGGCTTATCTATACGAAACGCACCTTCACACAGTACCGGCAAGTAAATGCGCGGTCTCGACAGGCGCGGATTATATTGCGCCTTACATCGACAAGGGCTATTCAGGAATAATCGTAACGGATCATTTTTTTAACGGGAATACGGCGTTATCCAGAAAACTTCCGTGGAACGAATGGGTAAATCGTTTTTATAGCGGCTATGAAAACGCAAAGGCAGAAGGCGAGCGCAGGGGCTTGAATGTTTTTTTTGGATGGGAAGAAACATTTGACGCCTGTGATGATTATCTTGTTTACGGACTTGATAAAGACTGGCTTCTCGCCCATCCCGAATCTCGCAATTGGACAAGGGGAGAGCAGTACCGGGCGGTAAGGTCAGCAGGCGGTTGTGTTGTTCAGGCTCACCCGTTCAGGCAGAGGTACTACATTCCACGTGTTATTCTTTCTACAGGATGCGTGGACGGAGTAGAAGCTGTCAATGGCGGACATGAAGATGCCTCCCATGACGCGCTTGCTTACCGTTATGCGAAGAAACTAGGCAAGACAATTACCGCCGGATCAGATATTCATGACGCTTCCCTTGTTTATAACGGTGAAATTTTTGGAGTGTATCTGAACAAAAAAATTAACAGTATTTTAGATTATGTTAACATAATTTTGAATAATGAAATTGCAGGGCTAAAAACTGATGAAGAGCGTATTAATTTTAACGGTACAGAAAGAGTACAAATTCCTGTAGAAATACGGGATAAGGATGATAGAATTACCTCAAAGGATTTGAAGGAGTTTTTATGAATGAAAAAGCGGCGCATGTTCCAGATCGGATAAAGGAACTAAGGGAGATATTGGAAATCAGCGCGATTGATCTGGCGAACGATGCAAATATCCCCATTGAGACTTACAATAAATATGAAAACGGAGAACTCGACATACCGATAAGCGTTTTGTACACAATCGCCGCTCTTCTTGGAACAGACGTTACCGTTCTTCTTACGGGCGAAGAAGCGAGAATGGACAGCGCGGCAGTTTGTCGCAAAGGCAAGGGCGTACAAATTGAACGTTACCCAGGCTATGAGTTTTCAAGTCTTGCGTATAACTTTAAGCACAGAACTATGGAACCTTTGCTCGTAACGCTTGACTCTTCAAAGCCGCAAGCGGAGCATGTTTCCCACTACGGTCAGGAGTTTAACTTTGTTATTGAAGGTCAGGTAAAAGTTACGGTCGCCAAAACCGATCACATCTTAAACCCTGGAGACACAATTTACTTTGACGCGCGTTTGCCGCATGCCCAGAGCGCGGTGAATGGATTAGCCCAATTTATCACAATTATTCAGGAAAAACCATGAACGAAATACTTTCACGCTACCTTCCCCGTATTGACTTTGAAAGCTACGAGGATTTTTATGAAAATTACCGCTGTAATGTACCGGATGATTTTAACTTTGCCTACGATGTAGTAGATGAATGGGCAAAACTCCAACCTGAAAAACTTGCCCTGCTCTGGACAGACGACACAGAAGAAATGAAATCTTTTACCTTTACGGAAATTAAACGTCTCTCCGATAAAGCCGCAAATGCGCTCCTTTCATTAGGCATAAAAAAAGGCGATGTAGTTAAATTGATACTAAAACAGCGTCCCGGAGTGTGGGTATTAATGTGCGCCCTTTCTAAAATCGGCGCAATCTGTATTCCCGGCACATATCAGCTAACATCGAAGGACTTGGAATACCGCTGTAATATCGCCGATGTAAAGCTTTTAATCACAGTTGACGACAAAGACCTGCTTGAAAGCATAGCTATTGCCCGTCCAAGTTGTAAAAAACTGGAAAAAATCGCCGTTATCGGCAAAACAATCCCGCAAGGTTACATTGACATGCGCGACGAGATACAAAAAGCTCCTGAAAACTTTACCCGTATTCCAACGGCGACAAAAGACCCAATGCTGATGTATTTTTCTTCCGGCACAACAGGAATGCCCAAGATGGTGCTTCACAATCACTCTCTGCCGTTAGGACACATTGTTACGGCGAAATATTGGCACTGTGTTGAAGACAACTGCGTTCACATGACACAGACAGATTCAGGCTGGGCAAAGTTCGCATGGGGAAAAATTTACGGTCAGTGGCTTTGCGGCGCGGCAATCGGCGCTTATGACACGGAAAAGTTTACTCCAAAAGGAATGTTAGACGCAATTCAGCGCATAAAACCCGTAACATTCTGCGCCCCAGCGACTGTTTTCCGCTATCTTATTAAAGAAGACCTTAAAGGTCATGATTTTGGTTTTATCCGTCACACCTCTGTCGCGGGAGAGCCGTTAAGCCCTGAAGTTTACCATAAATTGCTGGAATTGACTGGTCTTGAATTGCGTGAAGGCTTCGGGCAGAGCGAAACTTCCGTAATGGCGGCAGTTTTCAAGTGGCTTCAGGTAAAACCCGGTTCAATGGGAAAACCCGCTCCGCTTTTCGACCTTAAACTGTTAGACGAAAACGGCGTAGAATGTGATGAGGGCATTGTCGGAAACATGAGCATAAAACGCGCCGGAAAAAATATGTACGAAGATAAAACCTGCGCTCCTGAAAGCATACCACCTGTAATCGGCGACTCGTATTTTCCCGGACTTTTCCGAGGTTACTGGAGAGACAATGAGGTAACAATGACCTGCTGGAACAACGGAACATATCAAACAGGCGACATGGCATGGAAAGACGACGACGGCTATTTGTGGTTTGTAGGAAGAAACGACGATGTAATCAAATGCTCAGGCTACCGCATCGGTCCCTTTGAAGTAGAAAGCGCGTTAATGGAACACCCATCAGTCCTTGAGTGCGCCGTAACCGCCGCAAGCGATCCCTTTCGCGGTCATGTCGTGAAGGCGACCATTGTTCTTGCGCGGGATTTTTCCCCCTCAGACGAATTAATCCGCGAACTGCAAAACCATGTAAAGCGCGTAACAGCGCCGTATAAATATCCGCGCATCATCGAGTTTGTGCCGGAGTTGCCCAAAACAATCAGCGGCAAAATCAAACGTGCGGATATACGCAAGAAGGATGGTAGTTAGCATTTATAGTGTTTATGCGCTGATTCTGCGAATTTTATATTTCACTTTCTCGTAATACTATTTTCTTTAATATTAAATCTTCAAGATTTCTTCTGCCGTCTATTACCAGCATTATATATACAAAATTATTTTCAATTTTGTATATTATCCGCCAATAGTCTACTATTATTTCCCGGTATAATAAATAGCCATATTTTTCCAATTCCGGGACGATTCGATACCTCTCAGGCAGTAAATTTAATTTTTTAATATGGTTTTCTATCTTGTCCAGAATTTTTATCGCATAATTTGGGTTTGTCAATGAAATATACTCTATGATCTCATTAATATCTTCCCTTGCCGGCGCAGTCCATTTTACAAAATGTTTTTTAGCCATTTTTTTGACCAATTTTTTTTCTTAATTCAGAAAATACTTGATCATTATCATAAACCTTTCCTTTACGGATTGATTTTTCAGAAAATTGCAACAATTTCATTAATGATAAGGCGTTAATCATATCTTGATATGATTCGATGTCCAGAAACACCCCTTTTGCTTCGCCATGCTGGGTAATAATTATCGGATTTTTACGATCATTGATATAATCAATCATCTGTGCCGCATTGGTCTTTATAAAAGAAATTGGTTTTATATCCTCTTTCAAATTAACATTCATAAATAGCCCTCCTATGAATTGGTACTTTAAAAGTACCAAAGAAAGACTATTTTGTCAAGCCCCTTCGGGACTTGGCTCTTTTAAGGTATGGAGTTACTGTCCGCTATCGCGGACGGCGGGTCAAGATGTTTTAGAGATTTTTTTACCATAAAGGCTATGTTGCAAACAAATCCGTTCTGTTGTTATTTTTTCTCAGCTACGGCTTTGTTTTTCAAGCTGATTTTTTCTTAGCATTTTATTGAGTATACGGTAGAGATCATTGCGATCATCAAGGGGAAGAGGCATGTCATGAAATTTGTGTAATTACGGATAGGTAGAAACAGAGCGATTTTCATTTACACAATTTTCAGGATAGACTCCAAATGCGCTAGTATACGCAGAAAATCCTACGCAATTTTTCCGTTTAATTTATGCAAGGATGATTTTTGAGCAACTTTATTTGCATATTCTACATATTCTCGCAAATTTTTTGCGCCACTATCTTTTAACAATTTTTCCTGCAATTTATTTTTGAATTTTACACAATCAAATTGCTTTTCTTTATTCATTTTCAATTACCTCCCTTGGACTCCTTATTTCTAAGATGCTATATCCTTCTCTTAAATTAACAGAATTAAATAATTAATCCTATTCAAATTCACGATATGCTTAAAATTCCAACTTACTAATACATCAACCCCCAATACGGTCGCTGCTACAATATGCAATGCATCACCGTAATAATTTTCTGAGACAATTTTTTGCTCCATGTATTTTTCAGCAAGTTTCAACATTTCATCAGTAATAGCGTATTCTTCATAATTTATGGTACTTAGATTTTCTTTTTTATACTCAGGGGCTCCATTTTCTAATTCCGCTATTACATGAGAAGAAATTATAGGTCTATAGATTCCTTAAATTCATCATCGAAATAACCCCCAATAACGGAATTTTCAATGTAAATATTCAAAATTTTAATTCCCATAATATTTTATGTCCCTATCTAATGAGTATAATCTATAATTATAGGGCGAGCAAGGCGTGTTAGGTACGAAATTATGTAAGTCACACGGCAGTTCTCATGGGGTCAAAAATAACTTCCACCATACTTGACACACCCCCAACATCCGTTCTAAACTAAGCCATGTTGTTCGATTTTGGTTATGTTGGTCCTCACTGGATTTGGGTGGGCGTTACCATACTCATGGCGATTATAGAAGGGCTTACTTTGGGTCTTACGACCATTTGGTTCGCGCTGGGGGCGCTTGTCATGGTCTTCCTCTCCTTCCTGCCCATTCCCTTTGTTTTTCAAGTGTTGATTTTCCTTGTTATCTCAGGTGTTCTGCTTATATTTACTCGCCCCATTGCTCTTAAAAAATTCAAGACCGGCAGGGTAAAAACCAATGTTGACAGTCTGGTCGGAAAACATGCCCTTGTAACAAGACAGATCACGGAGTTCGATAAGGGAGAAGTAAAGTTGAGCGGTCAGATTTGGTCAGCCAGATCGGAAGACGGTCAGACCATAACCGAAGGAACCAAGTGTGAAGTGGTTCGTATTGAAGGTGTTCAGGCAATCGTTCGCGTTTTTAACGAGAACGAAAAAATAATTTAAGGGGTATAAAATGTATACTATTATCGCGATAATAGCGTTTCTTTTAATTTTGATCATTGCTAACGTAAGGATTGTTTCCCAGTCAAATGCCTATGTAATTGAAAGAATTGGAACTTACAATTCAACATGGGGTACGGGAATCCATGTAAAACTTCCGTTCCTCGATCAAATTGCCGCGCGCGTAACGCTTAAGGAGCAGGTCGCGGACTTCGCCCCTCAGCCTGTTATTACCAAAGACAATGTAACCATGATGATCGATACAGTTATCTTTATGCAGATAACAGACCCAAAACTTTACGCTTACGGAGTTATCAATCCGTTAAACGCCATAGAAAATCTTGCGACAACTACGCTCAGGAATATTATAGGCGAACTGGAACTGGACGAAACTCTTACAAGCCGTGACATGATCAACAACCGTATGAGAATTGTTCTTGATGAAGCGACAGACCCGTGGGGCATTAAAGTTAACCGTGTTGAGGTAAAAAATATTACGCCTCCAAAAAGCATTCAGGAAGCGATGGAAAAGCAGATGAGAGCCGAGCGCGAAAGACGCGAATCAATTCTCAAAGCTGAAGGTGAAAAACAATCCGCCATTCTTGTCGCGGAAGGGCAAAAAGCGTCTGCAATTCTAAGAGCCGAAGCTGAAAAAGCCGCTATAATTCTGCAGGCGGAAGCCGCCAAAGAAGCCGCTATCCGTCAAGCTGAAGGCGAAGCGCAGGCAATTCTCAACGTCCAAAAAGCAACCGCGGACGGTCTTAACATGCTAAAAAGCGTAAACGCCGACGATCCGCTCATTAAACTTAAAAGCCTTGAAGCCCTTCAAAAAGTCGCCGACGGTCAAGCCACAAAAATAATTATTCCATCAGAGATACAAAATCTCGCAGGCTTAGTTACGGGAATTACCGAATTAGTTAGAAAGTAGTTAGGTGTCATTATGGAAATTTTGTTGGATGCCTGTGCAATAATGGCAGTTATAGTTAAAGAGCCCGAAAGGGATTTGGTCATAAAATTGACGCAAAATGCTGTAATTGTTTCTCCCAATATGGTATCGTATGAAATTGCAAATGCTTTAACAAAAATGGTGAAAAAGAAAGTTATTGAGAAAGAGCGTATGATAAATGCATTTAATTATTTCAAAAAGATTTTTGTAAAAACTATTGAGATAGATATTGAAAAAGCGCTTGAAATTGCATGGGATTATAAAATTTATGCGTATGATGCCTGTTATTTGGAAGCGGCAAAAAGGTTAAATTTACCTCTGTTGACTTTTGATAGTAATATGATAAAAGTTGGAAAAGAACTTAGTTTAACCATATTAGGAGGAGAAGATGCTGGTTATTGATATTTCTGATTTCTCACAAAATATAACAAAGGCTTTTGACGCCGCATTAACTGATGAAGTAATCATTAATAATAAAGACGGAATGAAATATAAGATTCTTCCCATAAAAGAGGAGAATAAAAAGGGAAAATCACCATTTGAGGATATTCCATATATAACAGCCGATATTACAACACAGGAAATTGTAGAATTAATAAGAGAAAGCAGAGCCGGAATATAATAGTGAAATAATATTAGTATTGGAGGGAGTTATGAAAAAAGGGTATATATTCAAAATTATTTTACCGGTGATTTTTCTATTAATAATATTTTCCGCTTGTGAACAAAAGGGATTTGTACGAACTGATGATAGTGTAATTTGTGTCTTTAATACAAGTTTTATTGGACAAGAAGGAATAAATCCCCTGCCTTTACTGGAGACAACAGGAAAAATTGAATATGATATAATTATAAATTATTTGTTTAACACTTATGAAAATCCGGTAATTGAAAATTATTATTATAGCATTGAACTTTATCCTGAATCTATAAATCCTAAGATATATAATATATATTATGAAATAACTCCTGATAAAAATATTATATATTGTCGAGGGGAACCCCTTGGACAATGCTTTTACATATGTTTTAATGAAAATCATGAGTTCTTGAGAGCTATACATTAGAGGTAATGTTATATGAGAATAGTTTATATTATAATGATAATTGTTTTAATATTTTCCGCTTGTAAATCAACAGAAGTTGTGCAACCGGAACCGGAAATTGTACAAGAAGAGCAGGATGAGTTTTCAGATTATTTTAGAAATTTAATTGAAAGAGGAGAAATGAAGCTCCTGCCTTTACTGGAAGCAGAAGACAGAATGAAATATGGTTTAATTATAGCTTATTTAAAGAGCAATTTTGAAAATCCAGTAATCGAAGATTATTATTATTTTATCGGTACTAATTATGATTTTCGAAACCACAGGACAGAACATGTATACGCGATATATTATTATGAAAGACTTTACAAAAGATATAGTAGTTATAGAGGAGACCCTACAGGAAAATGCTTCTTTGTAATTTTTAATGAAAATCATGAATTCTTGAGAGTTGATCGTGTACGGTAAAGATACATTCCGCTCTGCTGTGCTAACCTAATTATCAACACAGTTACGCTGTGCTTTACTGTGTATACCGTGCAGTCATGGGGGCGCGCTGTTCGGACTAAAGTCCTCACGCTTTTTTCATCTTTATTACTTTTCTTGTGCGGCGTGCTGTTCGGACTAAAGTCCTCACGCTTTTTTCATCGCGTTGACTTTCATCAACGCCACGCCGTGTTGATTTATTCATCTGCACAGCTTAACGCTGTGCATACTTGGGCGGACGCCGTGTTGATTTATTCATCTGCACAGCTTGACGCTGTGCATACTTGGGCGTATACAACAACAACAATCTATGATATAATCTCTTCATGGTAAGTATCGCTTTTACTGGAGGAGGGACGGGAGGGCATATTTACCCGGGTCTTGCGGTAGCGGCGCAGTTAAAAAAACTGCTTCTGGGCATTGAATTCCGCCTGTTCTGGATTGGCTCCTCCTCCGGTATGGACATGACGCTGGTAAAAGAAGCAGGGATTGAATTCTTCGGCGTGCCTTCGGGAAAACTAAGACGCTATTTTTCTCTGCGAACAATTGTTGATTTCTTTAAAGTTGTTGGCGGATTCTTCGCGGCGCGTAAAATCCTTAAAAAACAGAAGGCAGTTCTGCTTTTTTCCAAGGGCGGTTTTGTAAGCGTACCGCCATGCGCGGCGGCATCTTCACTGCGTATCCCTGTTTTTACGCATGAGTCCGATTTCAGTCCGGGACTTGCGACAAGACTCAATACACGTTTTGTTATGCGCACAAAAGGGACGATTTTTACCGCTTATGAAGATACTGCGCGTTTTTTCCCGCCGGCTGTTCGTAAGCGCGTAACGGTAAGCGGTAACCCTGTGCGTGATATTTTTAGAAAGGCTGACAGCGCGAAGGGCAGGGCGTTTCTTGGACTTGGAGAGGAGGCGCGTATCCTTCTTATTCTTGGCGGCAGTCAGGGCGCGTTGCAAATAAACGAACTTGTCAGGGCCGCTCTTGTACAACTGACAGAAGTTTACACTGTGGTACATCAGAGCGGTCCCAATCTCGCTTGGGACATTCCGGCAAACGATCGATACAAACCCTATCCGTACATAAAAGAAGAACTACCCCATGTAATGGCGGCGTCTGAATTGGTGATGGGCAGAAGCGGAGCCGGCGTTTGGGAATGGGCTGTTTTAGGCAAGCCCATGCTGTTAATTCCGCTAAGGGGAGCGGGGACAAGAGGAGATCAGGTTGAAAATGCCCGTTTTTTTCAATCTGCAGGAGCCGCGCTTGTGTTAGGTGAAGATGTAACGGCGCAATCTCTGGTTCAAGCTGTTAATTCACTGGCTCGGGACGATGAAAAGAGGCGTAGTATGGCAGAAGCGTCGGCGAAAATAGGAGAGAAGGACGCATCGGAGGCGATAGCGCGGATTTTAGCGGATAAATTGAAAGATTTTATGGGAGAAAAAGGTTGAATTTTGCTGTAATTGATATTATATTTGTTGGATTGATAGGACTATTTATGATCCGTTGTTATCTGAAAGGCTTTGTCAGCGAATTGATGTCAGTGGCAGGCATTGTTCTTGGAATTATCGCGGCGTTGTTTTTCTATAAAAACTTAGGCGAGTTTTTAAGGGAGCGATTTTTTAACGGAATGAAAATTGTACCGGAAATAGCGGCGTTTGCCATTTTATTCATATTAGTTTTAATTATTGTAAAAATTATTGAAGTAATGCTTAAAGGAGTTATAGAAGGAATTAGTCTTGGCGGTTTGGACAGAATTTTGGGACTTGTTTTTGGTTTGGCGGAAGGGCTGGCGGTAATAAGTCTGGTATTGTTCCTTTTGAAGATAATGCCTATTGATACGGGCTTTATACTGGACGATAGTATTTTCGCGCGTCTTCTTCTTCCATTGATCACGGGAAAGGAGAGTGTTGATGTTTGAAAATATCATTGAACAAGGCGCTGTTCTTCAGTTACGCGACGATATTCTCAATAACCGTAACGCGCCTTCCATGCTGTTTTTCGGTCCGCCTGATTCGGGGAAGGGTAGCGCCGCTTTGGAATTGGCGCGTGTTCTTTCCTGCGAAGAAAAAGCGTCGTGGAACTGTTCATGTCCCTCCTGTAAACGGCATAAATATCTTGCGCATGACGATCTTCTGGTTCTTGGAAAGCGAGTTTTCGCGGCTGAAATCTCCGCTTGCAATTCCGCTTTTTTAAGAGACCCTTCAAACCAGAAAACTAAAACTGTTTTTTGCCGCTCTCTTCGCAAACTGCAAATTCGCTTTTCTCCTACAATAATGGAAGACGATCAAAAAACGGCAAAAGCTGTCGTTGGTATTTTGCAGTCTCTGGATGAAGATCTAAATGAATTTGAGTCTCTTGATACGCAGACCTGCGATAAAACTTCTCTTGAAAAACTCTGCCTCTCCTTAGTAAAAAATGCGTTAAAATTAGAAGAAGAAGGAATAAGCGATCTTATTCCCGTTAATCACATAAGGAGCGCGTCATACTGGTGCAGGCTCTCACCTGCCGGAAAACATAAAACCCTTATAATTGAAAATGCCGAAAACATGAGAGATGAGGCGCGTAATTCTCTTCTTAAACTGCTTGAAGAGCCGCCTACTTCTGTAACAATCGTTTTGACAGCGCAAAGACGTGAGGCGATATTGGCGACATTATTATCGAGGCTCAGACCGTACCGTTTTTTAAGAAGGAGTATAGAAAGCGAAAAAGAAGTTATTCGCAGAGTGTTTCAGGATAATGAATTTGAAAAAACATTTAAAGAAAATAGCTTCTCTCTTAGTGCGTACCTCGACTCATTCCTTGTGCATAACACAAATAAATTGTATCCCCTTGCGGCGTGGTTTATCGTTTCCCTTGCGCGTATAATTTCACGTTCTGCCGGTTCTGACAATATTCCCGTTATTATTAAAACGCTTGGAGAACGTTATGCGCCAATAGCGGAATCCGCCGGTTTTGAACGCTCCTTAAAAAGTACCGCTGTTATTAAAACCATTATTTCTCAGAGTAAAAACTTTGAAGACGCTTCTTTTTCACGTTTTATGAAAATCACCCTCGATTTAATTTGTGAAATTACAAGGGCGGAAAATTCACCTCAGTATATTTTATACTATGATATATTCAAAAAATATATAAATGACGCTGTAACTTCGGTTGAAATATTAAATATCAATACAACGATTGCGCTTGAGTCGCTTTTTTATAACTTAAAAAAAGCAGTAATAAGAGGGCAGTATGGCTGAATTTTTCCGTCGCGCCTTAAAAAAACTGGATAAACTCAACAATGAACAGAGTAGCGAGCTTTTAGTCTCCGCTGTTGAAGGAATAAGTCTTTTTGAAAATGTGCTTAATTCCATAGATGTGGGAATACTTGTCTGCGATCAGGAAGATAATCTTGTTATGGTGAATAAATCCGCTCAACGTCTGATACCGATGAATTATGTCGAAGGTGTTCAGATTAGTTATGCGATTAAGGATGAGCGCATAACGGAAATATTCAGGGACATTCTTCTGAACAGGGAAAAGGTAGCGGACAGGGAAATTGATATTGAACAACAGGGGCGTAAAAGGCTTCTTTCTGTCAATGTTGTCCCGATGGTTAGGGATCACAAAATAACAGGTTCTATTATATATATAGAAGATATTACTGAAAAGCGGCAGGGGGAGGCGAGACTGCGAAGAGCCGAAAATCTAGCGAGCCTTACAACTTTAGCGGCAGGTCTCGCTCATGAAATAAAAAATCCGCTTGGCTCCCTTTCAATTCATCTTCAACTTTTACAAAAGGCGCTTAGTAAAAATCATTCTTCTGACAGTAAAACAGATAAATATTTTGATGTTATAAAAGAAGAAGTTGAAAGACTTAACAGAATTGTTGTTGATTTTCTTTTTGCCGTGCGTCCTATGAATCTGGAATTGAGGGAGGGCGATATAAACGCGCTTATCCTTCAGATAATGGAGTTTGTTCGCTACGAAATGGAGCAGTCAAATATTCTGTGTATGCTTGAATTGGACGAAAATCTGCCTAAAATACTTATAGATGAGCGGTATATGAAGCAGGCGCTGTTAAATCTGATAAAAAACGCGAAGAACGCGATGCCAAAGGGCGGAGTTTTTACCGTCGCAACCAATTTTGCCGATAATGAAATTAGAATATCAATTTGTGATACTGGTATTGGAATAAGCAAGGAAAATCTCGCGAAAATATTTGAACCGTATTTTACGACAAGGGAGACAGGAACTGGGCTTGGGCTTACTCAAGTTTATAAAATAATCAGGGAACATCAGGGTGAAATAATAGTGGATTCAACGCCGGGAACAGGCGCGGAATTCAAAATAATTCTGCCGATGCCGCAAAAAGAAACGCGGCTACTTGCATATAACGGAGGAGTTGAAAAATGAATTTCCGCTTGCTTGTAATTGATGATGAAAAAAATATCCGTAACGGGCTTGCTGAATTTTTGCAAGGCGACGGATATGAGGTAGTCTGCGCTGAAAACGGCGATGAAGGATGGAACCGCTTTACAAGCGGAGACATCGACCTTGTAATTACCGACCTTAAAATGCCTGGTCTCAGCGGTGATGAATTGTTAAAAAAAATTCTTACGCAGTCTCCGGGATTTCCGGTAATAATTTTAACTGGGCATGGTACGGTAGAAAACGCCGTAACCGCGATGCGTGACGGCGCATGGGACTTTCTTACAAAGCCTGTAGACTTGGATCATCTTTCCTTAAAAATAAAACGCGCATTGGAAACACGCGAATTATTTTTCCAGCACCGCCGTCTTGAAGAAGAGCAACAGCGCAAAAGACAATTCAAGTCTATCGTTGGTAATTCACGTAACATACGTGAAGTTTTTGATACCATGAGCAAAGTCGCTCCGGCAAAGGCTTCAATTTTAATTACAGGCGAGTCCGGTGTTGGAAAAGAGCTTGTCGCGGACGCTATTCACGAGCTTTCTCCGCGCAAAGAACAGCCGTTAATTAAGGTGCATTGCGCCGCCCTTTCCCCTACGCTTTTAGAAAGCGAACTTTTCGGTCATGAAAAAGGGGCGTTCACGGGAGCGGTTTCTCGCAGAAGGGGACGTTTTGAACTTGCCTCAGGCGGAACACTATTTTTGGATGAAATAGGAGAGGTCGATCAAAATATTCAGATAAAACTTTTGCGTGTTCTGCAGGAAAAGAAATTTGAAAGAGTCGGCGGAGAACAAACAATAGAAACCGATGTCAGAATTATTGCCGCTACCAACAAGGACTTAAAAGCTGAAATAGAAAAGGGAAATTTCCGCGATGATCTTTATTTCCGCCTGAATGTTGTAAACATCAATGTTCCTCCATTACGCGAAAGAAAAGACGACATTCCCCTGTTAGCCTACGCTTTTTTGAAGGAATTTGTACAGGAAAACGGTAAAAAAATCGAAGGCATAAATGAAAAGGCGCGCGCCCGTCTTTACGGCTACGACTGGCCCGGAAACATTCGTGAACTGCGAAACTGCATAGAAAGCGCCGTTGTTATGTGTCAATCAAACATAATTAGAGTTGACGATCTTCCCCCGGCTTTCCGCAATGCGGATGACGACGGCTGGATAAACATCAGACTTGGCTCAAACATGGCGGAATGTGAAAAGGTAGTTATCCGCGACACACTTTCGTATTGCAAAGGCAACAAAAGCAAAACCGCAGAAACCCTTGATATTGGACGCAAAACATTGATTCGCAAACTTGCGGATTATGAACTTGACGTAAACGAGGAAGAAGAAAGTGAATAAAATAATGCTTGCGGCGCTTTTTAAGATATTATTATCTTCCTGGCTGAATACTTAAATTCATTTATGAATAGGTAATAAATATGATTGACGGAAAACTAAAGAAAATTATAGTCATTATTGTTATTATATGCAGTTTTTCCGCGGTATTTCTCTACTTTGGCGGTGATGTTAAAAAATTAATATATCTGAAAAATAACGGCGAGAAAATTACTGCCCAAATAATAGGTATTGAAAAAGCTAACCCCTCACGTGGTAAGGGGAGATTGGAATTATCTTTATCATTTGAATATGAGAATCAGCAATATACAAAGAAAATTACTGTAAAAAAAGGAATGTTTATAAACAGTTCTTTGTCTGATTATCAATTAGGAAAAAAAATCAGATTACTTGTTGATAAAGAAAAATGGTTAATTCGCCCTGAGAATACAATAAAAAAGGAAATAATAAATAAAATAATTTTATTAATAAGTCTTCCATTAATAATATCATATTTTATGATAATGTTTATATTTTATTTAAAAAATAAATTTGAAAATTTATTTTTTCGTAAAGATAAAATATTGTATGAATATTATTTTCAGGATAATAAACATAAAATACATGTAAAAAATAGAGAAAGTGATATTAGAAAAAAATGTATAAGTGAATTAATAGATTTTAATAAAATAAAATCGGGAGAAATAATATGTTACGGAATAGGCAGAGGTAAATACTTTGTTGAATTGTCTTATGAAAATAATGAATATTATGTACGAATATTTTTCGGGGAAGAAAAGGAAGAAGTATTGGATAACAGTGAAGATATTATTAATGAATATTACAACTTGGCAAAAAATTATTTAGGAAGCGGTGTATAAATTATTTGTATGGAGGAAAAAACAAATTTTATGTTAAAATATCCTGTTTTAATGATACATGGCGCAGGTTTTAGGGATAAAACTTTTGGTTTTATCAATTATTGGGGACGCATTCCCGAATTATTCGAAGAACAGGGGATTGCGGTTCATTATGGCGGCACTGACGCATGGGGATCAATCGAAGAAAACGCGAGAACATTAAAAAAAAGGATAAACGACATTCTCAGTGAGACAAAGGCGCAAAAGATTAATATTATTGCACATTCAAGGGGAGGACTTGAAGCGCGTTATCTCATTAGCACAATGAATATGGAGCATACTGTCGCTTCATTGACAACAATTTCAACTCCGCATCGTGGAGTGAAAATAATGAATATCGCTGTGGATTTGCCTGTAGGGTTGTATGAATTCTGCTCATTTTTTGTAAATGTATGGTTTAAAATGTTAGGCGATAAAAAACCTAATTTTCTTTCCAGTAGCAGACAATTATCCGAGAGATACAGCGTTATGTTTAACGAATGTAATCCCGACAAAGAAGGAGTTTATTATCAAAGTTATGCGTCAATGATGAGATTTTTTTTCAGTGATATACTTTTTTTACTTAGCTACCCTCTTATCAAATTAACCAACGGCGACAATGACGGTTTATGTCCTGTTGAATCGGCAAAATGGGGGGATTTTAAGGGTGTAATAACAACTAAGGGTATTTTGGGCATATCCCATTGCGGCATTATTGATTTATATAAAATAAATTACAAAGGAATAAACATTCCTGATTTTTATATGGGCATTGTGAAGGAATTATCGGAAAGAGGGTTGTAAGATATGGAATTACCTGTTTTGTGATATTAAACGACCCCTCTTTTATTTTTATGTCAGAATTGGGGTAATATTAAATCAGTTTTATGTGGAGTTGTGTGCAATGGGCTAAAATATATTGAAAATATGAATTGACAAGACAGTTATTTTTGTATTATGATTTGATAATGAGGTATATTTTCATACTATTTTCGTGCTTGGTATTAATGTGTTGTTTTTCAAAAGGAGAGAATAATATGTTCTTTGGCAAAAAAATAGAGAAAATAATTAAAAACAAGAATGGACAAGAGGCAATTATTGAAATTGATAACTTATTATCCCCAATTTTCTATAAAAATCCTGAAAAATTATCATTACCGGAAAAAAATTTTGTTTATATAGAAGAACTAGAACGTGAGGTTAATAATGGTGGCTTTGATCAGTATTTTTTTAATTCTTCAGGAAATTATGCAATGGAAACAATAAATGCCTTAAGAATTATTGAATCAAAAATATTTCTTGATTTATTAGAAAAGTCAATAAATGCATTTGCTGATGGTATTGTACCGAAAGATAGAAATGAACGACAAAGAATATTACTGGAAATTAGAAAAATTAATGAAGAATTTTGGTATAGTTTGGATGAGGAATTTTATAAATATGAAGAAGACATTCATAAATTATTAATTGATTATATAAAGAATAATATTAAGGATTTTAGATAAAATGGTTTTCCCTCACCGCACATAAAAAGGCTGTAAATCTCTCAACGTCGGAGCGCATCGGAATCAGCGACTGGCAATGTTATTCACAACCCAAACGCCGTGCGAAAATTCTTCTCTATTCGCGCTTCCAAGTTTTTCGCGTCAATCTTATTTCCTGCTTCACAGCGAAGTTCTGCCGCTGTTTCAATGATGAGGGGCAAATCCGCCCACTGAGAAAAATCCATTCCTCTGTGCGGCTGAAACGGAGCGTCTGTCTCTGTTAACAGTCTTTCAATGGGAAGCAGGGTGCAGGTTCTCATTGCCTGCTTGTGGTTCAGCGCGATAACATTGCCAAAGGAGAAATACGCGTTCACGCCTCTGCGCATGAGCGACTGCGCTTCCTCAAACGTACCTGACCATGAATGAAAAATGACCGATTTGCACTTTAATAATAAATCTGTTAAGTTAAAAGTTTTATGTATAGCGCGGCGTACATGAATTACAAGCGGAAGATCGTAACGTAAGGATATTTCCGCCTGCGCAGAAAAGAGCCTGTCTTGAATAGCCTCTGTCTCTTTGAAGGCGGCATTGTATAAATCAAAGCCGCATTCGCCAATTGCCGAGAGCCTGCCTGCCTGTGCCAGAGAGTGCATAAATTCCAAACTTTCGTTTATTTCTGTCTCCGGAAACGGGTTTCCCTCAGCGGCTCTTACGGCAGGCAGTTGGGGGTGAAGACCAAAGCAGGGTAACAGCGGCGCTACTGAATCGGCGGCGGCGTTATGCGCTAATGTTTCATTATGTAAAAACTCTTTTTGTGTACACGCGCTTGCCGCCGCCAAAATCCTGAGTTTTCTTCGCTCTTGTTCGGCTTGAGGGAAAGCGTGGACAAGGTCGAAGGGGTGGCAATGAGCGTCGGTAAGCATGGTTTATAACCCAAGTACAACCTTTGCGATCGAAAAATAAATAATAAGAGAGACAGCGTCAACGATTGTGGTAAGAAGGGGCGCGGACATAATCGCAGGGTCAATTTTTAAGCGTTTGGCGAAAATCGGAAGAATACTGCCCACTGTTTTTGCCATAAGAATCGTACAGAAAAGGGACATCGTAATTGTGAGGCACAGTTTTACATCCCTATTGTTCATAAAATAAACACGAATAAAATTAACAAATCCAAGGGCAAGTCCGCAGAGCATACCTACACGGATTTCTTTCCATACCACCAGTAGAATATCTTTTAAGTTTATTTCACCTACCGCCATGCCGCGCACGATCAATGTTGAAGATTGAGAGCCGGCGATACCGCCCGTATTCATAAGCATCGGGATAAATGACATAAGGATAGGCAGAACAGTCAATCCGTTTTCAAAAGTTGAAATAATAGTTCCGGTTATAGTCGCGGAAAGCATGAGGATCAGCATCCATACAAAACGGTTTTTAGCGTGTTGGAAAATGCTCGTTTTTAGATAAGTGTCTTCAGACGGAACAAGAGCCGCCATCTTTTCAATATCTTCGGTGCTTTCCTCAACGATAACGTCTACTATGTCGTCAACGGTAATAATGCCGACCAGCCGCTGTTCTTTGTCAACAACGGGCATTGCAAGTAACGCATACTTTTGAAACTGCTCCGCAATCGCTTCCCTGTCGTCGGTGGTGTAGGCAAAGACAACATTTGTGTCCATTATGTCGCCAATCCTGTCCTGAGGGCGGGAAAGCATCAAAGTTTTCGCGGAAATCGCGCCTACAAGAAGGCGGTCTCTTCGCATCACATAACAGTTGTAAATTGTTTCCTTGTTAAGCCCGATATTGCGAATCGTGTCAAATGCTTCCCGGACTTTGTCATCTTCACGCAGATCAATATATTCGGTTGTCATTATACTGCCTGCCGAATCATCGGGGTATTGCAATATCTGATTTATCTGTTTTCGTTTTTCAGCTTTAACATTTTGCAGTATTCGCTTGACCACATTAGCAGGCATTTCTTCAATAAAATCTACCGCGTCATCAACGAACAGTTTGTTCATGATTTCGCCGATTTCATTATCGCTTAGAGCTTCAATAATAGTCTGCTGGTGATCGATGTCTATATATGAAAAAACATCGGAGGCTATCACTTTGGGAAGTATTCTGAACAACTGGATAATTTTTTCCCTGTCCAGCTCTTCGAAAATTTCAGCTATGTCAACGGTGTTCATGTCGGAAAGCAGAATTTTTAATTTCGATATGTCCATCGAACTTTCAATGATAAGCGCCAAAATTTCTTCTTTATTCATAATTATACCCTCTGGCGCTTGGCGTTAAACGGAAAATTTACCGATGCTGTAATTTTACCTCAAAAAAATATTTTGTCAATGGTTTCTGTAAAATCCGTCAAATCCCTATTCCCCATTCCGTACTCTCAATGTATAATATCTCCGTGTTGCCAAAATTGATAAAACATATTCTTTGCGAAACCCCAAACTCCCAAAAAACGGAAATTTTTGGCTGGGTAAGAACAAAGAGGGAAATGAAAAACCTCGTCTTTGTTGAGGTGAACGACGGTTCCTGCTTTGCCGGTATTCAATGTACCTTTGATCGGGGTGCTGGCATTGACACGCAGACTGAGGCGGCTCTCGCTGTTCTTTCGACAGGGGCTTCCGTAAAAATAACGGGGAATCTCGTTCCTTCTCCGGCTGAGGGGCAGGTGGTGGAAATTGCCGCGACTGCCCTGATGACGCTGGGGGATGCCGCCGCTGAAAACGTAAGCGGACAAACTGCCGACCTCGATATTCAGGCGTATCCGCTTCAAAAGAAAAGGCACTCTTTGGAATTTTTGCGCGAGATTGCGCACTTGCGCCCACGAACCAACACCTTCGGCGCGGCGGCGCGGCTTAGAAGCAGAATGGCGTTCGCGATCCACCGTTATTTTCAGGAGAGGGATTTTCATTACCTTCACACGCCGATTATTACTGCAGGAGATTGCGAAGGCGCGGGAGCGATGTTTCAAGTTACAACCCTTGATCCAAAAGAGCTTGCGAAACAGCCTGCGGATTACAGCAAAGATTTTTTTGGAAAGAAAACATTTTTGACGGTCTCAGGTCAGCTTGAAGCGGAAACCTACGCTTCGGCGATTTCGCGCGTTTATACTTTTGGTCCGACTTTCCGCGCGGAAAATTCTAACACTGCCAGACATCTTGCCGAGTTTTGGATGGTAGAGCCGGAAGTTGCTTTTGCCGAACTTGAGGATGACATGGCTCTTGCAGAAGATTTTTTGAAGTATGTTTTTAATTCTGCTCTTAACGAGTGTTCTGATGAGCTTGCGTTCTTCGACGCCCATGTCGAAAAGGGAATAATTGAAAATTTGCGACAGGTCGCAGGCGCGAAGTTTACTCACATCACATATACGGACGCGATTAAAGAACTGGAAAAAGCCGTCGCGGGAAACAGCGAGTTGTTTGAGTTTGAACCACGCTGGGGATGCGATCTTCAAAGCGAGCATGAAAAGTTTTTAACGGAAAATACCGCAGGCGGTCCTGTAATTGTTACCGATTATCCAAAAGAGATAAAAGCTTTTTATATGAAACAAAATGATGATGGCAAGACTGTCCGCGCTATGGATGTGCTTGTTCCACGGTTAGGTGAAATAATAGGCGGCTCTCAGCGTGAGGATAATTTGGAAAGACTGATTAAGCGGATGAGCGAAATGTCTTTGAAGACGGAAGATTATTCATGGTATCTTGATCTTCGCCGTTACGGATCAGTTCCCCATTCGGGATTTGGTCTTGGATTTGAGCGGCTTTTACAGTACGTTTCAGGTTTGGCGAATATACGGGATGTTATTCCCTTTCCGCGAGCGGTGGGACAGGCGGAGTTTTAAAAATGAGTTTGAGATGTCCAAGAAGTAAGAATTTTACCACGGAGTACACGGAGTTTCACGGAGAAAGTAGAAGAAAACTATTGAAACTCCGTGTTCCTCCGTGGTTGATCTTCTTTTCAGACAGCCCCAATTTCTTTGGAAATAGTAGCGACAGCGAGAAGTTAGTCATAATATGTATAAAATAATCAGTCTTTTTTGTTTTATTTTTTGCTCTCCGTTTTTTGCCTTTGCGCAGTTTTTTTCTACTCCGCCCGCGCTTGTTCCGTATCTGCAAACCGCCCCCGAAGTTATTTCAAGGTCAGCAGTCCTTATAGACGCGCGGACAGGTGCGCTTCTTTATTCAAAAAATCCCGACGCTGAAATATGCCCTGCCTCCCTTACAAAACTGATGACAATGCATCTGGCTATGCGGGCTATTAAAGAAGGAAAAGCGTCCTTCGATGAACTTATTCCGATAACCGTAGAAAGCTGGGCGCAAAGCCAGCCGCCTCACTCAAGTTTGATGTTTCTCGCTCCCGGACAAATTGTATCATTACGCGAAATATTACTAGGTCTTGCTGTCGCTTCCGGCAATGATGCCGCCGTTGCCGCCGCTTTGCGCCTTGCTCCAAGCATGGAAGAGTTTGCGAAATTGATGACTGCGGAAGCAAGGAGCATGGGACTGTCCGTTACGCGATTTGCTGAATCATCGGGTATTTCGCAGGAAAACATAACAACAGCGCGGGAATTTGCCGCTTTCTGCCGCCGTTACTTAATTCTGTACCCTACAAGCCTTGAAGATTTTCATTCGGTTCCCGTTCTTTCATATCCTATGGCGGCTAACGTACAGGAAGGAGGAAGAAATGCTCCCGGCACAATTACACAGGACAATCGCAATGTACTTCTAAAAAGTTTCCCCGGAGTCGACGGGCTAAAAACAGGATTTATTGAAGAATCAGGTTACAACATCGCGCTGACAGCGCAGAGGGAACAAACGCGTTTTCTTTTGGTAATTCTAGGCGCTCCTTCGCAGAGGGGAGGAGCGTATATTCGTGATACGGACGGCGCAAACCTTCTTTCATGGGCGTTTGATAATTTTAAGACTGTCTATCCTCAAATAGGCAAGATTGAAAACGCGCGTTTATGGAAGGGCAGGGAAGACACCGCGGAATTTGTAATCTTTGGCTCACCGGAGTTTACCGCTCCTGTTAGCCGCGCTTCTTCCCTTTACTTTGAGACATCAATTCCTAAAAGACTAATCGCCCCTATTCCGGCAGGCGCGCCTGTAGGAGAGCTTGTAATCTCTGATGAATACGGAGAATTGCGCCGTTTACCGCTTTATGCCGCGAAAAATTACGAGAAGGGGAACATTTTTAAGCGGATATGGCATTCAATTTGTCTCATATTCAGCCGTAAAACTTGACAAAGAACCGGAATATTCTCATAATCAGCTATGGATGTTTTTAAGGTAAATATAATAATATGGATTTTCCTCTACAGTTTTTCCCTCGTCCATATTACATTGTTTGCGTACCTATATATAAAAAATAAAAGTAAAGTAGAATTACTTTATTTAATAGTTTTAATAAATATATTTTTGTTAGCTGTCATAATTACAATATCTCTTGTACTCGAAATACATACTTTCATTCCGTTATTGGTCAATGCTATATTGTCAGTGTATATTACTATTCCTATGTGGGGCTATTATTTATTTGCTCTTGATAAAAAATATTTTAAGAACATATTTATATTGGTTGGTACAGAAGTGATAATCGATAATATTTTGATGGCGCAGAATGAACCTCGCTTTTTCGTTATTTTATATATCTTAAGAGTTGTTTTTTATATTTTATTGGCTATTCCTGTATTTGTAATAAAGAAGAATAAATACGAAAAAGACTCAATAGAAGGGAAAATGCAGAAGGTTACAAAAATAACCGCTATTGTGTTTATTATATTTATGGCTTCACTTGTTCCTATATCAGTATTTATTTTTGAACTAACGAATACGGCTTCACTGTTTTGGGGTGTCTTTACCGTAGCGTATCAAATACCGGGGCTGGTCTACTGCAAGAATATGCTGATAAAAAAAGGCGCAATATCCGGCAAAAAGGGAATATCATCGTTGACCAAGCGGGAGAATGAGGTTGCCACGGCTATTTGTAACGGTTATAAATACGAAGAAATAGCGGAAAAACTGCAGATTTCCGTTTCGACCGTTAAAACACATTCGTATATAATTTACAAGAAATTAGGCATAAACAACAACCGTGAATTAATGCAAATCTTCATTGAAAACCCAGATGGTGATGCCGATAAGCCATCATAAGTTAAATTTATAAAAAATCATACTTTTTCCTTACCTAAAATCATACTATTTCCTTATGAAGATCATACTTTTTCATGATTGTTTTTTGAAAAGTCTCGTGTATATTTGAATTAAGAAGAGGATCAACGAATTACACGAATAGAACGAATTGCACGAATTAAGACTAATGAATATCAAATCTTAATTCCCTATTCGTGTCAATTCGTAACATTCGCGTTCATTCGTTGACTATTTCTTCAAAAATAAGAGGTGAATTTCATTGTCAGAACCAAAGTATGAAATGATAGAAGCTCACGATGGTACGCTCATTCACACAGCGCGGTTTGAGCCAAGCGCTACTCCTGCCGGAGTTATACACTTCCTGCACGGTTTTGGCGAGGGCGTTGAGCATTTTGAAGAAACGGCGGAATTTTTTACCGCTAACGGCTATGCCTGTACAGCGCACGACCTGCGCGGTTTTGGAAAAATGCCTGATAAAACACGCAGACAAAGATGGGCGGCAAGAGGCGTAACGCCCGGTTATGAATACTTTCTTGAGGACTTAAAAACCATAAGGCGAAAAATAGAGCAGTGGTATCCGGGCTTGCCATCCGTTTTATTCGGGTTCAGTATGGGTGGTAATATCATCATTAATTATTTACTTAAATACTCGCAGGAGCAGTATGAGAAAGTAATATTGGTGTCGCCGTGGTTGCGTATATACAAGCCGCTACCCCACTTTGTCGAAACTATGGGGCGTCTTATCGGGAGAGCCTCCCCAAAACTGACTGTTAATGCCCACCTCAATCTACATAGTTTATCGCGTGATTTGGAAAAAATGTACAGATTAAAAGCCTGTAACATTTACCATAACCGCATATCGTTCCGTATGTATACAGAAGTCGCTTCTGCCGGAGAATACGCCATACAAAACGCAGACCAAATTACGGTTCCCGTGCTTTTGATGTGCGCCGGTAAAGATAAAATTGTCAGCCCAAATGCAATCCGTGAATTTTCCGGTAATGCGAAAGAAAATGTTACTTTTGTAGAATATCCTGACGCTTATCATTATCTGCATTTGGACAGCATCAGCGATAAGGTTCTGTACGTGATCCTGTCTTTTTGCAAACGGCAGACTTTTTAGGCTCAATTTTAGGAAAAATCATACTTTTTCCTTAGGCAAATCATACTTTTTCCTGATTGTTTTCTGAAAAGTTCCGTCTATGATTTAGTATGCACATTCGTTGAATGTGGAGAATTGAAACGCATCCAAAGGATGCAATGTTATCCGTACTTGGCAGGGTAACAGCGGACAAAAGTCCGAAGGAGATTTTTATGATTAAAAAGACAATCAAATGGTTTGGAATTATCGCCCTTGCAGCGATAATCGGGTTCGGGATGGCGGCTTGCGATGATAATTCCGATGGTGGTACCGATCCCTTTAACGGAACATGGATAAGCGCCGATATAAAATTGGTTGCCGCAAACGGATCATGGAAACAGTATACGATTCCCGAAAACACCGAAGTTATACGGGGTACCTATACTTATTCCGGAAACACAGTAACGGGAAAAGTAGTGAG
>JAIRUQ010000052.1 GCA_031254315.1 Treponema sp.
TTATAAACATTCAAATATATTTACACGACGCAGAGCTAGCTTTTCAATATATAATGCCTGAATATTTTTTTTATTATATATCAGAATTTGGTGGAAAGGGTTATTATCTCTGGCGAGACGCTATGAATTCCAGAAGTATGTTATATCAAAAGCTGGGAGAAGGCGATTATGAAGGGCTCCCTGAAGGATTTCGAAGACTTCGGAGAACACTGGATATGATTCTGGATACACTGTATATAAGAGATAATCTCATTCCGGTCCAGTTAAGCGCAGAAGAAATTGCTAATAACAGAGCTAAAAGAGAGACTAAAGAGGATACTGTAAGCGATAATTACATTCCAGTTCCATCAAATAATACAGCTAATATAATTCCGGCAGAAATTGCTAGATATGCTAAAAGTGGAATAATACAAAATAATACTAAGAAAACGGCATACTGGTTTCTTTTATTTTTACTTATACCATTTATTTTCATTATTTTATTTCTTGTGAAAAAGAGGATAAAATGGCTTATCCGATGAAGCAGGCATACGGAACACATACACAATACAGAACATCATGTACAATAACTTATGCAAATGGGTATACCAGTAATTAAACAAGTATGTTACAATCCCATAAGGAGCTAAAATGGCTATTGCTTCGATGGTTTGTGGAATTACAGGGCTTTTAGGATTTATCATTTTCATTAAAAATTCTGAATACCCGTTTTTTTGATAGGGCAAAAGCGCGGAGAATATGTTTAATAGATTGGATGTTAAAGAAACGGAGTAGAAATTTATTTTCTCTCAGGTATAAATACTTCGCTATTCCATCTCGCTAAATTTGAGCGTACAATTTGCTTTTACACCTGCCGTGTTTTAATCGGTCTTAACTGCGCTTCTGTTACTTTTTTGGGGTCGTTAACGCCAGCCGGTAATTCTCTTCCTTCTTCGGGGGTGATGTCCTCTTCTTCGAACTTGCCGTCTTCGTCCCACAATTCGCTTTGTGGCGCGGACGATCCTTCAGCTATAGCCAATTCTTCATTTTCAAGGCGGACTGCAATAAGTTTTGTAACGCCGGACTCTTCCATAGTAACGCCTAAGAGAGTTCCCGCTCCGGTAACTGTTTTTTTGTTATGTGTAATGATTATAAACTGGCTTGTACTGCTGAACTCACGCAAAAGGTGGACAAAGCGCCCGACATTTTGTTCGTCAAGGGCGGCGTCAATTTCGTCTAATAGACAGAAGGGACTTGGTCTTACCATGTAGGTTGCGAAAAGCAGGGCGACTGCCGTCATCGAACACTCACCGCCTGAGAGCAGGCTTAAATGTTCCAGTTTTTTTCCGGGCGGCTGGGCAAGGATTTCAATCCCCGATTCCAGTACATGGTTTGTATCGGAGAGGCGCAGTTCCGCACGTCCGCCGCCGAAAAGCCGCCGGAACATATTGTGAAAATTTTTCTTGATTCGGTTGTAAGTGTCAAGGAACAACTGCGAAGATTCCTGCCGTATTTCCGCCGTTAAGTCTTCCAAATCTTTGCGGGCTTTTTCAAGGTCTGCCATCTGGTTACTGAGGAAGTCATAACGCTGTTTTGTTTCCGCAAACTCTTCAGGAGCCATTAAGTTTACAGAGCCAAGCTCTTTCATCTTTGCGCGACCTGCGGCAAGTTTTTCGCGTAACGCGGCAGGAGCCGCCTTAATGTTAAAGATACGCTCTTCAAACTCCATTAAATCCCTTGAGTGCGTCTCCCTAAAATTCTCCTGAATGTTTTTAATTTCCATATCGGACTGGACAATTTCCAAATGTATCTTTTCGAGGGATTCCTGTACTTTTGAAAGTTCCGCCATCCGCTTACCAATAACTTCTTTTTTGCCCGCGACATTGTCGTTCCTTTTGCGAATATCCTTTTCAAGTTTTTCCAGCTCAGAAGAAAACTCTTTTGTCTTTTCTTCGATGCCTTTAATTTCAACCTGAAGCCCCTCAATGCGCCCGTCAATTTCTTCCAGTTTTTTACGGTAAAGAGAAAGCTCATCGCGGATGTTTGTCAGCAGTCCCTCCTGCCCCGATAATTCGCGCCTTATGAGCCGCGCCTGCTCTTCAGCGGATTGGGCGCGTGCGTTCATGTGGGCGCGGTTGACTTTCATGTCCTCCAGAGTTGCGCGGTATTCATCGATCTTTGCCATAAGACCGGCGTTGTCTTCATGCAAAGTTTTAATCCTCTGCCGCCGCTCTTCGATGTCATTTTTCGCGCCCCGAATCTGTGTGTCCAATGTACGCTTCTTTGTAATAATTCCCTGAGGAGCTAGAAACTCGTCAATAAAGGCGGGCGAATGTTCGCGGTAACTGTTAAAAAGTTCGACCGCTTTGTCCGCTCCTGCGGACGCTTCGGCAAGCCCTGCACTTAACGTTTCTGTAATTCGCCCAATTTCCGCCGAGTCAACACTTCCGCTAGCATTCGCGGCGGCTGTAAGGTCGCGGATTAAAGCGTCTCTGCCACAGAGCAATGTGCGAAGTTTGCCAAGTGTCTCGTGAAGAGCTTCTTCTGCGTTTTTCCGTTCTGCCGCAGAATAGCCGGCTTTTTTAAGACCGGCATCCAATTCCGCGACAATGTCATCGGTAATTTTGGCGAGGTCTTTTTCCAGAGCGGCGAGTTGTTTTTCGATATTGTGGATTTCGCTTTCTGTTCTGCGCGATTCTTTTTCGTTCTCGCTGATACGCGAAGCGGCAAGCTGGATATTTTCTTCAAAGGAGCGGATGTTTTCATCTATGCTCTCGCATTGTTTTCGTAAGTCTTGTACAATCGCGTCCTGCCCGCCGGCATCAGCGTTCAACTCTGTAATTTTTTGAATAGCCTGTTTTTCACGCTCTTCATCTTGCCCAATCTTAACTTTATTTTCACCGCGCTGTTCGTTGAACAGGCGTATTTCGTTTTCTTTGGCGTTCTTTTCCAGCGCAAGACCGTAAATGTTTTTTTGCAGTTCAACAAGCCGCGCTTCCATAGAGTTTACTTCGTCCATGTTCGCTTCCAACGCTTTGTTTTCCGCTTCCATTTCCGCGCGTATTCTGTTGCGGTCTTCGGTTCTGCGCCTTAATGTTTCGTTCTTTTCGTCTTTTTCGTACCTGAACTGTTTTAAGCGCAGAAGCTGAATGTCCAATTCATAGTTAAAAATCTCATCGCGGAGAGTGCGGTATTTCAATGTTTTTTCCGATTGAGTTTTTAAACTGTCATGAGAGCGTTTTACCTCGTTCAGTATCAATTCAACCTGACGTACGTTTTCTTCGGTTTTGGCAAGGTTCCGCTCCGCTTCCGCTCCCCGTTCTTTGTACCGGGTGATGCCTGCCGCCTCTTCAAAAAGATAACGCCGCTCCTCCGGCTTTGACGAAAGTATTTGATCGATTTTGCCCTGTTCCATCACCGAATAGGCGGTCTTGCCGACGCCGGTGTCCCAGAAAAGCTCGCGTAAGTCTTTAAGACGCACCTGCGCCCCGTTGATAAAGTATTCGCTTTCCCCGGAACGGTACAGCCGCCTCTTTATTTCAATTTCCGGCATATCCATAGGCAGAAGACCCGTCTCATTGGCGATGCTTAAGGCAACTTCCGCAACATTCAAAGGTTTTCTGGCTTCGGTTCCGCCAAAAATCACGTCTTCCATTTTTTCGGCGCGCAGGGATTTTATAGCGTGTTCCCCTAAGACCCATTTAACTGCATCCACGACATTGGATTTTCCACAGCCATTTGGACCAAGAAGGGCGGTGATACCTTCGTTAAATTCTATATTTACACGGTCTGCAAAAGATTTGAAACCTAGAATAGTAAGACGCTTAAGAAACATAAGTTACCTAATATACCATAAAAACGCTGTGCTGTGGAATAGGGCGCAAATTACAACGCCAAACCGTTATCCTTCTTTAGAGAAGCCCGCAGAAAGCCGTTCCAGCAAAGTATCAAGCTGTTTTTGGCTTTTTAACCCGTAGTTTTCCAGCGGTTCAATTTCAAACTGATCAAAGCTGACACTTTTGTTCTCGTATTCACAGAACATATTGGCAAGATATACGGTATCGACCAAATCTTTAAGACCTTCCGGCGCATTTCCCGGATCATGATGAAAACGGATTGCGGCTACAAGCTGGTCGGGGAAGTTCCATTTTTCCGCTATTAGCGCGCCGATTTCCGCATGGTTCATACCTGCGGAAAGGTCTTCGAATGTAGATGCGGGAAGATTTTTCTCTATGCTAAAATCTTTAATTTTGTTTAACAGATCGGGGTGTACATTGGAGAAGACAATTTTCCCCATGTCGTGTAACATACCGCCGACATACACATCGTCCAAAAGGTTCGCGTCGTTTTTGAAATTCTTGACCATGTTGAAAGCATAGAAAGCGGTTTTGTACGAATGATCCCAAAGTTTCTTTTTATCAACCGTATCATCGCCAAGCACTTTTTGCGTTCCGTAAGAATAGAGCAGGTTTTTTATTCCTTTAATACCGATCATTTTTACAGCTTCCGATATATTATTGACTTTTTTGGACAGCATATACTGCGCAGAATTGACAATTTTTAACAAGTCGGCTGTAATAACCGGGTCCATAGATATTTGTCTTGCGATAGTCGGCATATCCGAATCAGGATCATTAACAAGTTTTTGAATATGCATAATATTTTCGGGAAACTGAGGAAGGCTGTTAATATTCTGGACAATTTCATCGGAGAGAACCAGTAAGTTTTTAACCATAGCCTGATCAAGCGGTATTGAAATACTGGCGATGGTGTGTTTGCTGGTGGATTTTAACGTAAAAGCATCATCGTCAAGACCGATTTTTTTTAACATAAGAACAAGAATAACAAGCCCAAGACCCGCGCCTTCAGAATCGTCAAGTATATGACTCATAGCATCTTCAAGATTGTTGTACTGTCTTGACCTTGCCATTTTATCCTGAATCCTGAGATATTCCAATTTTGTCGTAGCAACATTGTTGCGTATTTCTATGTTAATAACATTTCGTTTAACCTGTAAAATTACTTTTATATAAAGCCCTTTTTCTTTTTGCAGTTGAAGATAGTGGGCTATATTACCAACAGTTTCTTCTTTGAAGTTTTTCATTCCTTCTTTGTACTCTTCATCGTTGTTAATATCCAAACCGCGTTCTGTAAAATATACCCGTTTTGTGTTTGCTTTTTTTGCGTTTACGACAAGTTCCTGCACGCAGTAGATGATATAGTCCTTCAGCTTTAGTTGATCCATCTGTTTTAAAAAAGCTTCGATTACTTGTTCTATGTAGACTTCTATTTCTCTGGGAAGAGTATATGTGGTAATTGCTAATGGCAGACCTGATTGTATGGCTTTTTTGATTTTTTCTTCGTCCACAACCAGTTCTGGAGTAGAACTCATAACTCATATCCTCCCTAATAGATATTCTAACATAGATTTCTTAATTTTTAAGCAATTATATGAATATTTTTTATGTAAATCAATGGGCTTGTTCGGGAGCCCCGGCGGTTAAAAACCTCATAAAACCGCTGTAATCCCGATAAGTAGGTTAAAATGACACAGTTTTCTGCCATATTTCGGACTATGTGGCATTTTCTCCTAAATTCGATGAAAAAACACGGTTAAAAACCCCCAAAACAGCTTAATTTGCCTCAAAAACCGGTAAAAGTCACTTGGCATGTTTCTTGCTACTAATAGGGTATAAGAGGTGGGAAAAATGAAAAATGTTAGAAAAAGTGAAAAATTCGATGGAAACCTTGCTATTTATCTGAAAGAAATCAATTCAATACCAATGTTAAGCAGGGAAGAAGAAGAAGAAACCGCCCGTGCGGCGGCGGCTGGCGATAAAGCGGCAAGAGCGAAACTTATCAATGTTAATTTACGTTTTGTTGTCAATGTAGCCAAAAAGTACCAAGGGCTTGGATTACCCCTTGAAGATTTAATAAGCGAAGGCAATGTTGGGCTTGTCAATGCGGCAGATCGTTTTGATGTTGAAAAAGGTTATCACTTTATTTCATACGCAGTGTGGTGGATTCGTCAGGCAATTATGAGCGCCCTTTGTGAAAAATCCAGAATGATTAGGCTTCCCGTAAACCGCGCCGCCGATCTTGTAAAGATCGAAAAAGCAAGAAAAATGTTAGAAAAGCAACTTTCGCCGGAAGAAGAAATAAAAGAAATTGCAGACCTTTTAAGCATGGATAAAGGTCATGTTAGTGACATCATCAATATTTCCAGAGAAATTCTTTCGTTGGATAACCCGATTAATGACAATGAAATGTCATTAAAAGATTTTATTGAAGACGAAATGTACATTGCACCTGAAGAATACGCTGAACAAAGCGTTATGAAGACCGATCTTGAAAAGGTTCTTAATACCCTTGACGCCGATGAAGCGGACATTATCCGCTGGCATTACGGTCTTGGACGGCAGGCAATGTCATTAAATGAAATCGGTGAATGTTACAATTTGAGCAAAGAGCGCATCCGCCAGATTGAAGAAAAGGCTCTTTCCAGACTGCGCAACCCTATCCGTGCGGAGAGGTTGGAGCCGTACGTCGCGTGACAGAAGTTTACGCCATTAAAACGGCGCAAACTTCCACGATAGACGACATTAAAACGTCGTCTATCGTAGCGGGTTACGACATTCCGCCTATCCGATTATTTTATTCGTGTTGAGGGGTTTAATACCCAAGAACTCGCTACGCGAGGGCGCTTTAAAAAGGTATTAAACCCCGAATACAAATACCTTATGAGAACAACATACCTCGTCCCTTTAGGGCGAGGTTGTTGATTCGAAAGTCTGGTTTAATGCCAGACTTTCAGTCTGCGCTCTGCTCCACAGAGGCTCATTCTTTCATATTACACATAGTTATGTGTTGTTTAAGAAAAAGGTGTCAGACACCATTTTCTTATTGTTGCTTCGTCCATTTTGGACTAGTAACGTTACCGTCCGGTATGGTATATGTCCCCGGACCACCATTTTCGGACAAATACTTTTCTCTCAAATCTCCGATAAATGGAGTGCTAATAGCAAAAGTGGTAATAGTACCTTCAAAGGTTACCTTGAGGAGTTTCCTACAACTGGAGAATGCGTAGTGACCAATTGAGGTAATCCCCGAATGTAGGGTGAACTGGGTAAGCTCCCTGCACATTTCAAAGGTTTGATCTCTGATAATGGTAACCCCCGACGGCAGTCTTGTCAGGGTAATATTCGTGGAGTAGAAGGCGCTTTCACCGATGGATGTAACCCCCGACGGCAGTTCTGTCAGGGTAAGTTTCGAACAGGTGTTGAAGGCGTTTTTACCGATGGATATAACTCCCGACGGCAGTTCTGTCAGGGCAAGATTCCTGCAGTGGAAGAAGGAGGCCTCGCTGATAGAATCAATTCCCGATGGCAGTTCTGTCAGTGCAAGATTATCACAGCCGGAGAAGGCGCTTTTGCCGATGGATATAATCCCCGCCGGCAGTTTTGTCATTGCAAGGTTCACACAGCCGCCAAAGGTACTATCGTTGATAGAGGTAATCCCCGCCGGCAGTTCCGTCAAGGCAAGTTTTGTACAGCTCTGAAAGGCTCCGTTGCCAATGGAGGTAATCTCCGGCGGCAGTTTTGTCAGTGCAAGGTTATTACAGCGGTAGAAGGCGGAGTTGCCGATGGAGGTAATCCCCGACAGATCTTTCAGGGCAAGTTTCTCACAGCCGGAGAAGGTGCTTTCGTTGATAATTTCTATCCCCGCCGGCAGTTCTGTCAGGGCAAGGTTTTTACAGTTGAGGAAGGCGTAGTTGCCAATAGAGGTAATCCCCGACGGCAGTTTTGTCATGGTAAGGTTCTCACGGTTGTAGAAGGCGTAGTTGCCGATAGTTACAAGCGCTGTACCGCTGAAAGATTTTAGGACGGTGAAGTTGTAAAAGGCTCCGTTATTATAGGTATTCCCGTTCGGTCCGATGCTTACTGCTGTATCGGGCAGGGCAATGGACACGATCTTATCCTTGCCGGTGGAAACAGTGCTGACGGGGTTAAACTCGGTTCCGGCTCCATTAGCAATGGTACAGTCGGAAAGGTAAAGGTCTACGAATCTGCCCGCCGTTCCCAGTATGCCCAGAAGTTTCTGCCAGTTGCTGTCTGCCGACGTCATAGTTCCGAGGTCTATTTGCATGGTCAGGGACACCGGATTGTCAGCGGTGTTTTCAGTACGAGATTCAAGGAATTCGCTTACCGTTCCGGTGAATTTCTCGGTGGCTCCACTACGATTATTAGTCCTGGTTATTTCCTGCTCCTCCGTCAAACTGGTAAAAGCTGTCCAGTTGCCCCATATCGGGGGTAGTGTCCCTCCGTTATTGTCGCAGGTCGAAAAAGCTAATGCGGTTATTGCCACTATGGCAATAAGTCCAAGTGTTTTGATGTTTTTCATATTGACTCTCCTTAATAAAGATGGATTTTACAGAAGCCGGTATCTCTCCATTAAAAACTGAAGTTTCCGAACAACTCCAGTAAATGATATACCTGTTTTGGCAAATTGTCTATCCAAAATTCAACTAACTGTCACAGCAGGAAAACTTACTATTTGAATAACAGCGAACAGCTCTTGTCAAATTCGAAAAAAAGTGATATAATTTTATTAATGAAAACTGGTGTATTTTTTAAAATAGTTGCGGCAGGGGCTTTGCTTTTTATGACCCTGTCTTTATCGACCTGTCAGACATTGATGGGGGCGTTTCAGGAGCCTGTTATTTCTCTCCATTCTACAGAACTGGCTAGCATAACTATAAACGGCGTGCAGTTACTCTGCAAGGTAAAGATAGAAAACCCCAATGCTTTTAATATTCCGTTTCCGGAGACAGATTGGGAACTTTTTCTAAATGCCAATTCATTTATAAAAGGAACGGTGAGAAACAACGAGCGGCTCAGGGCGCGGGGCACAACACTTGTGGAAGTGCCTGTAAGTTTTAATTATACCGATGTTTTTAACACTTTTGCTTCATTAATTGGGAGCAATCAGACAGGGTACAAAGTAGCGCTGGGCGTAAAGTTTGCCATTCCGGTATTAGGCGACAAGGTTTGGCGTTTTGAACACGAAGGCTCTATTCCCTTTCCTCAGCTTCCGCGAATAACCTCTCCTTCAATGAGCATTGGAAACAGAAACACTTCCGGGGTAGAAATACTTATTACGGTCAATTTTGAAAACCCCAACCCCTTTGATTTTCCGTCCCCAAAGATAACCTATAATTATATGTTAAACAGAAATTCATTCATAAGAGGAATAGTAGAAAATGAAGGACCTCTTGCCGCATCTGCGACTACACCTGTAGTATTCCGTCTTATGGTGAACTATGCGGATTTGTTACGAAATTTTGCGTCTTTAATGACCGCGAGCCAAGTTTCCAGCCAGCTAACCCTTTCGTGTGATTTTGGGATTCCGTTTTTAAACAGGCAATTAAACGTAGACCTCTCCGGTACTTTGCCGCTGAGGTAACTGAAAAGCTGAGCGTTAAAATCCGCAGATAAGTATATTTGCAGATGTAGTCTTTTCAACCTCACTTCTCCAGCAAGTACAGATATTCCTTTGTGTGAATTTCCCTAGTTCTTAAATTCCTGCTTCCTCTGAAAGCATTGTATTTTGTTTCTAACACTTCAAATTTGCCTACTTTCATTAACATATTTTTCATTTGGTCTATACTTATAAACCCCTCCGAATTAAATGAAATTATTACATATTTTGAATTAATGTTTTCAACAAGTGATGTTAATGCTTTTAAGGCATGATTTCCTTTGTTGTACGCGGAACGAAGCCAGTCTTCCGGTATGCCTGATACTTTGCTTGTCTTTTCGGGGTATTTATAATCCAGTATTAAATTTAACATAAAATAATTTGAACCGTAGGGATGCTGATTGTAAGGTGGGTCTAAATACGCAATATCAACTTCGGGAAGAGTTTTGATAATTTCATTTGAGTCATCATTGTAAATAATTGTGTCGCAATTAAAATTGCTGAATATAGGAAACGGCAGTTTTATATCGCCTGTTATCCTGAATAGAGCGTCTTTGTTTTTTCCGCCGAATTGCCCAATGCCTGTCTCTTTGTTTTTGTAAAAACCTTTGAATACTCCTGATGTATTCGCGTGTATCGACGCTTCCGATAACAATGGCGCTAAAAAGAATTTTTGATCGTTTTGCGGAATCTTTCCTATTAACTGCCTAACTGTATCAATTAGCATCGCGTTTTTGCATGTATAAAAAGTACGTTCGTCCTGTTTAATACTTTTATCATCGTTTGGGGCGTATAATTCCGAGACAATGCCCCTTGTCAGCCCATTGTTTAATTTTGAAATTAAATCGCTGTGATATTCGCGTAACAAAGGGATATTTATTTCGTTTTCGTTTGACAAATAACATTGGTTAATTACAGCGGAATATTTTTCCAAATCGTTGACAATCAGTAAATCTGAAAATTGCTTGAAATATCTTGCTACGATACCGGAGCCGCTGAACGCGTCAAATATTTTTAGTCTATTTTTATTTAATTTAGTCTGAATTCTTTTAACACCATCGCCTATAAAACCCAATAAAGAGCGTTTATTTCCTATGTAGGTAATGAGCTGTTGAGTGAGATACTCGTCTTTTTCAACTTCAAGCTTATTCGTCCGCTTCCTGCACCTTGAACGATTCACGCGCTTTGATAACTTCATCGGATATGCGACCTGAGATCGGCGCGTAATGGCTAAAATCCACATTGAAAGAGCCGGTTCCCGATGTAATTGAACGCAAATCTATCGAGTAACGCAGGAGTTCCGCCATTGGGACTTCAGCGCGTACTTCCGCAATTCCGCCTGCCGAATCCTGCCCATGAATTTTACCGCGCTTTCCTGAAAGATCGCTCATCACGTCTCCCAGATATTTTTCTTCGATGAAGACTGTCAAATTCATAACCGGTTCAAGCAGAGTGGGGTTTGCCTGCTTCATCGCTTCTCGGAAAGCGTTACGCGCGGCGAGCTTGAACGACAATTCGTTGGAATCTACCGGGTGGTATTTGCCGTCAACGATTTTTACTTCTACGTCAACAACAGGATAGCTCGCCATAGTGCCGTGCGCCATTCCTTCGACAATTCCCTTTTCAACGCCGGGAATGTAGTTCTTGGGAATTGCCCCGCCGAAAATCGCGTTGACAAATTGATAATTCTCACCACGGGCAAGCGGCGCAATTTCTAACACGACCTTTCCGTACTGACCATGACCGCCTGTCTGTTTTTTGTGCGTGTATTCCGCGCCCGACTTTTTGGTAATTGTTTCACGATAGGCGATTTTCGGAACGCGCGTTTCAACATCAATCTTTTGATGGCTTTTGATTGTGTCTAAAATTATGTTGATCTGTAATTCACCCATGCCGGAAATGACAGACTCTTTAGTTTCACCATTATAATGGTAGCGGAAAGTTTTATCTTCTTCTGTGGCTCGTACAAGAAATTCGCCGAGTTTGTCTTCGTCTTTTTTCGCAACAGCGTTAACTGCAACCGAATGAACCGGCTCCGGCAGATGCAGGTGCGCAAAGTTTGGACAGTCAGCGGCGGCTAATGTATCGTTGGTTTTAAGAGTCGCGGCTTTTGTAACAATGCCAATGTCGCCCGCAAAAAGTTCTCTTACCTCTTCAAGTTTTTTGCCCTGACAGGTATAAAGTTTCCCGATACGCTCTTTTTTATTTTCCGAGACATTTAATGTTTCTGAATCGGCGGAAAGTTTTCCCGTTATAATTTTTAACCACGAAAGTTTACCGGAGAATTGATCATAATTTGTTCTGATAACAAGAGCCGACAGTGGTTTGTCAGGATCGATAGCCACAGGCACTTCCTTACCTTCACTGTCAAGCGTTGCGTCTTTCGCCGTGCGCGGATTAGGCGCGGCATCAACAATAAAGTCCAGCAGAGAAAAGAGCCCTGAGTTTTTTAACGGAGCGCCGGCGAACGCTGGAACATATTTATTTTCGGCGAGTGCTTCAATAAGACCGGTTTTCATTTCTTCGATAGAAAGAGAACCGTTTTCGATATATTTTTCCATTAAGGTGTCATCGCCCTCAGCCGCCGCTTCTATCAATTTTTCGCGCGCTGAGGAAACAGCGTCTTTGAACTCGGCAGGGATGGCTTCTTCTTTTTCCAGAGCTTCGCCCTGAATGGTGTACGCCTTTTCGTGCAGTATATCAATTACGCCCTTAAAACCGCCGCCGCTTCCCATTGGAAGTGTAACCGCCACCGGCTTAATTTTGAATTTTTCTTCGATGTCGGCAAGCGTTCTGTTAAAGTCGGCTTGATCGTTGTCCAGCTTAGTGATGAAAATACCGCGCGGCTTTCTGTCTCCGTCAAGATTTCGCCACAGTTTGACAGTTTCAATCTGAACGCCCGATTTTCCGTCAACCATTAAAAGGGCAAACTCCGCCGCTCGAAAACTTAAAATGACAGAGCCGGTAAAGTCGGACGAGCCGGGAGTATCGAAAAAGTTGATTTTGATTCCGCCGCGCTCAACATGACCCATTGCGGCGTGTATCGATATTTTTCGTTCTATTTCTTCCGGGCTATAATCGCTAGTGGTTTTTCCCGATTCCACCGTTTCCGCCCTGGCAATAACGCCCCCGGCAAACAGCAAATGCTCAAAAAGGGTGGTTTTTCCGGTCTGTCCATGACCGGCAATAACAATATTTCTGATTTTATCTGTTGATTGGCTCACAAGGGCTCCTTTCGATATGATTTCTTCTATAATGCACTGTCGGGGCTTTATTGTCAAGTTAAAGCGTGGCATAATGTGGTATGAAATCTATTACTAAAGAGTTGTGGGTCAACACAAAAAAACCGCGTGAATTTATCAATATTACGGGCGAAGTCGAGGCGTTGCTGAGGGAATCGGGCATTCAGGAAGGCTTGTGCCTTGTAAACGCCATGCACATTACCGCCAGCGTTTTTATCAACGACGATGAGTCCGGCTTGCACCACGATTTTGATGTCTGGCTGGAAAAACTTGCGCCCCACGAGCCGGTTTCTTCCTATCGCCACAACACGGGCGAGATAAACGCGGACGCCCATTTGAAACGGCAAATAATGGGGCGCGAAGTGGTTGTCGCCGTAACCGGCGGAAAACTCCACTTTGGTCCCTGGGAGCAGATTTTCTACGGCGAGTTTGACGGTCAGCGAAAAAAGCGTTTGCTGGTAAAGATCATCGGGGAGTGAGAGGAGCGGAAAATTCGTGGGCTTGCGGTGGGGGGAAAGAAGAGGGATCAACGAATTACACGAAGAAGAGCGAAGAGAAGAGAGGAAACCACGGAGAACACGGAGAAAGAGGAGCGGAAAAATCGCGGGCTTGCGGTGGGGGAAAGAAGAGGGATCAACGAATTGAACGAATTACACGAAGAAGAGCGAAGAAAAGAAGAGCTTTAGGGAGTGAGAGGAGCGAGAAAATTCGCAGGCTTGCGGTGGGGGAAATGAGCAGGGAACAAAGAAAACCACGGAGAAAGAGGAGAGCAATAAGCAGTGAGAGCGAGATTTGGTGGCTGAGTTTGACGAACAGCGAAAGGAGCGATTGCCAGTAAAAACATTGGGGAGCGAGAGAAGCGGAAAATTCGTGGGCTTGCGGTGGGGGGAGATTTTAGGTATATTGAATTATTAGCCGGCGTGGCGGAATGGCAGACGCAGTAGACTCAAAATCTACCGCTCGCAAGGGTGTATGAGTTCAAGTCTCATCGCCGGTAAAAAGAGGAGAAACTTAATGAACTTAATTCACGAAGCAATTGTTTTTGCAACATGTAAACATAACGGCTATAAAAGAAAAGGAACAGATATTCCCTATATTTCTCATCCTATGGAAGTAATGCAAATTTTAACAGAATCTGACTGTCGGGAAAATGTAATAATTGCAGGGATACTCCATGACACTTTAGAAGATACCAAAACCACTCCCGCAGAAATCTCTAATTTATTCGGAGAAGAAGTTTTGAATCTTGTTTCGGCAGAATCAGAGGATAAAACAAAAACATGGAAAGAGAGAAAACAGGCAACTGTTAACAACCTTGCTGATGCCTCTCCAGATGTCAAGATGGTCTGCCTTGCCGACAAGCTCTCAAATTTGAGGTCGATGGCGGCGGACAAAAGAGCTATAGGGGAAAAACTCTGGGAACGATTCAATGCCAACAAAGATGACATTGAATGGTACTATCGCCAAATTGGAAAGATTGCATTTCATCCGTTGGACAAAGAATATCACTCTCTTTTATCTGAAATTTTTGGGTGATTAAATCATAATTACATCTCGTGTTTTTTATGGTGAAAAGTTCAAAAATCTACTGCGGATCATCAACACCGCTTTCGAACACCTCTTCCAAAGCCTCCTCCAAATTCGTTAGAAGCCCTTCCAGATTCTCTTTGGTTATTGGTCGCCCCTGTGCCAGACACATTGAGATTGCCTGTTCCTTCGCCCCTTCCGCCCCATACTGCCGGAGTATCAGGGGATAATTTTTCTTGTCTAATTCAAGTGTTATTTTTCCCATTCTTGGTCGCCTGTTGTTTTTGGTAGGCTTCTACGCCGTCTGGGAAAGCTTGTTTTGTGAGATCATCAAGCACGGAATTGATGTAAGGGGATGCGATCTCGCCCGTAAAATTCTCCGAGCCGCCGTCGTATTCCCAATTTGAAGGGTCGTCATAGGGTTTTTCTTTTTCTGGCATTTTAGGACATCCATTAATATAGTATTATTGATTCTGGAAAAAATCAAGTCTCTTTGCCTGTATATAGTTTTTTTCCTAATTTATGATATAATTCCTTTATGAACACCGTGATCCACAACCAAATCGTCAATTTCATCTGGAGCATAGCCGATGACTGCCTTCGGGATGTATATGTTCGTGGAAAGTACCGCAATGTCATACTTCCCATGACGGTAATTCGCCGTCTTGATGCTGTTCTTGAACCAACCAAAGAAAAGGTTCTTAAAATGAAGAAGAACCTCGATAAAAGTAAAATTTCTAATCAGACATCAGCTCTTTGCTCAGCCGCCGGTCAAGCTTTTTGTAATTCATCTCCCTTCAATCTCCGTGATCTTACCGCTCGTTCCAGTCAGGCGAAACTTAAAGCTGATTTCAATGCTTATCTCAACGGTTTTTCACCTAACGTTCAGGAAATCCTTCTTAAATTTAAATTTCGGGATGAAATCCCTACCATGCTGGAAGCTGATATACTAGGCGCGGTAGTCGAAAAGTTTGTCTCTCCAAGAATCAATCTGGGTCCTAAACCTGTCCTTGACGAGAAGGGTAAAGAAAT
>JAIRUQ010000125.1 GCA_031254315.1 Treponema sp.
ATGAGCAAGGAAATTCAGGAGTATTCCTCCCACGGCTATGTGACGCCCTTTGCCCTGTTCAGGATACAGCGGAACGAGACAAAAAAAGAAGTTGACATGGAGTACATCCTCGACCTGGACCGCTCATATTTTTCCCTGAAAGCTCTGGACGGCAAGGATCTGGTTTTTGCCGACCCCATGAACGCCACCGGGGGAAGCCTGGTAACGGTGATAAAATACCTCCTCGACGCAGGAGTACAGCCCCGCTCCATACGCTTTTTTAACGCCATCTCCGCCCTTAAAGGCGCATTGCGGGTTGTCCGCGCCCTGGACCACTGTGACGTGTACACCCTCTTGATGGACCCCGCCCTGAACGATCAGGCGTACATCATGCCCGGCCTGGGAGACGCCGGCGATCGCATCAACGGCAGGGACGGCGCATCCCACCCCCGGAACATCATCCAACTGATAGCCGATTACGGCAGTAACATCGCCCAGTTGTACCGCTACCAGTTGCGAGAAATCGAAGACACCGTCCTCACCACAAAGCGATGAAAAAGTATAATAAACCACAGGGATGTCTAAGAAGTAAGAATTTTACCACGGAGATCACGGAGAAAGAAGAAGAAAACAAATTAAAACTCCGTGTCCTCCGTGGTTATATCTTCTTAATTCTGATTTTCGTCCTTTTCGGTTGCGCAAGCTGGGGAGCGGTCTCTGCAGAAGAATATTTTGCCATCGGCATGGCGTACTATGACATGGGAAAATATGCCGAAGCGGAGAAATGGCTGATCCGGGCAAAGGCTAAAGACAGAACTATGGTCGCGTCCGAGTACAATCTGGGGCGCATCGCCTTTGAAACCGAACGTTATGACGATGCGGTAAAACATTTTGAATCAATATTGAAACGCGATCCCAACAACATACTGGCGCTTAAGGCCGCCGCCTATACCCGCATACGGAGCGGGGATATTGAAAAAGCCGCAGAGTTCTACGATCGGGTGCTGGTTCTGGTTCCCGAAAGCGCCGATGACGGCTATAACTACGCCCTTGTTTTATATGCGATGAAAAAATATGACGAGGCGGAAAAGGTTCTGAAGGCCCATGAATTCGCCCTTTTGGACAATAACGACGTGCTTTTGCTCTATGCCCGCGCCCAGAAGGAACAGGGCAAGCCCGAGGCGATAGACACCTATGACAAGTGGCTTGCCAACAATACCGACGCGAAGGTGCGTTATGAATACGCCCAAGTGCTTGAAAGCCATACCATGTATGCCCGCGCCATGGAAGAGTACCGCGCCGCCCATACCGCCCTTTCCGGCGGCGCTGTCGATCCCTCAAAACAGGATATTCGCTTTAGCATTGCCGCCCTGCTCCTTGTCGCCGATTCCGGCAGTGCCGAAGGGATAACGGAGTTAAAAGGGGCGGTTGACGAGGGTTTTTCCGACAAGGAGAAATTACAGAAACTTCTTGAAAATGAAAGTATCAGCGCGAAAAACAAAGAAGAGATACGAAAAATCATTTCCGATCTTGCCGTTCAGGCCGCCGCACAAGCCGCCGCGGAGAAAACTGAGAATGTGCCGGTTGCTGAATCGGAATCCGTTGAAGGCGGGGAAACAAACTAATGGTCGTTTCAATGATGCAATTCATATTGGAAATCCCCGATGTCACCAGCATCAAAGACAAGCGGCGTATAGTCCGCTCGGTAAAAGACAAACTGCAACGCCGTTTCCGCCTGAGCGCCGCCGAAGTTGATTTGCAAGATTCCCTTTCCTTTGCCCATATAGGCGGGGCGCTGGTATCCAACTCGCGCTCCTTTGGCGAGTCCGTTTTGCAAAAGGCTTTTGCTATGGTGGAAAATGAAATTCCGGCAAGAATTCAGGACATACAAATCCACTCGGAGGAATTTTGATGAAAAAGACGGCGTGGTGTCTGGTCATTGTATCTTTGATTTTGATGAATTCCTGCCTGGGCGTCGAGGCGGATATAAGCGTACGCGCCGACGGTTCCGGAAAAATCAACCTTGAGTACCGGGTTTCGCAGATGCTGGAATCTCTGGGTAGGCTGGACGGCAACGAACGCTGGCCCTCAATCCCCGTGGGCAGGGCGGACTTTGAACGGACGGTCGCCCGGATTCAGGGTTTGAGCCTTTTGTCATACTCTTCAAAAGAGGTTCCCTCAGTGAACAATGTCCTAGGGGGAAGGGACCTGCTTACCAAAGTTTCGCTGGAATTTAAAGATGTCTCCGCCCTGTCGGCGTTTTGGGGTAGTGGATCGGCGGGTTCCAGTGCGGGAAATATACTGCGCCTCGTCCTGCTTGACCTTTCATCTGATACTATTGATGAGGATCTCCTTGCCCTGCTAAAAGAAATTTCCGCAGGCTATGAAATATCTTTCAGCCTGAGTGCGCCTAAAAATGCCGCCCTTTCGCTCAGTCCGTCTGTCAGTTCGGCGCGTGTTGTAACTCAGGGGAAAAAGGTTTCATTTGCCATAGGCATGGGGGATTTGCTTGACCTAAAAGACGGGCTGGCTGTTGAAATAAGCTGGTAAGAAGATATAACCACGGAGTACTGCTGTCCTATGGACAGCTTGGAGAGCACGGAGAAAGAAAAAGAATTCTAATCTCAACTCCGTGCCCTCCGTGTCCTCCGTGGTTTAATTTCTTCTCTTTTCTCTTTACTCATTGCTACTTATTCCGTGATTTTATCTATAATTATGTTAACTTCTTCGATTAATATGCCTGTATAACGCTCTATGTTGTCGATGATGTATTGTTGCATTTCATGAATGTTGCCGCCAAGTTGAGTCCCGTACGGTACGTCAATTGTCATAACAAGGCGGTAGCCCATTTCTGCGTCTTTGATAAGGAGCTTCTTAATTTTGATGTTTTGGTTGTATTCGTCAACACAGTGTATAACCATCTGACTCAGGGCGGTTTCAGAGATGATCAATCTTCCGTGCTTTGAATATTCGGGGCGCACTACGGATTTTTCATGGAGAGTGGGAACCAGCCCAATCCCTGCGGGCATATTTTCAGGATTTGCCTTTGGAGCTATGCGCCGTTTTAAGATTCTTATAGCGTCGTAAAAGATATTCGGATAACTTCGCTTTACTTCGATTGACGGGACAGGAATTACATGCTTGCCTTCTATGCGCCTTGTTCTGATCGCCTTGTCTATTTCTTCCTGTGTTGATATATCTTCTATTTTTATAATTTTTGAAGGAACCGGCAACTGAAGGCGGGCGGCGATTTTTTTTACCATTTTTTCAGAAGTCCCCAAAAGCAAAATGCGCTTAAACTTTTCACTTTGAAGACGCCGGGCTATTTCATCTCTGTGGGCTTTATCGTCAAACAGGGCGGCTTTAACGGCGGCAAGGAACGTATGTTCCTTTTTCGCGGAATGTCCGGCTAAAATACGGTTATCCCGTATTAAAAGACCGTCATCTATTATTAGCTCAATTCCGTATTTTTGCGCGACCAGCTTCGCGCGGAAGCTCTTGCCAGTGCCGCTTTCTCCAACGAGAGCGATGACCTTTTTCCGTTTTAAAAGGAAATCTAAGAACATCGCTCCGTTTTTTTAATTATCTGCCGTAAGAACGCAATTCCGCAAGTAACTGCCTTGCGCGTTCTTTAACCGGCGAAACATATTGTCCCTCTGAAATGCGGACTAAAATCCTGACAGCTTCAGGAGATTCTATTCCGTCGTTTTGTCTGGCGATTCTTTCAAAAGCATCGATAGTAGCAAGCGCCATAAGGTTATCGGGATTAAGATTATCAAAGCGGGTCATAACCCAAGCGATATGGGCGACTGTTTCGTTGTTATCGTTTACTCCGATATCGCCGAGCGATTTTATCGCTTCTTGAATAACCATCGGCTCATTTTCATAACGGCATATATCCATAAGCGAATGTCTTGCCTCTTCTGTTCCCATAATACCGAGGTATCTGGCTGATTGACGCCTAACATCGGGGAAGTTATTCACTATCCTTCCGTTTTCCCTTGCGACAGTCATTCTGCCCTCTCTGGAAAGATATTCAAGCGTCTGGCGAATTTCATCGCTTGTATTTCCGCGATCAATGGCATCGGCAATGTACTCCAGGGCTATCATTTTTGCTTCCCTTGTACTTGATCTCGCGGTTTCCCTGATGATCATTATTTCTATTGAATCCTGCAGATAGGATTCCTCTACGCTCATTTCTCTTCTGCTTGTTGTTTGAGCTGTGGCAGTTGAAATAATTACCAAAGCTGTCGTAACAAGAATGAAAAAACGTTTAATTGAAAACATAAAAATCTCCTTATCCCCTTAATTAATTATTGTCCATGAATTGCCTATTTTTTCAAGATCGTACAAACGCAGACGCTGTTCATCACCCGCCCTGTTTGTCGTTACTGTAAACGCTTTGACCCTATTCCTGCTGATAAATTCAATGTCGTCAACGCGCAGGTTTGCCCTTGAAGGCACTACTACATGAGTAAAGTAGTCTTCAGGAGTCCTTAATACAATTCTCCTTGTTTTCATCCCCGGCTGATCGGATATCCGCCTGAGATTTTCCGCCGATGAAATTTCAGCAAAATATTCGGGCGATAGAGCTCTCCTCCAAGCACTGTAATCTCCTCTTTGTATTACAATGTTTAAGCTCTCTATAAAGCGTTGTACCTCTTCCCTTGTAGAAACATAGTATTCCTGACTAATCCCACCCGGATTGAAAGCGTCATCCTGATTTGAGCCGCCTTCTCCCGTGTCCGGCTGTACTGTTTCCGGTACTGATTTACAGGAAACCGCCAGAACTACCACAAGGATAATCAGCAGGTTGGATTTAACGCAACTCATAACATTAATTTATACTATTTTCCATAAAATGTCAATGGACTTGTTTGAGAACGCCAACCTTTGGTTAGGAGTTTTCCCCGCTTACTTGATACTCGGAAGGATTTTTACTAAAATTGAGCTATTATGAAAGCCGCTTTTCCCGGCTCATTTGACCCCCCCACGTCGGGACATGTCAATATTATCCGCCGCGCCGCCTCTATTTTTGACGAACTTGTGATTGTAATCGCCGAAAACAGGCAGAAAAAGTACCTTTTTTCCTCCGAAGAGCGAGCCGGCATGATGAAAGAGCTTGTAAAAGACCAAAAAAACGTGTCTGTAACCGTTTGCGACGGATTGATAGTGGATTTTCTGAAAAAAAATGACATAAAATTGATGATCCGGGGACTGCGCGGAGTCGAGGACTTTTCCTACGAATTTGAGGTTTCGATGATGAACAAGACCCTTGATCCGGGAATTGAGACTATTTTTATGACCACAGACCCCGAATACTTTGTCATAAGATCATCGACAATTAAGGAATTGGCATCTTTTAAGGGAGACCTTCACGGAATGGTTCCCCCACTGGTTGCCAAAGCATTGAAAGATAAGTATAATTGAGTGTCGATATATTTAAGGCTTGAAAAGCTCAGTTGACAAATACTAGAAAAATGTCTTGACAAAGAAATTGGTTTTTTGTTAGGATTAGAGAGGTTAAATTATGGCAGTACCCAGAGGTAAAACATCGAAGGCAAGGACGAGCCGCCGGCAGTCCCTCAACATGAAACTTTCCGCGCCCACAATGATAGATTGCAGTACCTGTGGCAATAAGGTGCTTTTGCACCGGGTTTGCCCCAAATGCGGTTTTTACCGGGGTAAGCAGGTAATTGTACCTGACTCAAAAGTTTAATAATCTTATAAGGGGAGAAAAATGGACGAATTATTTGAAAAAATGAAAAAGCTCATCGCCGAAAAACTTGAAGTTGATGAGGGCAAAATCACACTGGAAGCGTCGTTCCGCCAGGACCTTGGCGCAGACAGCCTTGACACCTATGAATTGGTCTATGCTATCGAGGAAGAAATGGGCATAAATATTCCTGATGAAAAAGCCAATGAATTCGAGACTGTAAAGGACGCGTACGAGTTTATTAAATCCCAGCAAAAGTAAGAATACTCTCAGTACGGAAAGAAAAAGTAAACTGGCGGTTTTTCAGAAAGCCGCCGGTTTAAAATTTAAAAATCCGGCTCTTTTAAATCTTTCCTTTATGCACCGTTCTGTTTCAAACGAAGTAGGCACAAAAGCAAATAATGAGCGTTTGGAGTTCCTCGGCGATTCAATTCTTGGCGCTGTCTGCGCGACCCTTTTGTATCAGTCTTTTATGGAAAAACCCGAGGGCGAGCTTGCCAAGATAAAAGCCGTAGTTGTAAGTGAGGATATTCTTTCAGGGATCGCGTTAGGTATTGGGATTGATAAAATGCTTTTGCTGGGAAAAGGGGAGGAGATGTCAGGCGGCAGGGCGAAGAAGGCTATTCTTGCCGATGCGATGGAAGCTGTTATCGGAGCGTTTTATCTTGACTCCGGCTACAAACCCGCCTTTGACTTTGTAAGCAGATGTATTCAGCCGGAGATTGATAAAGTAACAGGAGCGAATTATCACAAAGACTATAAATCGATATTACAGGAAATCTGCCAACAGCAGTACCATTGTTATCCTGAATACGTTATGGTAAAGCGCACAGGTCCTGAGCACGACCGCGTCTTTTGGATGGACGTACGCATTGGAGAGACAGTTTACGGAACCGGTTCAGGTCGCAACAAAAAAAGCGCGGAGCAAGAAGCGGCAAAAGTCGCTTACGGCAAGTTAATGGTGGACTGAGGAGGAAGAATTTACCACGGAGAACACGGAGGAAGAGAAGAGGATCAACGAATTGAGCGAATTAAGACGAATGAATTATATGGATTTGTGTTAAATTTTTAGTATATTTAATTTTAGGAGTAAAAAATGAAAAGATTTTTGATCGGTATTATTTCGGTAATTGTAGTTTTTGGATTGATTGTCGGCGGCTGTGTGAGTACAGAGAAAACGCCTGCGATTGATGAAAGCCCTGTCAGTGTGGATTTGCCTGAGGGGACAAGGGAGTTCCATGTTTATATCGCTTTTGGACAGTCAAATATGCAGGGTCCGGGGCAAATTCGCTCTCAGGATAAAGAAGGCATAAGCGAACGGTTCAGAATATTGAATGTGGTTCCCGGAAGATATGCCGGAGAACAGCGGGCAAAAGGTCAGTGGTACAGGGCGGTTCCGCCTCTTATTATTACCGACAACGGGTTGGTAAATTATCTCGGTTTGAATGTCGGGCTTACCCCTGTTGATTACTTTGGGCGGACATTAATAGCAAATACCCCGCAAGACATTGCCATCGGTGTGATAGCCGTCGCTAACGGAGACATGGCGCTTGCCGCTTTTCATAAAACCAAAGGCGACGCGTATTACAGAGGCACGGGAGCTTTGGGCGGCAGACCAAGTCAAACAGAAATGCAGGGCATGAGCAGGTACAGGGGCGCAGGTTACGCGAATATGTACGACGCTATTATTCAGAACGCAAGGCTTGCGCAAAGAGCGGGCGGAATTATAAAAGGCATAATAGTTCATCAGGGCGAAAGCGGAGTAGGACTGAACAATGCCGACTGGGATGAAATGTTAGAAGAAATATACAAAGATATACTTTCCGACCTTAGGCTCGCGCCCAATTCCATCCCCATTTTACTTGGGCAGACATGGAACGGCGGTTCCGGTCTTACAGGCGGCGCTTTAGCAGACAACAGCCGCATTCAAGCCGTTTTACCTAACGCGTGGATAATCAGTTCTTTGGGCTGTACCGGAAGAACCGGTCAAGGTCAGCCTGATAACATCCATTTTGGCTCCGCAGGTCTCCAACTGCTTGGCACTCGTTACGGGGAGAAGATGGTGGAGCTGGTTTACGGCAAATGAGTAATGAGCAATGAGTTTGCGGCGTACGTACAGAGCGTGGCGAGATTAGCCAATGAGCAATGAGAAGAGATCAACACGCCCGATCTTGCACGGCAAAGCCGTGTGGATGAATAAGGTTGCACGGCGTCCGCCTAAGTATGCACGCGGAGCGTGTAGATGAATAATTTAGCACGGCGTGGCGCACAACAAAGGTTAACGCGATGTTAAATGCGTGAGGGCTTTAGCCCGAACAGTGTGCCGCTAAAGAAGGCTAACGCGATGAAAAACGCGCGAAGGCTTTAGCCTGAGCGGCGCGCCTTGCGCGAATTAAATGAATTGACGCGAATGAAGAGGAAGAATTAACCACGGAGAACACGGAATTTTGGTATGAATTCTTTCTCTTCCTCCGTGAACTCCGTGTCCTCCGTGGTTTTTCTTCTTGAGTTCTTCACTCGCTGTCCTTGCTAACTGCGCCGCTATCCCATTGCTCTATCGCCCACAAACTTGCTAAAGCAAGTTTGCCTTTTTGGTCATGACTGCCTTTTTTGGGGCTCTTGCCGTGTTACCTTTTTCAAAAGACACGGCTTAACGCCGTGCGTTTCTTTCGGCATCATTGCTCATTGACTAATCTCGCCGTGTATTGTTACTGCGCCGTTATCTCATTGCTCATTGCTTTCGCTATCTCCAACAACCTCTCTTTCGTATTCTGCTGAGGATCGTCAAGTACAGTTTCCAGCAAATCTTTTAAGATCAGCCCCATGTTTTTTCCGCTCTGAATGCCAATCGCGATTAAATCAGTTCCCGAAACAGCGAGGTTTTTAATTGAAAAAGCTCTGCTTTGTTCCATGACCTTGTTCACTCTGTCTATGAGAGGCTCAAGTGAACGGGGATCAGGCTCTTTGCCCGCGAAACCGTAAACGTCGGCTCTGCGCAGACGGTAAATGTCTTCAAGGTTTGCCTCTCCTACGCGGGCGATAAATCTGCGGACGGCTGAATCAGACCAGTTATCTGTATATTGAAACATGTGTTCTCTTATTAAATGACAGACAGAGTCTATTACGGCGTTTGGATAGCGAAGGCGGTTCAGTATTTTTTCGCACATGTTAGCCGAAACTTCTTCGTGACGGTAGAATGTCCAAACGCCGCTTGAGTCCATCTGGCGGACGGAAGGTTTTCCCACATCATGAAAAAGAGCGGCAAGACGTAACTGCCGACAATAGCCCTTTGCCGCGGAATAGTCGCAGGCATAAAGCGAATGTTCAAGTACATCAAACTGATGAAATCCTTTTTGATCGATATTCTTGCAGGCAGAAAGCTCTTCAAGGAAAAGCGACAAAAGTCCTGTTTGTTCCATTAAATGAAAACCCCGTGAAGGAAGAGGGGAGGCGAGTATTTTATCGATTTCGTCCCTGACCCTCTCCCATGAAACATTCGCGCTTACAGAGAGTGCGCCGGGTATCGCGTCTAAAGTGCCTTTTTCAATCTTAAAGCCAAGCTGGGCGGCAAAGCGCACAGCGCGTAATGGGCGCAGACCGTCCTCGCTGAAACGTTCCGCCGCGTTTCCCACACAGCGAATAATTCCTGCTTTGATGTCCTTCGCCCCGCCAAAAAGATCGACCGGCTCTCCTTTTGGAAGGCGCAGTGCAATGGCGTTCATCGTAAAATCACGCCGAGAAAGGTCTTCTTTTATATCAGAGGCGTAAATCACCTGATCCGGTCTGCGCCCGTCCGAATAGCCGGACTCAGTTCTAAATGTGGTGATTTCAGCAGTGTGGTCTTTGTAAAAAGCGGTAACAGTACCGTGTTTAATTCCTGTGGGGACGACCTTTCCTCCGGCTCGCCTGACTATGGCGGTTACCTCTTGCGGCAGGGCGTTTGTGGCAAGATCAAAGTCATGAATCTTCTGTCCCCTGAGCATATCCCTGACCGCGCCTCCCACAAGGTAGAGTTCTTTCCCGTTTTCGTTAAAAATAGAGGACAGTTTTTTCAGTACCGGGTGTATAACTTTTTTCAATTGAAAGTCTCCGCTTTTTTAAGTATACTGGAGTTGTTCTGAAAATTCATCACGCGAATCTATTTTTGGAGATATTTTGCTTGGTATAATTTTTACAGGCGGACAGGGACCTTCGCCGCAAATAGCGAGACGGCTAATTGAGACAGAGGCAAAAGAACCGCTCTTTATTGCCGCCGATTCGGGGTTGGACGCGGCGGAAAGTACGGGAGTAAAGCCTGACTGGATCATCGGGGACATGGATTCTATTGAAGACCCCTCGCGTCTTGCCGCCTTTCCTCAGGAGCGTGTTATACGCCATAAGAAGGACAAGGATTATACCGATACAGAACTGGCTTTTATGTTTGCTGTTGAAAAAGGGGCGGATAATATATGGATAATCGGCGGCGGCGGCGGCAGGATTGATCATCTTTTTGGCATTCGCTCGCTTTTTGAGCGGGAGATTTTTCCGCGCAGATGGATTACAGAATCCGCCGATATTCACTGTATCGATGCAGATTTGGCTACAGCGGATAAACTTTGCCGCCGAGTCGAGAAGGGCTCGACAGTGTCGGTGTTTCCGCTTGGAGACGGAAATTGGGAGGCGAAAAGTAGCGCCCTAAAGTGGCAACTTGAAGGGGTCAAATGGGAGCGAGGTCTTTTTGGACTGAGCAATGTAGCGGTTGATGGAGATTTTTCGATAACGGCGCAAGCAGGGCGCTTCATGGTGATCCTGCCTCTGTCGGATATTTTGCGTTAAATTTTTTAAGGAGATGTAATGTCTGCGGTTATTATGGACGGAAAAGCTCTTGGAGCAAAGCTTCGGGAGAATGTTAAAACAAAATGTACTAACTTAAAACAAAAAGGACTAACTCCCTGTCTTGCGGTGGTTCTTGTCGGTGAAGATTCGGCAAGCCTTTCCTATGTCAAGTCAAAGGAAAAAGCCCTGGCGGAAGCGGGAATGGAAAGCCTTGATTTCAAACTGCCATCTGAAACAACCGAAGAGAAACTTCTTTCGCTAATTAACGATCTTAACAAAGACGAGAAAGTACACGGCATTCTGGTTCAGTCCCCTGTGCCAAAACATATTGACGAAGAGAAAATTGTCGCCACTATTACTCCCGAAAAAGACGTTGACTGTTTTAACCCTGTTTCTGTCGGGAATATGATTTTAGGTAAGAGCGGATTTTTGCCGTGTACTCCCCACGGAGTTCTTTTGCTCCTGCAAGAATACAAAATCCCCATTTCAGGTTCAAATGCGGTTGTGGTTGGACGCTCTAATATTGTAGGAAAGCCGTTAGCTAATCTTTTAATACGCAGAGAATATAACGCTACGGTAACTCTCTGCCACACAGGAACAAAAAATCTTGCGCAGTACACCACACAGGCGGACATTTTAATTGTCGCGGCGGGAAACCCTGAGTTTGTCAAACCGCAAATGGTAAGGGAGGGCGCGACAGTGATCGATGTGGGAATAAACCGCGTTCCCGACTCGTCCGCCCCAAAAGGTTACCGCGTCTGCGGCGATGTTGATCCTGCCGTAGCGGAAAGGTCCGCTTTTTTTTCACCCGTACCCGGCGGAGTAGGACCCATGACAATAGCTATGCTTTTGCAAAATGTAATAGAAGCGGCTGAAAGGAGGTTGATAAAATGAATGAACCTGAATGGAGAGACGCGAATCCCGCGACAGAGGGTTTGCCGAATAAAGGCAGAATAATTATTGCCCTAATTGCCGGCGGTATCGCGCTGGCGGTTCTGACGATTGTTGGTATGCGTGTACGTCCGGTGGGGCTTATCGCCGGAGTTTTTATTTTTAGCTCCGGTATTGGAATGATTTTTCGCGCCGTCAAACGAAAAGTGAATACCAATATAAAAAATGCCGTCATTGTTACAGCATCGGGCTTTCTTATGTTACTCGCGAATCCTCGCTTTGGAGTAGTGGCGGGCTTTGCCGCGTATTTTCTCATTATCGGCGCGATTGGGCTTGTGGTGCTTGGCTTGTTTAAGGCAATTAAATTGGCATGGGATTTGGGAAAGGGTTCCTGAAAACAACTGCATTGAAATATTTTTTTGAAACTTATGGCTGTCAAATGAACAGCGCGGAATCGTCTGCTTTGGCTCTTGTCTGCAAAGAGAGGGGATGGACACCTGCAGAGGACGGAGAGCGCGCTGATATTGTTCTCCTTAACACCTGCTCGGTGCGCTTAACTGCGGAAAAACGCGCTTTTGGGCGCATCGCTCATTATTGCGGTCTTAAAAAGAAACACAAATTAAATTTTTCGCTTATAATCGCAGGATGCATGGCGCAAAGGTTAGGTGAAAAATTAAAAGAAAAATATCCGCAGGTTAATTATGTTATGGGCACTTGTGCCCGCTCTCTTTTCCCCATGATACTTGAATCTGTAGAAAACGGCTCAACGGCTGTCATCGATACAAACGAATCCCCTGTTTTTTCTTTTTCTCAATCTCACTTTGAAGAAGGGCAGTTCCGCAGTTTTGTTCCGATTATGCACGGCTGTAACAACTTCTGCTCTTATTGCATAGTACCGTATGTTCGGGGCAGGGAAGTTTCACGCGATCCGCAAAATATTTTGGAGGAGATCCGTCTTGTAGGAGAGAGGGGAGTGCGCGAGATTACCCTGCTTGGGCAGAATGTGAACAGTTATTATTGGGAAAAGGACGGAACCGATTTTTCCGCTCTGTTAAAACTTATTGCGCCCACAGCGGAAAAAAGCGGAGTGAAATGGGTGCGCTTCCTTTCGGCAAATCCCGGCAATTTTTCAAACAGTACAATTGAAGTAATGGCAGAAAATAAAGTCTTCTGCCGCCATATTCATCTGCCTGTCCAGCACGGCTCAAACAGCGTACTTAAAGCGATGAACCGCACTTATACCGCAGAGCGTTTCCTTGAACTGGTCGGCGAAATACGCTCCGCTCTTGACGGTGTTACCTTCTCCACGGACATTTTGGTCGGCTTTCCGGGCGAAACAGAAGAGGACGTGCAAAAGACACTCCGGCTAATGGACGAAGTCAAATTTCTCTACTCTTTTATGTACCATTTTAATCCGCGTGAAGGCACAAAAGCCTTTGATCTGCCGAACAGAATCGCCGAAGGACTCAAAAGGGAGCGGCTTTCAAGAGTGATAGCCCTTCAAAAAAAGCATACTTCCGCCCTCTTAAAGGCTAGAATTGGCAGTACAGAAGTCGTATTAATAGAGGGAATTTCACGAAAAAATGCCGATGAATTAATAACGAGGACTGAAAAGGACGAAATGGTAGTAGTTCCCGGACCGCTATCAATGATAGGCTCTTTTGGCAAACTTACCTTTTCATCGTTAAAAGGAAATACATTCCGGGCAAAGGAATTGATTCCGTAGAATTAGGGTTGTTCGAGAAGAATATAAAACCACGGAGGACACGGAGAACACGGAGTTTTGATAAGATTTCTGACTCTTCCTCCGTGAACTCCGTGTCCTCCGTGGTTAATTTCTTATTTTCTTGGACTTCAAGCAGGACTTTTAAGAGAGCATCGAGTTCTCTGACAAGTAACATATTATTGCGCTGACGTATGGAAGCGCGTAAATTTTCGCGCGTAGCGTGGATGGAGGGGCGTATGCCTTGGCGATTAATTTTATTTATCGTTGTTTTTGCGATATTTTTGGTATTTGTTACATTTAACCTTGATAATAGGTGTGATATAAGTTTTGGCTTCGCGAAGTTTTCAGGCGTTCCGGTATTTCTCACCGTATTTATATCGTTTGTTGTCGGGCTTTTCTGCGCCTTGCCCCTTGCCAGGATTTTAAGAAAAAAGCATAAAGAAAAACCGTCAAAAGTTGAAAAACCAAAAGAAGATAATTTTGCAGGCGAAGTTCCCCCGGAACCTGTAGACGCACGTACAGCGAGGCGCAGGTTCCTTTCCAGAAGGAAAAATACTAATCCTAACGGCGGTCAATATGATTAACCGCGCTACTTTTTTTACGCTCTTTATTTGCCTCTTTGGATTTGGAACACTTTTCGCGCAAAGCGGAGTTTCTCTTGAAGCGGAAATACAAAACGCTGAAAGAGCAGTTTCTCGTCAAGGCGCTACCGCCGTAGAGAAGCATGACGCTCTTGTGCGGCTCGCGCGTCTTAATCAGCTTTCAGGAAACATTGAAAGTGCGGCAAGGAACTGGCTGGATGCCGCGGGGGCAATACCCGGCAGGGTAGACGATGACGCTCTTTTATCCTGCGCCTATTGTCTTGCCGCGATGGGCGAGTGGGACAGGGCTATAACCGCCCTTGAGCCGCTGTTGTCAAAATCCACGCGCGCGCGTTTTTTAGATACAAGCATTAAAGCGATAAAGACGGGCGACTTATCCGCGCTTGGCGCGCTTGCCGACAATAGCGAATATTCAGAAATGAAAACCGAAATCATTTTTATCCTCTGGAAAATTACGCGCGGCAATTCATCTGAAAGGTGGCGTCAGCGTCTTGTCAACGAATTTCCCCAAACCCCAGAAGGTCGTTTAGCCGCAGGCGCGGACTCTTCTGCGGTTGTTATCCGAACAAGTCCTTTCTGGCTATTTATCGGCGGACTTGATTCCCTTGCGTTAGTTGAAAACAGTCCTCCGCCGCGTACTTCCCAAACAAGAGAGAGCGCGCCTTCCGCCGCACAGCCTGTTGCTCCCTCAGTGAGCCAGCCCGTTGCCGCGCAAACTCCTACCGCGCAAAACACGCCGATTGCTCCTGCGCAGAACACCCACCCCCCTGCGGCAAGTAGCGCGAAACTGCAGACAGGCATTTTCAGTCAGCAAGCTAATGCTCAAGCGCAGGTAACAGCGTTAAGACAAGCCGGTTTCTCCCCCTCAATTGAAGAGCGTACTGTAAACGGGAACGGAATGTGGGCGGTTACCGTTTCCGCAGGGCAGGACGCAAACGCTACAGTTGCCGCTTTACGCACCGCAGGGTTTGATTCGTTTTTGATTAGGAATAGTCAATGAGCGCCCAATTCCCGAGTATCTACTTCCCAAACTTTACCATTCTTTTGGCTTGCTGTTTGGCGGAGTAATATTAAAAGTTTCCCCTGAAGGCTCTACTACATAGAAACCTTGTTCTAAAGCATACTCCTTTACGTTAGGCTTTATTACCACTCCTGCAACGGCTCCTAAAAAAGTGCGTTTATCGCCGTGCAAATCAGCATACTTGCGCATTTTTTCAAGGCGATCAATATGTTCTTTGACATCTTTGGCGGTGAGTTTGGTTTTTACTTCAACCAGCATAGCCTTATCGCCGTTTTCCAGTTTAACGTCAATTTCAAGGAATATATTATTATCATAATCGGAAACATCGGCATTGGAAGTGGCTGTTGGAAAATTAAGACCTAATTCCCTGAATTTTTCCCGCAGATTGGGCGCTACCATATATTCAACAACTTCGCCAAAACGATTGGTAAAATCCCCAAATCGTTTATTATATTCCTTTATCTGACGGTCAGTTTCCTTTATCTGTCGGTCAGTTTCCTTCATCTGTCGGTCAGTTTCCTTCATCTGACGGTCAGTTTCTTTTTGATTCTCGGCTACTTCCTTTACTAATGCCCACACTGACTCAAAGGTGGGGGGATTGGCTGTTTGTGTCGCTTCCATAACAATAACTCCTCTTTTAATATACTACTTTTCAGGTTTTTTCACAATTGACCTGTTCGAACCTCGTCTGACACATAAACAACGTTTTTGTTGTCAGATAGCACTTGTTCGTGAACCGGACGAGTCCCCAAACAAGAAAAAGTTATATATATATGGGTTGAAGGTGTCATTTTGCTTGCTTGAGATCGGAAAAAAACGAAAAAAAAAGGGATCAATGGATTACGCTAAGAGATTTTAGGAGAATGGGCTCAACACGCCCAAGTATGCACCGCGTTTAAGATGTGTGGATGAATTATGCCACACGGCGTCTGCCCAATATTGTACGGCAAAGCCGTGAGGATGAAAAAACTAACACGGCGAGGCGCCAAACAAAGGTCAATGCGACCAACAATGCGCGAGGGCTTTTGCCTGAGTAGCGCGCCCTGAGCAATGAGGGTGCGGCACTGGAACAAGGCGTGGCGAGTTCAGGCAATGAGCAATGGGATCAATGAATTACACGAATAAAGATTGAAGAAAATCTAATTGTGGCAAATTTGTTATAACTAAGATTACGGTTGCTTACTGTAACCCGTTGTTCCAATGTTTATCCTTCTCTATTGAACAAGTATATACTCTCCTGAGCCAAGTTTTATTTCATGCGTTAAAATATTATAGGTATAATGCATAATCAGTTCTGGAAACAAACCATAAGTTTCTTCGGGTTTGTACGTTGTTTCCAAATATTCGTTATATTTATCTATAATAGAATCTTCAAGACTTCCTCTGCTTATACTCCATTTTGTAAATACTAGTCCGTTTACAATATTGTTATGAAAATAAAAACTTCCATAATATGCACCGGCTAATACAAAAGAATTATTGGCGAGATCAAATATTTCAATTCCTCTAATTCCGGGTCCGGTCCCTATATCAGAAAATAATAAGTCATTATAAATACCTTCAAAAAAATAAGGTCCACTACATTCGTGTAACTTATTTCCTTTAATTTTATATTCGCTATATTTTATATTTTCGTCATATTCATAAACATTAAACCCATCCCCATACCATTCTCCCCCCTGTTGGAAGAATTCAACCAGAACTATATACTTTTCATATACATAAACATCGCCAATAGGCATTTCCGGATATATTCTATTAAGATTGATGTATCCCATGAATTTATTATTATTCGTATCTCTTATACTAATATTAGCTCTATTAATACCAAGTAATTCTACCGATAATTCATCAACATATCTTGAATCTGTAGTAGCTTCATCGGGAATGTCAATATTTTCTGAAATTACAACTTCATTGCTTTTTTGAGTCGTTTCAGTATTTGTCTTTCTGCACATTGTAAGAGAAATAATAAAAATTAATAAAATTAAAAAAGTTTTTTTCATAAAAAATACTCCCTCTTTATTCGAAAGTCTGGTTTAATGCCTCCCTGCGGTCGGCGAGTGTAAGGAAGAGATTGTACAACGCCGCCAAAGGCGGCTTGTACTTACCCCGTCGAACTTTCAGTCCGCACTCTGCTCCGGCTGAAACAAACCAAAATATTTGAAGGCTTGGTATTAAACCAGACGGTATAATAAATTTCCTCTCGAACGAGCCTCCGCTTGATATAACTTAAAGTTTTAGATACCGCGTCAGACTTTCAGTCTGCGCTCTGCTCCGCGGAGGCTCATTCCTCTTCATTCGTTCAATTCGTTGATTCCCCTTTTCTTCCTCCGTGAAACTCCGTGTCCTCCGTGGTTATCTTCTCTTCTTTGTTCTTTGCTCTCTCTTCATTCGTCTTTATTCGTTGATCTTCTAATTGACTAAAGAGTTAGTTGTTTATCTGTTAATAACCCCAGCCGCTTTTGATCCGCTACGAAAAGCGCGTATTGCTTGTCGAATACGGCAATGTGTTCAAAAACCCAGTCTTTTAGGGTGCGGACAAAGTGGTTGGGTACAAAGTCCTTGCCTTCGTTAAAATCTTTTACCGCGGACAGTATGGCGCTTACCAGCTTTTCGTGTTGTTTTTTGTGTTCATGGCAGTCAGGGTATTTGATCTTTTCAAGCAATTCGATTTCCGCGCTAAAATGGAAACGGACGTAGTCTACCATCTTGTGCATAGCTTTGGCAAAGGTTGCCTCCGCTACTTCCGTCCCGATTCTGCAGGCGTGGATCAACTGATTGATTAGCTCTACCAGTTCTTTGTGCTGGCTGTCTATAAGAGGAATATTCACTTCATACTGTTCCCCCCAAACGATCATTTCTATGGTTGAACTGTGGATGTCTTTATCAGGGATATACTTTTCCGACATTCTTAAGATTTTAACACTTTTTCAATAAAAAACAAGATAGGAAAGTACTTTTGTCCCCCTATTGGCGAGTGTATTAAAAAAGTGTATAGTTTGTTCAATAAGGGAAGACATGAAACAATACGCGCAGATGGACAAAGAAGAATTAACGGCTCTTAAAGGCGAACTTGAGGCGGCTTTTTCAAAACATAAAGAAAAGGGCAAAAAGCTCAACATGACGCGGGGGGTTCCTTCCAATGAACAGTTGTCCCTTTGCAATGAACTGCTTACCTGCCTTTCTATGGAAGATTATCTTTCCGAGAACGGAACCGACTGCCGTAACTATGGCGGAATTGATGGTATTCCTGAAATGAAAAAAATCTTCGCAGACCTTCTTGATGTTACGCCGGATGAAGTTGTTGTAGGCGGCAACTCTTCCCTTGCCCTGATGTTTGATAATGTAGCGGTAAATATGTCGCACGGCGTAAGGGACGGAACGTCATGGCAGAGCCAAGGACAAATAAAATTTTTGTGTCCTTCTCCGGGCTACGACCGTCATTTTACAATTTGTAATTATTTCCATATCGATATGATTCCAATAGCGATGGGGCAGGATGGTCCCGACATGGACGCGATTGAAAAAGCGGTTTCCTCCGATCCGATGATAAAGGGTATTTGGTGCGTACCTAAATACTCCAACCCCACAGGCATTGTCTATTCCGACGAAACAGTTAAACGCTTTGCCCGCCTAAAACCCGCGGCAAATGATTTCCGTATCTATTGGGACAATGCCTACGCCTTCCACGATCTTGGCAGTAAAAAAGTAGAAATCCCCAATATTATCCGTCTTTGCGAAGAAGCCGGAAACCCAAATATGGCGTATGTATTCGCGTCCTTTTCCAAGGTTAGTTTTGCAGGCGCGTCTGTAACTTGTATCGCCTCTTCTAAATCAAATTGCGAATTTATCCGTAAGCGGCTGACTGTGCAGACTATCGGTCCAGATAAATTAAACCAGCTTCGCCATGTCCGCTTTTACAAAAGCGCAAAAGGGGTGTTGGCGCACATGGAAGAACACGCCGCGATCCTTCGCCCAAAGTTCAAACTTGTCGCCGACACTTTGAGTCGTGAATTGGACGGAACCGGTATTGCCGAATGGACGAACCCTTCAGGAGGGTACTTTGTCAGTTTTGACGCGCTACAAGATTGCGCGAAAAAAATTGTCGCGCTGTGCGCTCAGGCTGGAGTTACGCTTACTCCGGCAGGCGCGACATATCCCAACGGCAACGATCCTCAGGACAGAAACATACGCATTGCCCCTACTTGTCCGTCTCTTGCCGATCTTGGTTCTGCGCTGGAAATATTCTGCGCGGCAGTTAAACTTGTAAGTGTAGAAAAATATCTGTTAAGTAAATAAAATAAATAGGAGGAATCATGAGTTACATTGATAAGATTATCACTGATATCGAAAAAAAGGACGCGGGACAGGGCGAGTTTATTCAAGCCGCAAAAGAAGTATTGGGTTCGCTTAAGATCATTGTCGATCAGGACAGTGTCTATGAAAAAGCCGGGCTTCTTGAGCGGCTTGTGGAACCTGAGCGTGTTGTTGTTTTCAGAGTTCCGTGGATTGATGACGCTGGCAAAGTTCAGGTGAACCGCGCCTTTCGCGTTCAGTACAATTCAGCGATTGGTCCGTACAAGGGCGGTTTGAGATTTCATCCTTCCGTCAATTTAAGCATAATCAAATTCCTCGGTTTTGAACAAACCTTCAAAAACGCTCTTACAGGACTTCCAATGGGCGGCGGAAAAGGCGGCAGTGATTTTGACCCCAAAGGAAAAAGCGACAACGAAGTGATGCGTTTCTGCCAGTCCTTCATGACTGAATTGTACCGCCACATCGGTCCCGACACCGACGTTCCCGCTGGAGACATCGGCGTTGGCGGCAGGGAAGTCGGTTTTATGTACGGTCAGTACAAACGAATTGTAAACCGCTTTGAGGGAGTGCTTACAGGAAAGGGCATCGGCTGGGGCGGAAGTCTTGCCAGAACCGAAGCCACAGGTTACGGGCTTGTTTATATAGTAGAAGAATATCTGAATAAAAAGGGCGACAGCTTTAAGGGCAAGAAGGTAGCGGTCTCAGGGAGCGGCAATGTCGCGGTTTTCGCGGCGCAGAAGGCAATGTCTTTGGGAGCGGTTGTTGTCAGCATGTCGGACAGTAACGGTTATGTCTTCCATAAAAACGGTATCAACCTTGACACCATGAAGGAAGTTAAGTTTATAAACAGGGAAAGACTCACCAAATACGCCGAAATCCATAAAGACGCAGTTTATACCGATGTGTCCGGCGGCAGAGTATGGGACATTCCCTGCGATATTGCGCTCCCTTGCGCCACGCAAAACGAACTTTTTATTGAAGACGCGAAAAAGCTTGCATCGAGTGGTTGTAAGATTGTCGGTGAGGGCGCGAATATGCCCACAACGATGGACGCTACGGAGTTTCTGCTTGAAAAGGGAATCGCTTTCTTTCCCGGCAAAGCGGCGAACGCCGGAGGTGTCGCGACTTCAGGTCTTGAAATGTCGCAGAATAGCGCTCGTCTTTCTTGGTCGTTTGAAGAAGTTGACGCAAAACTCAAGAACATTATGTGCGGCATTTTCCACAACATAGACGATGCCGCGAAAGAATACGGAAAGCCCGAAAACTTTGTCGCCGGCGCAAACATAGCTGGTTTCAAAAAAGTAGCCAAGGCGATGCTTGATCAGGGAGTGATTTAAGGGAATATTAACCACGGAGAACACACGCCCAAGTATGCACCGCGTCAAGCGGTGTCTGATGAATAAGTTAGCATGGCGTGGCGCTAAATAAACGTAACTAAGATGAAAAAGGCGCGAGGGCTTTAGCCTGAGTAGCGCGCCCTACACACGGAGGAAGAGGGATCAACGAATTACTCGAATTGAGCGAATTAAAACGAATGAAGACTTAGGAGAAGTGGGAGCGTTGTCAGAAAGTTGCTCCTTTTATACATTAATATGTATAATCTAATTCCCCTTCCCGTTACTTTTTCCGCTTCACGATAAACACCACCACGCCGCCAGCCACAACAACCGCACCGCCTATAATAGCAATTAACGCCCACAATGGAAGTGATTGTGAAGATTTGTCGCTTTGAATAAAATCATCTGCTTGACTTATTCCGGCGGCGGTATTATCGGTATTCAGAGGATGCGCTTCCTCAATGATACTAGGGGTGGGGAGAGAATAGTCTGTACTGCCGTCCGCACGACGGGGCAACTGCACTCTTGATAAATCACAAGTGTTTGTTTTTATAAGGCTTTGATACTGCCTGATAAACTCACGCCCTACTTTTACAAATCTTCCCAAAAGTATATCATTGCCGTCAACATAAATATCCAAGTAGTCGCCGTCAAGGTACAGAAATAACGTCATCGCATCTCCCGGTTTGTACCTATTCCAGAATTGGCTTTCTGTGAAACTACTGTAAGAATATCTGTCATCCCAAGTTGATTCAATACAATCTACTCTGTAACCATATTCTGTCTTTATAATATTTTTTACGGCAAAATGAGTTTCTCTGCCTAATTTTATAACGGCATTATAAAACATTGCCCTTCCGTTCTGAATATCCCCTTGAGAGCTGTCATACCAATCAAATGTTTCTCCAGCCATAACATCATT
>JAIRUQ010000109.1 GCA_031254315.1 Treponema sp.
CACATTGTAGAGGGACTGGATCAGGTTGGATATCAAAAACGGAATGGCAAAAAGCACCAGTTTTGAAAAAACTTTCCCCTGAGTAAGATCATTTTCTATTCGCACAAAGACTCCTGTAAATTATTAGTATCTGCCATTAAAACGTCGCTTATCTCCAATTTAATGGTATTAGGGATAGGGGTTTGTTTCAAGATGGGAAGTCGGGAATGAGCAGTGAGCGAAGACAATTAGCAAGGAGCAATGAAAGAGACAACAATACTGGATGCGCCAAGTAAATTATGAGCAACATATAAACGGTTTCACCGTGCATTATTGCGTACTTAGCCTCTCCACCACAGGAATGAGCGCGCGAATACGGACAACCCTGCCTCCGCCGTTTAATCTGTAGCGATACCGCTCTCCGTCATCAGCCCAAGAGATGTCTTCTCCGGGGAACGGCGGGAAACGTTTTTGCGACCAATGAAGAGATGGGTCTTTTAGTGAAACAGACGGGTTTGCCGGATTAAAATAAATATAGGAGTCATGAACGCCGCGCTCGTCTGCCTGCGCTACATTGTTACACTGCAAATAACGTATAACGCCCCTTGAAAAGTCAATCGACTGAATAACCGCCGAATGTACTATAACGCCTTCAATGTCGCGGAAAAGGAGAACATCGGCAGGGCGTAAATTGCGGATTTCATCGCTCACATTAATTATTTGGGGATTTGAAGAACTGAAAAACGCTGTCCCGGCATAGCGTGAAGCGTCCCCTCCGCGCGGAACGCCAAGAACCCTGCTTAGCTCCCTGCCAAGATCAACGCCGCCTCGCTGTGCTGTGTAAGAGAGAATATTCCAGACAAAACCGGAACAGTCCAGCCCTATGTGTCCAATGCAGTAAATATAATTGTATACATCGCTTTCAAGCGCGCCCCTTCCCGAAGTCAGAATATAAGGACGGTGGGGAAGTCCGGTATAAGAGCCGGCTCTCATCCGTGCGATAAGAAGCATATCTGATGAAATAGTCCAGCTTCGTTCAAGCATGTCAAAAATGACAACTCTTTCACGCCCCGAAGAAAGTGCGTTTATATAATCCGCAAAGTCATCCGAAGCTAAAATCTCTTCTGTTGCCTCCCACAGCATTTGAGGGCTTCCCTTTCCATCGCCTACCATGTCCATTGTGGTTTCAAGCATTAGATCGCGGTCGTTGTTCATGGCGAAGGGGAGGCGAATATTCATCACTCTGCCGGCGATGATCCTAGTTCTTATACATTGCCTGTACGCCTCTTCAAGTACCTGTTCAATTCCGCTCCCCCAAAGATTCGCCGGATTTGAAAATGAGACAAGCGCCTCGGTCTGCGCCGCTAAAAATGGGGCGTTGGCAGTTAAAAATATCAAACCCGCAAACCATGCGGCAAAACGGACATAATAAAGGGGAGCTAAACGCATAGATTTTTCCCTATAAACGCAAACTGCGAAGACAATAAACCTTCATTGGAAAAAGAGGATTTTTTACTTTTAAAAATAGAACAATTACCGCTTAAGTACGGAAACAACTCTTTCCAGAACCTTTTTTCTGTCCAAGGGTTTGACGATGTAGCTCTTTGCCCCCATAAGCAGGCACTTTTTTACAACATCTTCTTTACCCAATGCGCTTACCATAATTATATTGGCACTCTTGTCAAATTCGAGAATCTTTTCCAGTGCAGAAACGCCATCCATAACCGGCATGGTAATATCCAAGGTAACCAGATCGATATTTGGATGCAAAGCTTTGTACTTTTCAACCCCTTGGGCTCCGTCGGCGGCTGTGTCCGCTACGTCAAAACCCTCAGAAGTGAATATCTGACCAAGCTGTTTTGCGATGAACATTGAATCATCGACAACCAGTACACGGTATGGGACACCCTCAGGTTTGATTCCTTCAGCGGCTTTTTCGTTGATATTAGGCATATCAGTCTTTGCTATCATCTGTACGCTCCTCTTTCAATTAATATATGATATAATTCAAAAATAGTCAAGTATAGAAATGATATATATAGCCATATTTGAAAATTTTTCTAAAAGTCAAAAAATAATTAAAAACTGTTTTTGGGGGGTCAATGGGCGTACCTTACTACCTTGCGCCAATGGCAGAAATCAGCCATAGGGCATTTAGGGAATTAATCGAAGATTTTGGCTCTTGTGATGCCTATTTTTCCGAAATGATCAGCGCCCAGGCGCTTTTAGCGGGCGGTCACTATGAAAAATGGTACATTGATGCCGCTCCAAAGCCCGAAAAGCTCGTTTTTCAGCTTGTCGGCTCTGATTTTGAGGCTATTTCCCAAGCCGCCGCCCTTTTGGATAGGCTGGAATGTGCCGGAATCGACATAAATATGGGCTGTAGCGCCCCTTTAATCCGAAAAACGGGCGCGGGAGCCGCTTGGATGGCTTCAATTGACCGTAGCGGAGAGCTAATTGCCCGTGTAAGACCCCTTGTAAAGCGCCGTTTAAGCGTAAAACTCCGTATTGGCTACAAGGACGATTTTGGCTATTTGGCGCAATTTTGCCGCCGCCTTGAGTCCGAAGGGGTAGAAATGATTACGCTCCATCCCCGTACGGTAACGGAAAAATTTAAGCGCCTTGCCCGTTGGGAGTATGTCGGCGCTTTAAGGCAGGAACTGAAAATCCCGGTGTCCGGAAACGGGGACATATCCAGCGCGGAAGATTTAGTCCGACGGGCGGCTGGTCCCTGCGACGCTGTTATGACCGGCAGGGCGACGGTACGCCAGCCGTGGATTTATGCCTCAGCGAGAAGGATTGAAAGCGGCGAAACAGGGCAAAAAAAAACGTATAATATTGAAGAGATTGGATTGCGTTTTTTAGAACTCCTTTCCCGTTACCAGCCGCCTGATTTTCATGTTTCAAGGGCGAGGCGGTTTTTTGGCTATTTTTGTGACAACTTAAAATGGGGGACTTTCCTCAAAAATCAGCTTAACCGTGAGCAGACGCTTTTGGAGATTGAACAGGCATGGAGACGGTATTTTAACGAACATGAAGAAAAAGCACAGGTATAGAAAAGTCGATAAAAAAATAATATAATGCAAGGTATCTGCAACAAACGGCAGATACTATTGCGATAGGCGGCATTAAAATGCCGCTTATCTCCAGTTATAAGGAAGAAAAGATGGATGTTTTTGAATGTATACGAAATCGCTACAGTTACCGGGGGCGTTATAAAAACACGCCCGTTCCGCGTCAAGACCTTGAAAAAATTCTTAAAGCAGGTCTTGCCGCCCCTTCAGCTTGCAATAAGCAGACAACATCTCTAATCGGGCTTGATGACCCCGCATTGCTTGCTTCTTTTACGGACTTGGTAAAGAAGAACGGATTTGAAGGGGAAAAACCTCCTGCCGGAGTATGCGTTTTAACGCGCGGAATTTTGAGTTACAGAGATAAGCCCTTTTATGTGCAGGACTATTCTGCGGCTATTGAAAATATGCTTCTTGCAATTACGGGTCTTGGTTATGCAAGTTGCTGGATTGAGGGGCAAGTTACCGAAAACACCGAAACACAGGAAAAATTTTCAAGGCTTTTAAGGCTCGCCGATGATTATATCGTTGTCGCGTTTTTGCCCATTGGAATCCCTGAGATAGAGGCAAAACATCCTACTTATAAACTGTTCTCTGAAAGAGCATGGTTTAATTAACGGGGCAGAGTAGGGTAGACGAAATCTATTTTTAAATTTCTTGGGAAATTATTTTAATTAGAAACAAATGATTTCGATTATACTTTTAATAATTATTTATCTCTCGTTTATTAGTTTGGGATTGCCGGATTCTTTGCTAGGTTCAGCCTGGCCCGCAATGTACAATGGACTGAATGTCCCTTTGCATTATGCGGGGTTTATTTCAATGATTATCTCAGGTGGCACTGTTGTCTCAAGCCTTCTCAGCGCAAGGATTATAAGGCGGCTTGGGACGGGTATTGTTACCGCCGGCAGTGTTTTAATGACTGCGATCGCCCTTCTTGGGTTCTCGATTTCTTCGGATTTTTTACTGTTGTGTCTTTGGGCTATTCCTCTTGGTTTGGGAGGAGGCTCCGTTGACGCGGCTATAAATAATTATGTCGCGTTGCATTATAAGGCAAAACACATGAGCTGGCTTCACTGCTTTTGGGGCGTTGGGGCTTCAATGGGTCCTATTATTATGTCGTTCTTTCTGATAAACAGAAATTCATGGAACATGGGGTATCGCACCATGGGCATAATTCAATGCTGTCTTGTTGTTGTTTTATTTGCCGCTGTATCGCTATGGGGGAAAAATGATTCTGCAAAAAATAATGAAAAAAACGAAACCCATCAAAACATTCCATTTAGAGACATCTTTCGAACTGTCGGCGTTAAACAGGTTGTTATCGCGTTTTTTTGTTATTGCACCATGGAGTCCATTGCCGGATTGTGGGGAAGCAGTTTTTTGGTTATCGAAAAAAATATCCCTCCCGAAATAGCGGCAAAGTGGATTTCTCTTTTTTATATTGGAATAACATTTGGTCGTTTTATTTCCGGCTTTTTAACAATGAAATTGGCTAACCGCCAAATGGTTCGTTTGGGGCAGGCTCTTATTGTGTGCGGAATTGTAGCGTTATTGTTACCTTTTGGCAAAGTATTGTTGTTATCTGCTTTTTTCATAATTGGGCTTGGGTGCGCTCCCATATTTCCAAGCCTCTTACACGAAACACCCGGAAATTTTGGCGCTCAAAAATCACAGGCAATAATGGGGCTCCAAATGGCAAGCGCGTATATTGGCACTACATTCATGCCCCCTTTATTTGGGCGGATAGCGTCGTATGTTGGTTTTAATATTTTCCCGTTTTTTATCGGGGCTATACTTATAATGAACATAATTATGGTAGAAATTTTGAACAAAAAAGTTGACAAAAATAGAAGGTTAAAAGAGGAGCCGGGGCTGTGATAATGGGGGGGCGAAAGCCCAAAACTGTTGACTGCTACGGGCGGCGGGCGCTGGAACGACGGTAACCCTTTTGCAGGGGGCGTTTTGGGGTCTGCCGAAAACCCCGACCAAGGGAGTTGTTAAATTTTGGTTTATAAGAAAAATGTGAAAAAAAGGGCGGTTTTTACGGTTGCATTTATGGAATATTTGTGGGATAATAGTGCCGACATTGCATAACGGATTATGGGCGTTAATTAAGAGGGAGAAAGAATGGAACTTATAAAAGATGGCGTAAGTCATGAAATCCCGGATGTTGATGTATCTGACGTTAAAATACCGGGTATAGATGTGGAATCCATAGACAGCCTATACAGCGGAGAAATGGATATATACATACCCGTCCTGCAATCCTTTGTCAGCTCTATACCAGAGGCTGTAAATAAACTCCGCAATGTTTCTGCGGAGACTCTGCATGATTACGCCGTTACTGTGCATGGACTGAAAGGATCATGCGCCAACATCGGGGCGGACGTGATAAAAGAAAAAGCGTATGCTTTGGAAATGAAATCCAAAGCCGGTGACCTTGCCGCAGTTCTTGCCCAGAATGAGGAGCTTATAAAAGACTCGGAAAAACTTATAAGTGATATATGCGCATGGCTGGACGGATTGTTAAAAAAATAAATAAAAGGTAATAATAGGGAAACATATAAAAAGGAGGCAGAATGAGTAACAGTATTTTCAATCTAGCGACTCTCTTAAAACTGGATGATCTGGATGTCCGGAAAACAGCCGATGCGACCAATATGCCTGTCGAGAAGTATTTTAGTATGTTGTCTGAGTTTATAGACCGCGCCCCGCAGATGATTGATTCTCTGAACAACATCGCCGCTTTTGATGATGTTGAAGAATCTTTGCGTAATTTAGAGGATCTAAGGAAGAGTTTAACGAGGCTAGGCTACCATAAACTTTCTGCTCCCATTGGAGAAATTATACAGTCCAGTAAAGATGAAGATATGGCTCTCGCCATTCCTTTTGTTGTGTTGGTGCTGGAGGGTTTTAGTTATCTCTTTTCGCGGTTAATAACTGCAAGGATGCCGGAAGGAGGAGAAAATCCATACGAGGGATTATCTTTGCAGAATGCTCTGGATGTGACTATAAAAGAATTGAGTGAAGCGGAAACTTCACGCAAGCTAAAGATACTGGCTATTGATGATATGCTTTTTATACTGCAAACAATTTCACAGGTGTTGAGCAAGGAATACAGGGTCTACAAATTGTCGAACCCGACAATGCTTGAGGAATCTTTGCAGTATGTAACGCCTGAGTTGTTCTTGCTCGATTGCGATATGCCTCAGCGCAGTGGTTTTGACCTTGTTCCGGTTATCAGAAGTTATGAGGCGCACAAGACAACGCCGATTATTTTTTTAACGTCAACAGGGACAGCCGACAATATATCCGCCGCTATTAAACTGGGAGCCGTTGATTATGTGGTAAAGCCGTTTCAAGCCAGTCTGCTTCGTCAAAAGGTTGCGGCGAATATCGTAAGAAAAAACATATTTGAAGCATAACGGTAAATTTTGCTCTCTCACAGGCATAACTCATTAGGTTTCGCTCTCAAGTTAGTTGAGAACGATGCTTGCCGGTATTTCAATTTTGATATTCATTACTCTCTTTCCTTCTTCCTAATCATCCTCTGCACAACAGAATCCAGCGACATCACATTGAGTGGTTTGGGCAAGAATGCGCTGAAACCGTTGTCCAAAAGCATCTGTTCGGTTCCTGAAAGGGCATTGGCGGTTAGCGCGATAACGGGTATGTTTTTTGCGTATTCGGTGTTTATGGCGCGAATTAACTTTACCGCTTCTACGCCGTCCATGCCCGGCATCATGTGATCCATAAAAACGGCATCGTATACCGGTTCCCCTGCGGCGATATAGTCAATGGCAGACTGCCCGTTGTCTGTACAATCAACTTGCATTTTGTACTTGCGTAACATTCCTGATGCTACGTCAAGATTGGTAGGGAAATCGTCCACTACAAGAACACGGGCGTAACTTAAATCAGAGCGCACCAGTTTTTTTTGCGCCAGTTTCTTTTTGTCCGAATAATGAAAACTGCGCAGATTTTCCGCGATCTCTTTGCCTATTGCTTTGTCGCTGACAAAACCCTGCCGTATGCTAACACGGAAGGTACTGCCTTTGCCGTACTCGCTTTCTACGGATATTTCCCCGCCCATCAACTCTACAAACTTCTTTGTAATGCTTAAGCCAAGTCCCGTACCTTCAATTTTACGGTTGGTTCGGGTATCTACCTGATTGTAATCGGTAAAGAGTTTTTCTATGTCTTCTTTGCGTATGCCAATGCCCGTGTCGCTTACATAAAAAGAAAGGTGTGCGTCATCGCCAAGACGGCGTCCATCGCGCCGGCAATCTATGCCTAAGGTAACGGTTCCCTCTTTGGTGTATTTAAAGGCGTTGCTTAAAAGATTATTCAATATCTGTTTTATGCGCAGATCGTCGCCTGAGAGATTTGCGAACAGGTCTTCACTAATGTCCAGTTTGAATGTGATGGGTTTGCTTTCAATGCGTATTATGTTAAGTGTGATGATGTCGTTCAAAAGGCTTGCCATCTCGTATTGTACCGGCATTAGCTCCATCTTTCCTGCTTCAATCTTGGAAATGTCCAGCACGTCGTTGATAAGACTCATCAGGGTGTTGCCCGCTGTGTTTATTTTAGTTAAGGCTTCCTTTACACTGCCGCCTTCTTCGTCTTCTTCCAGCAGTAAATCCGTAAGCCCTACAATTACGTTCATTGGGGTGCGCATTTCATGACTCATGTTGGTAAGGAAAATGGATTTGGCTTGGTTGGCGGCTTCCGCTTCCGCCTGTTGCTTGGCAAGTTGTATCATTGCCTTTTGTTCGGTTAAATCCCTGAAATAACCGGCAATCACATTACTGCCTCTGAACTTAACGCCCACCAAAGTTACTTCGAGAGGCAGGGGAGCGCCGGAAAGTTTGTTGTGCATACACTCAAAATGGTAATAACCTCTTTCAAGCGCTGTCTTGACGTTTCTTTCAGCCACCTCAGCGGATAATTCTCCATCGGGTTGATATTTCGGGAACAGTGATGTAAAAAAATTATTCAAGAAAAATTCTCTTTCCGGTATTTCAAACATTTTTATAACTTCCTGATTGCAGTCAATCATTCTGAAATCTTTGTCAAACATACAACTGGCAAACGGAGCGGTGTCGAACATGATTTGTGCGCGTTCATCGGCTTCGCGCATTTTCGCTATCGAGGCTTTTAACTCGCGCAAGTCCTGCGCATAGCTTAATACGGCATCTTCATTTTTATATTTAATGCGGACGAGGGTAACTTCAAATGGTATCTTTTCTCCGGTTTCAGGATGGTTCATTGTCCATTCAAAATTGTCGCTCTCTTTTCCGCTCAAGATTTTGGTCAGCTCGTTTTGAGCCAGTTCCATCGATCTTATTCCGCTGAGTTGATACTCCGGCATAAACTCAAAAAATCTTTCCATATATTCTTTTTTATCCGGTATTCCAAGAATCCTTATGGCTTCCTGATTACAGTCAATGATTTTTAAATTTTTATCCCACAACAGTACGACAAGGGGCGTGTTCTCAAGCATGAGCTGTACCCGTTCGTCCGCTTCCTTTGCTTTTTCTTCCGCTTTTGCCAGTCTGCGCAAAGCGAAGTACCGCAGAATCATTATTAATACGAGGGCAATCGCAATCAACGTCATTGCCGTTGCGCCTATAAGCCAAGGAAGGCGCGCCTGTGTTACTTTTACGCGGTAATCGAAGGTTTTGCGCATCCAGCGTTCGGTGATTTCTTTGGCATCAATTATCTTGAGCGCTTTATCAATAATGGAACAAAGGGCTTTTTCGTTATTGTTTACGCCGAATAAGGTTTGCATGGGTTGGTTAAAGATTATGTTTGTCTTGTAATCGGGCAGTTCAAGGTAATGTGTCATGAACATAAGTCTTCTCTGGCTGGACATTACCATGTCAACTTTGTCTTCCCGCAATGCCAAGAGCGCCTTATCCATGTTTTCATACTCGATAGTGTTAGGATGATCCGGGAACCATTGCTTAAACGTAGAGGCGTAAACGGTATCTTTAGCGACTCCCACTTTTGCGTCCCTGATTTCATTGAGCGTAATGTCGCGGTAATTCGACTTGGAAACAAGAGCAAGATAATCCGGCGGCAACCCTGTTTCGGGCCAGATAAAATAATTTTCCCGCTCCTGCGTCCATGTTAAATCCGCGATTAAAGACGCTTGTCCGCTTTTTACCATTTCGTAGATAAAGGACCAGTCTGTGTCATTTCCATTTATAAGTTTGAAGGAAAGTCCTGTAACTTCAGTTATTTCATCGAGAAGATCAAAAAAGATTCCCTGCCATTTCTTCTCGCGGGTGTTGTAAAAACAGACGGGGAAGTTGTCGTAGTTTGCCACGACCGGCACAACTCTGTGGCTGTTAATGTACTCACTTTCCGCTTCATTAAGTTGTACGGACATTTTATATTTCATGTAATCGCGGTTGCCATCTTCGTATAAACGGGACATATAGGGCTTGGCTCCGCCTTGCAGGGCTTTGTTCACAACAGAAATGATCGGCTCAAGGGACGGGTTTGCCGTATATAGGGAAACTTTGCCGAATATCAGCGGGTAAAAATCATCGAAGTACATATCCTCGCGGGTGATAAAGTGCGATTCGGCATTTCTGGGTCCGATAAAAGCATCGGCTTTCCCGTCTGCAAGGGCAGAATACGCTTCTTCGTAATTGTTGATCCACACTTCCACATAGGAGCCGGGTTTTGTTACGGCGGCGACATCGCGCCACGCTCCGGCTGTTGGCAGGAATGCGTACTTGGGCAGACGTTCCCGTGCAATCTGGTCAATGGGGCGGCTTCCCCTAAGGCGGAATATCCGGTACTGCCGCTCAATGATGACATCGGTCATATAAAAAGTTTTCAGGCGTTCCGCGCTGATTCCCATGTTGCCGCCAAAATCAATTTCGTGCTCAAGTATTTTTACGTTCAGTTCATCAGACGGGTAAATTACCTGTTCAAAAGGGATGCCGAAAAGGTCTGACAGCCAGCCGCTCAAGAGGGCTTGGAATCCGCCGTGTTCGCCGAGGTCATTGATAAACGCCTCTGCTGTAGAGGGGTTGCCAAAGATAAACGATGTGTGTTCTTTTTGCAGTCTTTCTATGTCGGCGATTTCTTCCGCCGTAATACCGGGAATGTCCCGAAACGAAGTAAAGGGAGATTGCGAAGACGGATCAAGTTGGCGAGAGTTTGTTTTATCGCAGGTTAAAACCGTTGTCAAAACAAATATAACGGCTAAGACTGCACCTGTCTTCTTACAAATCTTTAACATCTCTCTTTCCTCTTCTCATTGCTTATTGCTCAGCGCACGCTACTCAGGCTACGCGTGCGGTTACTGGGCGTTCTTCTTGATCCATTGCTGTACAACCGAATCCAAAGACATCATGTTGAGGGGTTTGGACAAGAATGCATCAAAACCGTTGTCCAAAAACATTTGCTCTGTCCCATTAACGGCGTTGCCGGTTAATGCGATAACCGGTATATTTTTTGCGTATTCCGTGCCTAAAGCGCGAATTGCCTTAGTCGCTTCTATGCCGTCCATCTCTGACATCATGTGATCCATAAATATGACATTGTATAATGGCTCCCCTGTGGCAATCAGCTCAATGGCTTTCTGTCCATTGTTTATACAGTCTACTTGCATCTTGTACTTGCGTAACATTCCTGCGGCAACATCAAGATTTGTGGGGAAGTCATCTACCACCAGCGCCCTTGCATAGCTTAAATCAGGACGCACCAGCTTTTCATGTGTATGCTTCTTATTGTCCGAATAGCGCAAGCTACTTAAGTTTTCCGCAGTTTCTTTACCTACGGTCTCTCCGGCAACAAGTCCCTGTCGAATGAGTACACGGAAAGTAGAACCTTTTCCGTACTCGCTTTCCACTGATATTTCTCCGTCCATCATTTCTACAAATTTTTTGGTAATGCTAAGCCCCAGTCCGGTTCCTTCGATTTTACGGTTGGTCTGGATATTTACTTGATTATAATCCGTAAAGAGTTTGGGTATATCTTCTTCGCGTATGCCTATACCGGAGTCGCTTATGTAAAAGGAAACCCATATATCATTGCCGGTTCCGTCCGGTGTACCTTCATGCTGGCAATTGATGCCCAAAGTAACATTGCCTTCTTTTGTGTATTTGAATGCATTGCTTAAAAGGTTGTTCAATACCTGTTTTACGCGCAGGTCATCACCGAAAAATGTGCGGGGCATGTCCTTGTTAATATCCAGTTTGAATGTGATTGGCTTTTCCTTAATGCGTATCATGTTTATTGCGAGAATCTCGTTCAAAAGACTTGCCATATCATATTTCACCGGCGTTAAATCCAGTTTGCCGGCTTCGATTTTAGAAATATCCAGTACATCGTTGATAAGTTCCATCAGGGTATTGCCTGCGGTGTTTATTTTTTTTAGTGTTTCTTTAACAACACCGGGAGTTTCTTCTTCCAGCATCAAATCAGTAAGACCCACGATTGCATTCATGGGGGTACGCATCTCATGGCTCATATTGGCGATGAAACGGCTCTTTGCTTCGGAAGCGTTTCTTACTTCCTTTGTCCGTACCTCAACCAGTTTTGCAAGCCGCTTTCCTTCACTGCGATTTCTGAAAAACAAAATAAGTATAAGTAAAAGAACAGCAAGGGACAGGGCAGTTGCGCCGATAAGCCATGGGCGCTGAGCTTTCATCAGCCTTGTACGGTAATCATACGTTTTGGTCAACCATTGTTCCGTGATCATATGAGTGTCCACAAGGGGAAGTGCTTTATCCATTATGGTACACAGAAGGGTTTGATCCTTGTGAAAACCAAAAGTAGATTCATAAGGATAGTTGAACAGATAGTTAGCTTTGAAAAGCGAAATTTCTTGAAAATTAAGAAAGGAAAGTAGTCTGTTTTTACTAGACATTACCAAATCGATTTTATCTTGTTCCAGCGCATGCATGGCGTTTTCATCGGTGGCATACTCTATTATATTCTCAGCATTTGGGAACCATCTGCGGAACATTTCGGCACGGACAGTATTAGCTATTACTCCTACCCGTTTATTTGGTATTTCATTAGCGCTTACATTGGGATATGCCGATTTTGACAACAGCGCCAATTGATCTGTCAGGAATATATGCTTTGTCCATATAACGTACTGCGCCCGTCTTTCTGAATAAATCAATTCGGGCATTATATGCGCCCTTCCGTCATAGACCATGTTAAACAGATCGGATAGTTCCGTGTCTGTCTTGTTGGCGACTTCAAACTTTAGTCCGGTAAGTTCTTCCACTTCAGCCAGTACGTCAAAGACAATTCCTTCCCATTTTTTTTCATGGGTATTGTAAAAATCTACGGGATAATTGAAATACCGCGCCGCCAGCGGCACTGAGGAAGTATTTTTCAAGTATGCCTTTTCTTCTTCACTGAGTTGTGTAAAGAATTTATTTTTCTTATATGCTTCGTAGCCCTTATTGTATAAATAGTTCAGATATGGACTTGCCCCGTTTTGCAGAGCCTTTGTTACCAGCGAGATAACAGGCTGAAGTTCAGCCTTTGCCGTTGTCATAGAAACCGAGCTGAAAATCAGCGGTAAAAAATTGCTGGTATACATATCACCGTAGATGTCAAAGGCTGATGCCACCGCACTATCCCCGATAAAAGCGTCGGCAGTTCCGTTTTTAAGAATGCGATATGCATCTTCATAGTTACTGACAAATATAGTTTCGTATGTACTGCTATCCGTTACAGATGCGACGGCGGCTGAAAAAGCTGTTCCTTCCAAGAACACATATCTTAGCGGACGCGTCAACGCGATCCGGTCGAGGGGGAGGCTTCCCGCAAGCTGAATTGTTTTGTACTGCCGCTCAGCAATGGGAGCGGACATATAATATCTCTCTATGCGTTCTTCGGTGGGGGTTATATTACCTGCAAAATCAAGTTCACCGGCATTTAATTTTTCAACCAAATCGCTCCATAAATATACCGCAGGATGAAACTGTATACCGGTAAGCCCGGTTAGCCATTCGCAAAGCATTGCAGAGTAACCGCCGGCACCATTTCCCGTTGGAAACGCCTCTGTTGATAACGTCATTCCGTAGCTAAAGGATTTATACTTTTTCTGCAATGCTTCTATGCCGGCGATTTCTTCCGCCGTAATGCCGGGAATGTCCCGGAATGAAGTAAAGGGAGATTGCGGCGCTGTAACAACCGGAGTAACTTTTATATCGCAAGCTGAAAACACCGCTGTCATAACTATGATAACCAACGCCGTACTTGCCTTTCTGTTAATCTTTAACATCTCTCTTTCCTCTTTTCATTGCTCACTTTTAATCCACTTCTGTACAACAACATCCAAGCTCATCGCATTAAAGGGCTTGGGTAAATATGCGTTAAAACCGTTCTCTAGAAACATTTGCTCGTTTCCGGCAACAGTATTGGCAGTCAATGCAATGATAGGTATGTTTTTTGCGTATTCAGTACCTAAGGCGCGGATTAACTTTACTGCTTCTACTCCGTCCATCTCCGGCATCATGTGATCCATAAAAATAGCGTTATATACAAGCTTCCCTCCGGCTATCAGATCAACTGCTTCCTGTCCGCTCATGACGCAGTCTACTTTCATCTTGTACTTGTGTAACATTCCTGAGGCAACGTCAAGGTTTGTGGGGAAGTCGTCTACTACAAGAACTCTCGCGTAACTTAAATCGGCACGTTCAAATTTTTTCCGCGCTTCTTTCTTGTCGTCCGAATAACGGAAAGTGCGCAGACTCTCCAGCGTTTTGTTGTCTATGGTCTCTTCTGTAACAAAGCCCTGCTTGATGTGTACACGGAATGTTGTTCCTTTGCCATATTCGCTTTCTACGGTGATTTCCCCGTCCATCAAATCTACAAACTTTTTTGTAATGCTCAAGCCCAAACCTGTTCCTTCGATTCTGCGGTTGGTGTAAGTATCTACCTGATTGTAATCACTAAAAAGTTTTGCCATATCTTCCGTGCGTATGCCTATACCTGTGTCGCTTACATAAAAGGAAACCCGCACGCCATCTTTGACGGCGATGCCTAAAGTAACGGTTCCGCTTTTAGTGTATTTGAAGGCATTGCTTAAAAGGTTGTTTAGTATTTGTTTTATGCGCAGATCGTCTCCAAAAAGGATTGTAGGAAGTTCGCTTTCTATGTTTAGCTTAAATGCGATTGGCTTTTCCCCGATATGTATCATATTGAGCGTGGTAATCTCGTTCAGTAAGCCTGCCACATCGTATTGTGCCGGCATTAGTTCCATCTTGCCCGCTTCAATCTTGGAAATATCCAGCACATCGTTTATAAGTCCAATTAAGGTGCTTCCGGCTGTGTTTATTTTTTTCGTCATTACTTTGATCTTTTCCGAAACATCATCTTCTTCCATCATCAAATCTGTTAGTCCTACGATCACGTTCATTGGGGTACGCATCTCATGGTTCATGTTGGCGACAAAACGGCTCTTTGCCTCGGAGGCGTTTCTTACTTCTTCTGTTTGTTTCGCCACCAGTTTTTCAAGACGCTTCCCCTCGCTACGGTTCCGGGAAAACATAACAAGGATCAGGGCAAGCACCGCCAAGGACATAATGCTCGCGCCGATGAACCAAGGCAATCGCGCTTCCGACACTTTTGCGCGGTAGTCGTAGGTCTTACGCATCCATTTGTCAGAGATTCTTCTGGTGTCAATTACCCTGAGCGCCTTATCAATAATGGAACATAGAACTTCTTCGTTTTTATTTAAACCGGATATGGTTTGTATGGGCTGGTCAAAGACAATATTTGTTTTGTAGCCGGGAAGTTCAAGAAAATGTGTCAGGTACATAAGCCTTCTTTGTGAGGACATTACCAGATCAACTTCGTCGCGCTGTAAGGCGAAGATAGCTTCATCCATGTTTTCATACTCAGTGGTGTTAGGATGGTTCGGAAACCACTGTCTGAACATGGATGCATGGACGGTACTCCGGGGAACCCCTACCTTCACGTTATATATCTCACGAATCGTAATATCAGGGTAATCAAGTTTGGAAATAAGCGCGAAATAATCTGTCTGCATTGCCGTTTCAGGCCAGATGAAATGCTCTTCCCGTTCACGCGTCCATGTTAATGATGCGATTAAAGAAGCTTCCCCGCTTTTTGCCATTTCATAGATAACAGGCCAGTCATCGTTATTTTTGTTGATGAGCTCAAAAGAGAGTCCTGTTATTGCGGTTATTTCATCCATTATATCAAAAAAGATTCCCTGCCATTTTCCTTCGCGGGTGTTATAGAAATTTGCCGGATAATTGTCGTAGTTTGCCACGATAGGCACTACGGGGTGATTGTCAATGTATTCCCACTCCGCCTCGCTCAGATGTATTGCTATTCTATGTTTCATAAAATCCCGGTATCCCTCTTCGTATAAATAGATCAAGTAGGATGTAGCGCCGTTTCGCAGAGCCTTTGTTACAACCGAAATGACGGGTTCGAGTTCCTCCTTTGCCGTCATCATGTTTATAGGATTAAAAAGCAGGGGCAGAAAATTTTCGGAATAAACGTCGTTATATTTTTCTAAGGCTCCTTCAATGTTATTGGCTTCTATAATAGCGTCGACTACGCCGCTCTTGAGCATAGTGTAAGCGGCTTCGGCATTAGCGGCAAAAATGGCTTCGTAGGTTCCGCTTGCCAGTACGCCGGCAACCATGTCGTAGGTGCTTGACGCTTGCAAAAAGGCGTAACGCGGCGGACGGTCTAGTCTAATTGCACTGAGGTCTTCGCTACCTCTAATCCGCACCATTATTATAATGCGCTGACCAATGGCATCGGTCAGAAAACAATCTTTTCGCAGTTCCTCTCTATCCCTGACTATGCCGAAATCAAGTTCCTTTGACATTAGATTGGCAAGCATCTCACTAAAAACAAAAACTTCAGGCGTAAAGCGAATGCCGAATAGGCTGGTCATCCAATCGCAGTACCGTGCGATGTACCCTTCAAAGTTACCGTCTCTGCCCCTGAACAACTCAGTGCCTAAGGGTGTCCCGAATATAAGGGGATGACTTTGTTTTTGCAATGCTTCAATGCCGGCGATTTCTTGTGCCGTAATGCCGGGAATGTCTGTGAACGAAGCAAAGGGAGATTGCGGTGTCTGAACAACCGGAGTAACTTTTTCATCGCAAGCCGAAAACACCGCTGTTATAACTATGATAGCCAGCGCTGTACTTGCCTTCCTGTTAATCTTTAACATCTCTCTTACCTCTTCTCACTACTCATTGCCCGCCAAGTTTACTAAAGCAAACTTGCCTCTTCTCATTGCTCACTGCTCACTTTTTTTGACCCACTGTTGTACAACAGCATCCAAGCTCATCGCATTGAAGGGTTTGGGTAAAAATGCATTGAAGCCGTTATCCAAGAACATTTTTTCGCTGTCTGAAACTGCGTTGGCAGTTAATGCAATGATAGGTATGTTTTTTGCGTAATCGGTGTCTAAGGCGCGGATTAACTTTACTGCTTCAATTCCGTCCATCTCCGGCATCATGTGATCCATGAAAATAGCGTCATATACCGGCTTTCCTAAGGCTATAACGTCTATTGACTCCTGTCCGCTTGAGACACAGTCTACTTTCATCTTGTACTTGCGTAACATTCCTGAGGCAACGTCAAGGTTTGTGGGGAAGTCGTCTACTACAAGAACCCTCGCGTAGCTTAAATCGGCGCGTTCAAATTTTTTCTGCGCTCTCTTTTTGTCGTCCGAGTAGTGGAATGTGCGCAGGCTCTCCAGTGTTTTCTTGTCTATGGTTTCTTCTGTAACAAAGTCCTGTTTAATGCGCACGTGGAAAGTTGTCCCCTTGCCGTACTCGCTGTCCATCATTATTTCCCCGTTCATCAGTTCTACAAGCCGCTTGGTTATGCTCAAGCCCAAACCTGTTCCTTCGATTCTGCGGTTGGCTTTGGCATCCACTTGATGGTAGTTAGTAAAGAGTTTGCTCATGTCTTCTTTGCGTATGCCTATGCCTGTGTCGGTTATGCGGAAGTTTGTCCATACAACATCGCCATCCTTTTGGCAGTTGATGCTCAAGGAGACGGTTCCCGCCTTTGTATATTTGAATGCGTTGCTTAAAAGGTTGTTCAATATCTGCTTGACGCGCAGGTCGTCTCCGTGAAGAGTACGGGGCAGGTTTTCCTGAATGTCCAATTTAAAGGTGATGGGTTTTTCTTCGATGCGTATTATGTTGAGGGTGATGATGTCGTTCAGGAAACTGGCTACGTCGTACTGCACCGGAGTAAGTTCCATTTTGCCGGCATCGACTTTGGAAATATCAAGTATGTCTCTTATAAGCCCCATCAGTGTATTGCCTGCCGTGTTTATTTTGTACAGTGTCTCTTTTACGGAGCCGGAGATTTTTTCCTCATCCAAAAGCAGATCGGTCAGTCCTACGATTACGTTCATAGGTGTACGCATTTCGTGGTTCATGTTGGCGACAAAGAGGTTCTTCGCTTCTAGTGCGCTCTCCGCTGTGGCGTACGCGCTCATAGCTTCGGCGTATGCCTTTTTTACGTCTTCTTCCATTGCTTTTCGCTTGGTTATATCGCGCGCCATGCCAACAAGTCCGGTTATTTCGCCTTCCTGTATAAGGGGCGATCTTACCATCTCAAAGCACAACATCCTTCCGTCGAAAGACTTTACCATTTCTTCGGTAGTAACCTCCTGTCTTTCGGATAAAACTTTTTTGTCCAAGGCGATAAGATGTTCCGCTATATCTGATGGTATATTCAAGGCGTTTGCTTCGTGTTTGCCGGCAATCTCTGAACTGCGGATGTTAAAATAATTTTCCATAGCTCTATTACAATCTGTATAAAACAGATTGATGTCTTTACAGAATATCATGTCGGAGGTGGAGTTAAAGATTGCCGAGATGGTGGCGGTTTTTTCCATTACTTCTTTTGTAAGACGCTCCGCTTCTTTTTGTCCGGTTAAGTCTATGAAGTACGCCGCAATCATGTCTTCTCCGCGGTATCTGACGGGCAACAATGTTGATTTGACGGGGAAAAGTTCACCTGAATCTTTACGGTGAGTAAACTCAAACTGGTTATAGCCTTTTTCAAATGCTATTTGGATGTTTCTAGCCGTTGCCTCAGAGGACAATGATCCGTCAGGCTGATATTCAGGGACAAATTCGGTATGTCTTTTCAGGAAGGACTCTTTGTCCTGCAATCCGCACATTTTTACCATTTCCTGATTGCAGTCAAGCGGGTTAAGATCTTTATCAAACATACAGCTTGCAAGGGGCGCGGAATCAAATATGAGTTGTGTGCGCTCATCCGCTTCGCGCATTTTCGCCATTGCCGCGTTCCGTTCGCGCATGTCCTGCCCATAGCTCATCAAGATATATTTATCTTTATACTTTACGCGGACGATAATGGACTCGAAGGGTATCGCCTCGCCGGTTTCAGGATGGTTCAGCACCCATTCAACGCGCTCAAAACCTGTTTCTAACGTTTTGCTGAGGAGCATTTTTGCCGCCTCCTTCGATGGCATCCCGTTGAGCTGATCCGGCGCAATCTCAAAGAACCTGTCTATGTACTCTTGTTTGCTTGACAGTCCAAGGATGCCCAGTGCTTCTTGGTTGCAGTCGAGAATGTTAGCGTCTTTATCCCACAACATTACAACAAGGGGCGCTTGTTCAATCATGGCCCTGGCACGATCATCAGCCTCGCGTATTTTCTCTATTGCGGCGTTGCGCTCGCGCACGTCCTGCGCATAACTTATTGCGACATCTTTACCTTTATATTTGACTCTGGCGACTGTAACATCGAAAGGTATCAGCTCGCCGGTTACTGCATGGTGCAACGCCCATGGTATTCTAACGGAACCTGTTTCAAGGCATAGCGTAATCGCTTTTTGTGCCGCCTCCGACGATTTCGTGCCGTCGGGCAGGTCTGGCGTAAGCTCAAAAAGTCTTTCCATGTACTCTTTTTTGCTTGAAAGGCCTGTAACTCTTAACGCTTCCTGATTGCAGTCAAGAATATTAGTGTCTTTGTCCCACAGCATTACAACGAGAGGCGTTTGTTCAAGCATTATCTGCGCACGCTCATCGGCTTCCCTTGTCTTTTGCTCCGCTTCATTCAATTTTCGCAGATTAAGGCTTCGGAATAAAAAAATCAGTATGAGGCCAACTGTAACTACAGACAGCGCGGTCATGCCGATAAGCAAGGGAAGCCGCGCCTCCGCCACTTTTATCTGATAATCATAAGTCTTCCGCATCCATTGGCTTG
>JAIRUQ010000018.1 GCA_031254315.1 Treponema sp.
GTTTAACATCATGTTGGTCTACAGGAAAAGCGCGTGATGTTGTTCCTGTAGCAGCAGTTATGTTGCAACGGGTTAGGGCAGACTTTGGGTCAGACTTAACTATGAGAATTTTTGTGGATAATACTCCATATGAACTCGAAAACAGTATGACAACCAGCATCATTGTTAATAATGGCGAACATATGGTTTATGCCGTTTTGGGTGATCTTGAAAGTGAATCTATTCGATTTACAGCAAACTCTCGAACACTTGTTGTCAATGTTACACCAATCCGTCCTGTTGTTGGTAGAAACAAATTAGACATCAAAGTTATGGAAGCAAAATAAACAAAAAAACTGCCGTGTCATTCGTGGCACGGCGGACATATGGCTTAAGCTTTCATTCGTTTCAATTCGTGTAATTCGTTGACTCTTTTTCTTAAGTCTCAGTATTTTCTCAAAACATCAAGTACAGGGTGGTTAATCCGTTCAGCGTTGTTGTACTGTGGCAGACTTTCGTGAAGTTTTTCCCCAATAGAAATTATTCCAAAGTCGAGATTTTTATAATTCCAGTACGAAAAACCAATCCCCATTTCCTTTAGAACAAAGAGCAAATCGTCATACCAGCGAAGCTGAGATTGCAGTTCAACAGGCGTGTAAACGCCGAACTCATTGCAGATAACTTGCGCATCATACTTTTTTCTGAAATTGTTGACAGGCTCAAACTCTTTGGCGAGCCTTTCTCTGTCCCATACGCCTGCCGAAAGCGTTAATCCGTATTTACGGACAAATCCTTCTCCGTAGTCGCCGGGGTACGGTCTTTCAATCTTGATCTCAGGATTGCCTATCCACGGCGCGTTCTGGTGCGTAAATAAAAGCGGCTCATAAAAATGAACACTGTAGATCATGTTGCCGTCATCAAACGGCGTAAGCGCTCCAAATGTACTGGGCCAGTTCCACATATTGGAGCCGGTTATGATCGTCGAAGACGGAGCATGGCGGCGAATCTCACGGCAGAGCCTGTCCTTTACGTTATTCCAAATTTCCATTGTCGGAGCGACAGGTTCGTTAAGCGTTTCAAATAACACATGATCATTTTGCCCGTAACGCTCAGCGAGAAAAGCCCAAATTTTTTCAGTCTTTTTGATGTATTTGTCGTCTGCGGCAAAAAGGTTTTGAACAGGACCTTTTGCGGCTTCTGAAAAATCATGACCGGGACACTCGTGGAGGTCCAATATCAACTTGAGACCGTTTTGCCGCGCAAACTTAACCGCAAGGTCAAGGTAAATAAAACGCGCCTCAATTGGAGTATCATCTTCGGTAAAGAAAAGGTACGAATCGACCGGAACACGCACATGATCAAAACCCCAAGATTTTACATTGGCAAAATCACCCGCTCCGATAAAAGTTTCCATGTGTTTATCAATTCCGGGGAATTTACCGGGGTCTTTTTCCTGTATAGCGTCTATTTGGCTAAGCCAACCGCCCATGTTAATACCACGCATTCGTGTCATTTTGTCCTCCTTAAATATTGATGTGTTGTAATATTGATATTACAAGCATAATTGTCAAAAAACAAATTTAATTTTTTGCTTTAATTAGGTTGAATTTATCCTAAAATTATTTTATACTTATTAGGAGGAGTTAAAACTATGAATATTAATAGTGATAACCTTGTTTCTATCTCGGAAGCCAATCAAAATTTTTCAAAGGTTGCCCGCCTTGTTGATGAAAAGGGAACGGCAATCATTCTGAAAAACAACGCCCCTCGTTATGTTCTATTAGATTACAGCCTGTTTCACAAAAACGCCATTGCAGATGATGTCGATGTAAATGCGGCGGCGGAACGTATCTTGAAAAAACATATCAAAGCATTTGAGGAATTGGCAAAATGATTACGCTGAATAAGGAACTATGTCATACGCCTTCACAAAAAGCTTTTGGACGAAACAGGCGGATTAGACGGAATCAGAGATGACAAGATGCTTGACTCGGCGCTATCCGTTGCGTTCCAGACCTTTGACGGTGTGGAACTGTATCCGTCAACAGCGGCTAAAATTGCCCGAATTGCGTATGGGCTTGTGTGTAATCATCCGTTTGTAGATGGAAATAAACGCATTGGTACTTATGTGATGCTGGTACTTCTGGAATTAAATCATATCAAAGCTGACTTTTCAGATGATGATATAATTAGTATTGGGTTAGAACTTGCAAGCGGAAAAATGAATGACAAGCAATTACTTGATAGTATTTTAGAACATTCAAAATGAAAAAATCACGGAATTGGTTCCGTCATCGCTAAATTGTCATTATCATGACGTATAACACTGCGTTTCCATTTGCCTGTTAAAAGATAGCCGATAACCAGCAAAAGCGTGCCTAAACTTGCCGCAGGGACTCCCAGCCCTACGCCTTTTAAGCCCCAGCCTAAAGTAATCCCAAAAATGTAACAGACCGGAATCCTTAAGATTACTGAGGAAAGTATGTTGTTAATAAGGGTAAAAAAAGTGTGCCCTCCGCCCATAAGTAAGCCGTTAATACAGAACACAAAAGGTATAATAAGAAAATCGAGAGAAAAGACTCGAAGATAGACAACGCCGTCCTCAATCATTTTGGGATCGTTTCCAAAGATTCTAAGGATCGGTTCGGGGTATATTTGAACAAAAACAAAAAAAGCGTACGCAACACAAACCGAAAAAATCGTCCCGATTTTACATGACAAAGCGGCGCGGTCAATGCGCCCCGCGCCAAAGTTCTGAGCACTCATGGCGGAAATTGACATGCTCATTGCCAAAATGGGCATAAAGGCAAAACTGTTAAACTTTCCCACTGCTCCCACTGCGGCTGAAGCTGAAACTCCGCCGACAATATTCACCAGCGCGGTAAGGAACATAAATGAAATGCCTACAACGCTGTTCTGAATACAGGTCGGGAAACCAATCTTTAATATCAGCTTTAACTGTTCTCCGTATATTTTAAAAGATTTTAGTTTAAAATCAAACTGGAATTTATTTTTTACCATATAACCTATACAAAGAAAAACGCTTAATGCCTGCGAAACAACAGTTGCCATAGCCGCGCCAAAAGCGTTCCACTTTAAAACAGCGACAAAAAGGAGGTCAAGAACAATATTTGTAATACATGCGACAGTAACAAAGTAAAGAGGCTGTTTGGAATTGCCCATGCCTCGTAATATGGCGCTTAACGCATTATAGCCGAATATAAAAATCACCCCTACCATAGTCACGATAAGGTAGCGTTCGCTTTCTACAAAGGCTTCCTGTGGAGTGCGGATAAGAAACAGCAACGGCTTTCTAAGGAGTATTACGGTTGGCGTTAATAAAAGGGATATGATAGTTAAAAGTGTAATAAGGGTCGCGATCACTTTTTTTAGAGCATCCTGATTTTTTGCCCCCATATATTGACCTATTAAAACGGTTCCTCCCATAGCAAGCCCAATTACTGTATTGGTAAGGATGAAAGTTACCTGCCCTCCGATATTAACGCCAGCCATGCTCTCGGTTCCGCAGAATTGCCCAACGATAAGCATATCCGCCACATTGTAGAGGGACTGGATCAGGTTGGATATCAAAAACGGAATGGCAAAAAGCACCAGTTTTGAAAAAACTTTCCCCTGAGTAAGATCATTTTCTATTCG
>JAIRUQ010000035.1 GCA_031254315.1 Treponema sp.
TACAATGTTCCAAAATGAGCCTCCGCAGAGCAGAGCTCTACGGTATCTTAAACGTTGAGTTATATCAAGCGGAGGCTCGTTCGAGAGGAAATTTATTATACCGTCTGGTTTAATACCAACCCTTCAAATGTTTTGATTTATTTCAACCGGAGCAGAACTCCGGGGTATTAAACCAGACTTTCGAATAAAGAAAATAACAATTACCAAAATGATAATCTTTGTATGTTTTTTCACAATTACATCCCTGATAACTTATTAAAAGGATCAGTTGTTACCTGACATGACGCTCGTTCTCAGCTTCCGCTCTCTTTCAAAACGGCTGATTGCAAGTTCAATTAAACGGGTAATAAGTTCAGTATAATCGATGCCGCTTGCTTCCCACATTTTTGGGTACATGCTGATCCTTGTAAAGCCGGGCATGGTGTTGATTTCGTTGACAAGGATTTCTCCGTTTTCTTTAAGGAAGAAATCTACACGCGAAAGCCCCTCACAGCAGAGCGTCTGAAAAACTTTTATCGCAAGGGTTTGAATGCGCTTTGTGGTCTCGCTGTCGAGCTTTGCGGGGATTTCAAGGGACGCGCCTTTTTCATCAAGGTATTTGGCATCGTATGAATAAAAGTCGTGAGAGGAAATAACTTCGCCGGGTACGGACGCGGACGGCTCTTCATTACCAAGCACGCCGCATTCAATTTCTCTTGCGGGGATAAATTCTTCTATGACGATTTTAGTGTCGTATAAGAAAGCTTCTTTTAATGCGGCGGATAACTCCGCTTCGTTATTGACTTTGCTAATCCCTACGGAAGAGCCCATATTTGCCGGCTTTATGAAAAACGGAACGCCGAGCGCGGCTTTTATTTCAGAAAAGGAGAGCGGTTTTTCATGGCTCTTTATTGATAAAAATTTTCCAATGGGAAGCCCCGCCTCTCGCAAAAGCCGCTTCATCACGTCCTTGTCCATGCCGGTAGCGGAGCCAAGTATTCCCGCACCGGCAAATGGAATGTCAGCTAACTTGAGGAAGCCTTGAATAGTACCGTCCTCGCCAAACGGACCGTGCAGTATAGGAAACACTACATCAAGGCGTAGATTGTCCGTGCCGTTCACAGAAAACTGTCCGCCGGCTTCAGTCCGCAGAGAGACAGATTTGCCATTGGGGTTTAATTTGACAAGAGCGGGATTATCCGCATTTAGTAAAAACTGCGATGCGTCGTTTAAGAGCCAGCGTCCTTCTTTATCAATCCCGATAAGGACAGGCTTGAACTTTGTTTTGTCTATCGCGTCATAAATATTTTTTGCGGATAACAGGGAGATTTCATGTTCTGCGGATTTTCCGCCAAAAATTATGCCTACTGTTTTCATCAATATATTTTCCTCTTTTTTATCGCCCCGTAAGACGCCGCCACGGGTTTACTCCAAAACGAATTAAAAAATAAATCCAGCCAAAAGCAAATCCGGCAAGGTGGGTAAGATGAGCTACATTGTCGCGGCTTCCTCTAAGAGCGAAAAAAAGTTCCAGTGCGGTAAAACCAAGCACCATCACAGGAGCGCGCAGGGGAATTATTCCCCAAATATAAATAATTGAATTGGGAAAAAATACAGCATAAGCAAGTTCTACAGCAAAAATAGCGCCGGACGCACCTATTAACGCTACCATATAATTGTTTGTAAAATAATACACGCAGAAGGAGAAAAAACCTGCCAACGCTCCTGTAACAAGATAAAAAAGAAGAAACTCTTTACTGCCCATCTGCCTTTCTACCTGAATCCCAAAAATAAAAAGACCGAACATATTAAAAAAAATATGGGTAAAACCACCGTGCAAAAACATATATGTAATAAAAGTCCATACCCACTTGTATTCTATAACTGCCGCAGGTATCATTGCCATGTGTATTTCAATATTGTAGCTAAGTCTTGGCTCCAAAAACCGCATCACCGCAAAAATGAGTATGTTTATTCCTATTAGCCAATACACTGCATTAAAGTTGCTGTACCTGAACGGCTGTCTGATTATGCTCATATCATAAGAATAGAGATAGTACGGAAATAGGTCAACACTCCGAGACAATTTTTCTGTAATCTTCAACCGTTTCGGCGTGGACTGCTCTCTCGCGGAGAGCCGCTCCTCCTGCGACCCCCTTTGTGTAGGCGCAGAATTGTTTTCGCATTTCAAGACAGGCTGTGCGCTCACCAATGTCCGCGGACAGCATTTCCAGATGACGCATAGCCGCGGCTATTCTCGCGGAAAGCGATACGCTCTCCCACGAACCTGTTTCCAGCAAAGAACGCGAGGCGGAAAAAATGAAAGGATTGCCCATCGCCCCCCTTGCGAACATAATAGCGGCGCAGTTTGTTTCCTTCAGCATTTTCTGCGCGTCCTGTGGCGTGTAAAGATCACCGGAGCCTGTAACGGGGACCGGCAAGCGGGACACCAAGTCCGCGATCAAAGACCAGTCGCTCTTGCCGCCGTAGTTCTGCGCCCGTGTTCGCGGATGCAGGCTGATCATCTGAGCGCCCGCTTCAACAGCGATACGCGCGCACTCGGCGTAATTTATCGATTTGCTGTCCCAGCCGGAGCGGATTTTTACAGTTACAGGAACGCCGCCCAAACTTTCACGGGAAGCGCGAACTGCGGCTGTTACTATTTTCCCAAGGTTAGCCGGGTCTTTCATCAGCGCGGAACCTGCGCCGTTTTTTACAACTTTTGGAACAGGACAGCCGGCGTTAATATCCACAGCGTCAGGGCGCAAAGGGGCAAGAAGACAAGCCGCCTTGTAAATCGACTCGCTCTGTGCGCCGAATAATTGTATCGCATAACGTTTCTCGCTCTCTCCCCGCCGTACCATATTGACAGCCGCCGCGTTGGGCGCGGAGACTTTTTCTAAAGAGCTTTCATGCAGGAAATTAAGACCGTACCTGCCATAGTTACGGTACAGAGCTTCGGCGGAGATAAGCTCGGTAAATGAAAAGCAAGAGCCCTCTTCGGCACAAATTGAACGGAACGCGCGGTCGGTATAACCTGCTACCGGAGCGAGAAAAAGATTTCCGGGCAAATCGAGAGAGCCAATCTTTACAGGACGAAACAGGGACATCAGTTAGTCATTGGGTAAGCCAAAAAACTTATTCGAGTTTTCCCAGAGCCGGGCAGAAAGAGCCTCTTCTTCCATGTCGAGCATATTCGCCATGTACTTCGCGGTTAATGACAAATACTTTGGCATATTTCTTTTGCCTCGATATTCAGCGGGAACCATGAACGGGCTTTCAGACTCGATAAGAATCCGGTTGATAGGCAGAACCGAAACTGTCTCGTGGAGATTTTTCGCGTTCTTATATGTGAGGTTGCCGGCAAAGGAAAAGTAAAGGTTCAAATCAAGCGCCTTTTCGGCATAAGCGGCATCCTCAGAATAACAGTGAAGCACCCCGCCTCTTGAAGGCAGGCGGTCGTGGAGAATGTCCAGCACATCGTGTCCGGCATCGCGGTTATGAATTATAACCGGCAGATTGAGTTTATCCGCCAGATCAAGCTGTGTGATAAACAACTCTATTTGAGACTTTTTATTTCCAAATTTACGGTAATAGTCCAGACCGATCTCTCCAATGGCAACCACCCTTTCATATTTAACGCTCTGTTCAATATGAGAAAGCCAGTCCTTGCCGGGGTTTTGCACCTCGGAAGGACTTACTCCAACGGCATGGTACACATTCGTTGCCGATTTCAGGTTTTCATAAACCTGAGCAAAGTCGTGGAGACTGTTGCAAATTGAGACAATACGGGCAACAGAAGCCTGTCTGGCTTCCTGTATTACAATGAGTTGCTCAATGGGGTCTTCTACTATTAGCCCCAAATGGGCATGAGTATCAAAATACTGCATAGCTTTATCCAAAAGGTATGAAATTTATGTCTTTACCAAACTGGTAAATCCAATAATAGCACATCTTTTGAAAATCGTCAACAAAAAAAGGGGGTTATTGGGCTGGTTTCAGGGCGTTAAAAGGAGCCAATTCTTCCCAGCGAGAGGGCTCCTGAACGTCTTTATCGATACGGACAAAGATTTGAGGGCTGTAATCGCTGGTGGGACGCAGGGCATGACTGGCGTTTATGTAGCCATAATTGATTCCGGGAGCGCCGGAACTGCCTGTAACGCTTGAGCGCACCATAGATTCAGGGTTACGGGTTATCATGTCCCACGCGCGGGAGGATTCGGCGTACATAGCCAAGGCTCTGGAACGGTATTCACGCCTGCCCGTCTGGTCGGCAAGGGCTTCATAAACGGCTCCGATGTTATTCCGCGCCATCATCAATCTTTCTGCAAGTTCAATAAATTGCATATTGTCGTTGGGCATAAGCACGGGCAGTCTTACACGTTGGCTTTCAAGGATATCAAGCAGTCGCTCAAAGTAACCCTGCGCCGCAAAATAGTCACCGCGCTGATAGGTAGTATTTCCAAGAGCGAAAAGCATACGCCTGTTAAGCGGCAATCCTGCGGAAGCCTTAAAGAGATAATCAAGAGCGTTTCTCCAGTCTCCAAGACTATAGTAGGCGGTTCCCATACGGTATTGAACCTCAGGCGGCGCATAGCCGTAGCTTTCTGCAGTACGGTAATTGGTGAGGGCGGCTTCCATGTTGTCGAGTTTTAAATAAAGCTCAAGATCGCCCATAGCGGCGTACAACTGTCCAAGCTGAGGAGTTGCCGGAATCAAATTCCTTGAAAGAAAATCTTCGTACAATTCTATGCCCTTAACAAGATTTTCTTCGACAGGGATGGATTCACCGTTGTCTACAAGCAGGTTTGCATAACGGAAATGCGCGTCTACTCTGTAGAGTCGTCTGCGCACTGATTCTACTTTTGCCAGATCAAAAGCGCGAATCGCGTTTTCAAGGGTAAGCCGCTCATCATGGGTATTGCCGAGGTTATGATGGTAACGGGCAAGATGATAATGCGCTTCAGGCAAATAAGGATCGAGGCTTATTGCCTGTAAAAGCATAGCCCTAACGCTTTCTATACTTTCAACATAGGGGTTGGGTACGCCAACAGGTTTTTCAAGTTGTTTGTCCAAAAGATAGCCGCCAAGTTCAGCAAGAGAATCGGCGCTAAGCTTTCTTTTTTTCGGATCGTTTTCGAACCACACTCTAAGTTGAAGCGTCTCCCTAAGGTCATCCGTGCGGATAAAGTATTTTAACATTCGTTCTACAAGCGGAACCTGCCAGCCGTAATTTTCCAAAAGTCTCGCGTAACAAAAACGCGCGTCTTCGTATTTATCATAAAATTTTGAAGGATCGGAATCCGCCCACGCAAGGAAATTGTCTCCTGCGGCAACAAGAGCGTCATAATCCTTAGGAGCGTAGTCAAGAATCTCTCTCTGTAAAAGTCTGTTTGCCTTTTCGTAGTTCATTAGGTAATAAGTGTTCAGTGCGGCGTAATCCAAAACACCTTTTTTATCCCGTGGATAATATCTTAAAAGTTCATCGTACTTCGCTTCCGCAAGCATATAACGCCGCTGATCTCTAAAGGCTTCGGCATAAGCATAGAACCACTTTTTCTTGCGATGCTTTGTAAAAGCGTCATGGAACAGTTCATTCGCGCGTTCGTATTCTCCGGCAGGGATACGCTCATAGCCGCGTTTATACAAATTTTCCGCCACAATAGGCGTATAAATAAATTTATAACTAAGATAAATAACAGAAAGCAGTAAAGCCGCGATGATAGCGACAAACCTTAACACAGGAAGGAAATTATGAACAAAGATATATGCGAAACTTGACTGCTCAGCTTCAAAAGCCGCGCCTGTACTTTTTTCAAAACTTCTTGGAATAACTATTGGTTTACCGGTAATTTCTTCCGCAAGAGCCGCAGTTTCTTTTACCGATGCGCCGTTTACAAGATAACGTATTAATTTTGATAACTGCTGGGGCAGGATTACCTGCTCGGCAATTAATTCTTCACAAACAATTCTTAAATTCAACGGATAAGAAGAAAGGGTTCGTAAAATTCTATTGACATCATCCTGACTTAACGAAATTTCATCAACGCCTTCTTCCGCTTCCGGCAATTCTTCAGCTTTTGCTTTTCTCCTGCCGAAAAAACCCTTTTTCGGCGGGGGCTTTGGCGCTGTATCTCCTTTTGATTTATTTAATATGTCATCAAGTCCGGAAAGCGAAAAATCATCGTCGCCATCGCCGAAAATATCAGCTGACATCTCTTCAGTGCCATGCTCTTCGCCGGAACTTTCAGAAGAGGTGTCCAAGTCAATTGAATCCGAAGCAAAGTCATCGCCCAAATCTCCCATGGGAGCAAAGTCATCGCCGGAAGACGGCGCAAAATCAGTTTCACCGCCGTCCGGTGTAAAATTAGAGGTAAACGATGAATCATCTACGCCTGAAAAGTCGGCATCGGGAAGTTGGTCTTCAAAACCGGAATCTTCAGGGACGGAGAAATCAGTATCGGGTAATTCGCTCCCAAAACCGGAATCATCAGGAACGGAAAAATCAGTATCGGGCAATTCGCTTCCAAAACCGGAATCGTCAGGGACGGAAAAATCCGAATCGGACAGACCGTCCATAGAAAAATCAGGGCTTGGCTCTTCATCAGAAACATGAGGAGACTCGCCGCCCATATCTATACTGCCGTCCAAATCATCAAATGAGCTTAAATCTTCATCACCGGAGCCTGCGGGAATGTCCGGCTCTGCGGACAAACTTGACTCATCGGGCATGTCAAAAGAAGTGTCATCAGGCAAATCAAAAGAATCCGGTTCGGCAGGCGCACCCTCTTCTATGTGCGGACTTTCGCCGCCCATATCAATAGCGCCGTTCATATCGTCAAATTGATTTTCTTCACCGCCGGAATCTTCTGCCGCAGGTTCATCAATAGAAAAGTCCTCTATGCCAAAATCGGGGGATTCAACATCCGCCTTTGCTGATTCCATTTCATCGGTAAGCCCGGACAGCAATCCGTCGGGAACCGAAAAATCATCTATGCCGGAAGGAGGCGGCTCTTCACCGGCTGAAGGGGCAAAATCATCTATGTTAAAGTCAGAGGAGCCTAAATCCGCAGAAGGCTCTTCGGGAACGCTGTCCGCCGGAGCCGGCGGCTCATCTGAAAGCCCGGACAACATATCGTCAACCGAAAAATCATCCGTAGCGGGGGGGGCGGTTTCTTCGGCAGAAGCCGAGGAAGTAAAATCCTTGAGAAAACCGTCCAAAGCGGATATAGCGTCGCCGGGACCGGTATCTAACGGCGGCGGAGCATCTCCGGGCATATCAAAAAAAGAGCCGTCATCTAAATCAGCGGTAGCGTCTGCCTGTGAAGAGCCGTCAGGGGAGGGGGAGGGGGCGGCAAGGAAGGAAGCTTCTTCTCTGGTAAATTCGAAAGGCGGCGCTTCTGTGCTTGGGAGAGCCAAATCGTCAATGGGCAACTGCTTGGATGTAAGATCGTTTTTCTCGCCTGCGATATCGCTAAAAGAGTTCTTAAACTGAGCAAGCGCGTTTAAAGAAGGCATATTAAGATAATTATATATCGACCGATAATTGTAAAGAATGTATGAGAACGATTAGGTTTTTCGTCTTTTTCATGATAATTACCTCTTTTTGCTGGTCTGCCGATTGGGAGACTTACGACTCAGTTGAGCGTTTATTGGCAATTTCAGAGCCTAGTCCTCCGGTAATTTATGAAAATTTAGTGATTTTTACCGCCGATTCAAGCTTGCGAAGGGTTGGGATAGCTTTCGCCCATGAAAACTTTGCCAATACTTACTGGTTTAGCAAGCTTTTGAGCTTTGACGACCGTCCGTTCATACCGGTTAAAGAGGGGGATGTACGCCCCATTTTTTACACGGATTCCGGGATTCAATTTTATGTGTATCAGGTTCCCGATCATTTAAGGGAGCTTGAGTACAGGCTTGTTATAAGCGGTCTGTGGACAACAGATCCTCTTAATCCCTTAACCCGCAGAGACCCTGTTTCCGGCTTGAATTTGTCGGTACTGAACCTGCCGTATCGTCCGGTACGACAGCCTCTCGTGAATAGCCAAGGAGAGGGGTTATATTTTTCGTATAGCGCACCGTCCGGGGAGAGCATTTCGGTAGCGGGAAATTTTAACGGATGGGACCCCTTTATGTATGAGCTTAGGGAAGGACCGGCAGGGGTTTACAGCCTTCACATTCCATTGCCGCCGGGCACATATCAGTACGTTTTTTTCCGTGGCGGACGGCGCTATGTAGACCCGAACAATCCTCGCAGGATTTACGCAAGAGACGGAAGCGCGGCAAGCGAGATAGTTATTCCGTAAATTTTATTATTTCCATAAGCGGAATTCCGCCCGGAACGCCGCCTGTCCGTTTTCTTTTTTTCGCCCTTCAAACGCAAACGCGCAAAAAGCTTCTTTATCCTCAACAGGCGCGGAAAAAATTTCGACATCTTCGCCATTCATAATTTCATTTAAGTAGTTGATGTCCAGCCGCATTTTTTCGGCTTTTTCCAGCAAATCAAGACCAACTGCGTCTTCTATCCATTGAATGTAGCTGACATTGTTTACATGTCCGTTAAAGTCAAGATCAGTGTAGAGGGCTTTTCTATCTGCTACTTTTTGCAGATTATCGCGCTCTGTAAGAGCCGTAACAACTTCCGTGGTAGAGACTTCCAGCCCCTCATTAAGGGGCAGGTTTTCCATTACAGACTGCGGTCTTAGCGGACGGCGTTTTTCCATATCTACGATTAGCCACGCGCTTCGTGCAGAAACAGCCGAAACATCATTTTTATCTTTTATCTCGAAATTACGCAGGGCAAAAAGTTTTTCCCATCCGCGAGGCCAGGAGCTGACAGTAATAGTTTCGCAGTAACTAGGGCGTCTGTTTACAAGCACAGACATCCGCGAAAGAATCCACACCTGCCCTGTTCTTGCCATGTCTTCACGCCCTACCCCAAGGTTTTCCGCATGGCAAATTGCCGCTTCCTGAAAAAAGCGAAATACAGCGTCAATGGTCAGCCTGTCCGATTTGTCTATGTCGCCAAACCGCACCACAGCGGCTTCCTGCCATACATCTACAATTCCTGAGCCTTTTGGATTTGCCGGATCACAATTCATGTTGTTATTTTATAAAAAACCCTTGGGTTTATCAAGGGCTTTGCAAAACCGGATAAGTGTAGGATATATTCAAACCAAAAGAAATATACGGACGGACACTAAACGCAAAAAAATCTTTTACAACACCGGAAGATGTATCTCCAAGTGATGTTTCTACAGACTTAAACTGTAAAAAATCAACGGTAACTATACTGCCTATCATTATAAAAGCAGTACCATCAATCTCTAATTTAATGCCAATATCTCCGCCAATACCAAGATCAGTTTGCTCTACATCGTATGTTACCTTGTTATAAAACGGGAAAGATTCTTCATAGGAAAAGATAGACCACAACCAATTTATTCCTATAGCATAATGAAGTGTTAAATTTTCTGATATATTATGCCTAAAAGCCGGTCCTATAACTATTCCTACTCTAAAAGGAACAAAAGAATAATTTCCAAAATTGTTATTTATAGTTACACCATTTGTTGTTACTGAATTATATGCGGTACCGGCAAAAAAACCATGTGCAAATATTCCAAAATTTGACGATTCGCCAAAAAACCTATATGAGCTAAAACTTAATCCAATTGCGCTGGTATAAGATTCTATTGAATCTCCCTGATCCGAATATCTTTCAAAGAGATTTCCAAATTCTAAACCAAGATGAATCCCTGCCTCAGAATCAAAAGAAAAGATTACAGTATTTACCGCAATAAGTAAGATGAAAAAGATTACAGGTTTTTTTATTTGTTTAATTTTCATTGTCTTTCCCATGTTGTGCTGTCGGTATTAGGACGAGTGTAAGTTCCCGCAAGTTTACCGCCGTTATTATAGGCGGCTTCAAAGCCATTACCAAATGTGTCATCATAGAGCGTTACATTTGCCTCTATGGTAATACTGGTTAATTGGTTGCCCAAGAACATACCATATCCAATAGGGGTAACACCGTCAGGTATTGTAACGCCGGTTAATTTATTTTCGGAAAATAAAAGAAACCCACTAGAAATAAACCTATCCGGTATTGTAAAACCGGTTAATTCATTCCCGGTAAATGCGTTATTGCCAATATGTGTAACACTGTTAGGTATGTCAATACATATTAATTTATTTCTAGCAAACGCCATAGTCCCAATAGAGACAACACCGTCAGGTATTGTAACGCCGGTTAATTTATTGGAATAAAATGCAAAATTACCAATAGAGACAACACTGTCAGGCATTGTAACGTTAGTCAGTTGATTCGATGAAAACGCTTCACTTCCAATAGTAGTAACAGGCATTCCTTTTATCTCTGATGGTATCGTTACATCACTTCTTCCGCTGTAGTCCGTAATGGTAATAGCTGACGATGAAGTTACTTCGTAGAAGAAATTCATGCCACTTATCGAAAAAACATTATCGGCGGCTGGCACAGGCATTTCAAAAAAGTCGCAGGCGGTAATTACAAGAACTGCAAAGAGAGGGGCTATTTTGTAAAGTAAAGCGTTCTTCATGTCAAAACTCCGGTTAAATTACTATTTGCCATTTTCATAGTTTTGTCCACTCTGTACTGCCAGTATCGGAACGGGTGTAAGTTCCCACAAGTTTGCCGGTGTTATTATAAAATTCATCAAAACCATTAGCGAACGGAATATTATCATCAAAGTATTTATTACCTACAAGCGCTACATCTGCCCCTATGGTAATGCTGGTTAATTGGTTGCCGGAAAACGCACTATACTCAATAATTGCAACAGTGTCGGGTATGGTAATACTAGTCAGTTGGTTGTCATGAAACGCATACGCCCCAATAGTGGTAATAGTGTCGGGTATGGTAATACTGGTTAGTTGGTTGACAGAAAACGTACCTGGCTCAATGGATATAATACTGTCAGGAATAGTAACTTCTTTCAGTTCGTTGTTAGCAAACGCATAAGAACCAATAGTTTCGACACTGTTTCCTATTATAACTTCTGTAAGTTGATTACTAGCAAACGCTTGGACACCAATTAATCTAACACTATCGGGAATAGTAACGCTGGATAGTTTGTTGTAGTCAAACGCACGAAAACCAATAGTTTCAACACTGTTTCCTATTATAACTTCTGTAAGTTGATTTTCATAAAACGCATATTCCCCAATAGAAGTAACACTATCTGGAATACTAACATTAATCAGTTGGTTGTATTCAAACGCATTAGAACCAATAGTTTTAACAGTGCCGGGTATGGTAATTTCAGTTAGTTGGTTATTAGCAAATGTGCCTGGCTCAATGGATGTAAGACTGCCGGGAATAGTAACGCTTTCTAGTTTGTTGCCCGCAAACGCAGACGCCCCAATAGTGGTAATAGTGTCGAGTATGTCAACATTAATCAGTTGATTGTATCGAAACGCACTAGAACCAATAGTTTTAACATTGTTTCCTATTATAATTTCTGTCAGTTGATTATTATAAAACGCATAATCCCCAATAGAAGTAACGCTGTCAGGAATAGTAACATTAACCAACCGGTTGTTATAGAAAGCCCTTTCTCCAATAGTGATAACGCTACTGCCTATTGTAACACTGGTCAGTTTGTTGCCGTAAAACGCAGAATTTCCAATAGAGGTAATGCTATTGCCGATTATAATATTTTCCAGTTGGGCATTGTTATAGAAAGCCCATTCCGCAATAGTAGAAACGCCGTTGCCTATTTTAACACTAGCCAGTTTGTTGTTGGCAAACGCATAATTTCCAAAAGAAGTAACACTGTCGGGTATTTCAATACTGGTTAATTCATTGTAACAAAATGCGTCATCACCAATGGTAATAACACTGCCTGGTATTTCAACGCTGGTTAATCTATTGCTAAAAAACGCACGAAAACCAATAGTGGTAACACTATCCGGAATAATGACACTGGTCAGTCCCTTGATTGTGAATGCCGCTCTTCCAATAGTAGTAACTGTCATTCCATTTATCTCTGACGGTATCGTTATATCGCTCTTCCCGCTGTAGTCCATAATGGTAATGGTTGACGATGAAGTTAGTTCGTAGGCGAAATTCATACCATCAATCGAAAAAACATTAGGCGGTTCTGGCGGTTCTGGCATTTCAAAATAATCGCAGGCAGTAATTACAAGAACTGCAAAGAGAGGGGCTATTTTGTAAAGTAAAGCGTTCTTAATACCAAACCTCCAAAAACAAGCGATTATACGGGTATTATTGCCTCAGCGCAGAGTCTCAAAAGACATATAACTATTATACACCACTATAACAGCAAAAAACTATGAAAAACCCCATTTTTTCGAGGCTTTTTTACATAGAAAGTTCATATTTTACCGGAATTACGTCAAAACCCTCGCAAAAATACCGAAAATATGTTAAAATTAACACAAATGTATACTAGGGAAATACTGCCCCCAATGACCTCGCTTGTAAATAACGGAGACCCTGTCATTGGGACATGGAATAGAGCTTTTGAAAAGGTGGATTTACAGGAAATACGCAGACCTTTCCTCTATCCCATGCCGCGCTGGGCTAGAGATTACCGGATAAAAGAATGGCAGTGTTTTAGCGCTCATAATGACTCCTTTTTGCTTGAAGCGTTTTTTTGCAATGTAAAATTGTACCGTATCGCTCAGGTTCTTCTCTACGACAGAGAAAACGAACAAAAATTTATTTTTAGAAAAATAAAACCGGGTATGGGTTGGCATTTTCCGCGAAGCCTCTCGAATTCTTCGGTAGATAGCCGCTCCTCACGCTTTTTTTTCCGTATTCATAGCTGGCTTGACGCAGACACCGTAAAACTCGATATCAATATAGAAGAAACACGCAAACAGCCGGCGCTGACTGTTCACCTTGCTTATGATATAAGCAGTCAGGATGTTACTCCTATGGCAGTTTCATTGGGTTTTTCAAAGCGCAGGATAATGTACGCCTATAAAGCGCTTGCACCTGTCCGCGGCGATATGGTTTTTGAAGGACGGCGTAGCAATCTTAATCAAGACAACTGTTCGGGTATTTTTTATGACTGTAAGGGGTACTTTCCCTATCAGATGCATACAACAATATGCAGTGCGGCGGGTTTTGACGAAGAAAATAGGCGTTTTGGCTTTCATATTGCCGAAAATCAAACAAAGGAAACAAACAAGAACAACGAGAATGCGTTATGGGTAAACGGAGAATTAACCCCTCTGCCGCCGGTACTTATTACAATACCAAATGGTCAGGACGAGTCATGGGTCATTCAGGATGTTGAAGGAATGGTTGATTTAACATTTACCCCAAAAGAACAAAATAAAAGCGGAGCAAAGTTGATCTTTACAAGAGCGGATTTTAACGCTCCGTTGGGGTATTATAACGGGATGCTGGTCAATTCCAGAGGAGAGAAAATTCAAATTAAAAACCTCTTTGGAATTGGAGAAAAAATTTATTTGCGGGTGTGAGTATGGCAAAAGGAAATGCGATTTATGCGCCCGGCGAACTTAGCCGTGTCCGGGACAAATTAGGGGTAACAGACGACGCCGAAGCAAAACGGATGGCAGAGCTTCTTGGCGGTGAAGTCGGCACTGAACGGGAAATAGTCCCTACCTCCCAAAAAGGCGGAAAAGATGACACCTCGTTTGGCAAAAGCAAACGCAGAAGGATTGATCTCGCAGGGGATGAGGATGAAGGCGGCAAATCCAAAGGTAAACAACGGGGACCGTACCCGGGAGATGACCCTACAGTTCCTGTAAAACTTAATTATTCAGAAAGAGTAAAAATCGATCAGTATGCGGGGCAGGTAATATTTGAAATTAAAACGGCTTTGCAGGTTCTTATTTCTATCTTTTCGTTTTTCAGAGAACCTGTAGATTATGTAAGTCCGCGTTTTGTAATAGTCCGCATGAATGAATATTTCAACAAGATTGAAAGACTGGTAAACGCGGCAAGAAGTCTTTTCCCAAAAAGCAACAAAAAACGTGATAACCAGTTAAGAAGAGTATCCCCGTTTGTATATAAACTGTTTGATACTATCCGAAGCTGGGATATAGAAACTCTGGCAAAAAATATCGCAAGTCTGCAAGCTCATCCGCGTTCAGTAAAAGTTACCGATTTTGCGGAAGTTCTCCGCGACATATACAAACCTCTGTATATTATCGAAGATTTAAACATAGAAAATATTAAAACCGCTTTTAAACTGATTTACAAATTACTGTATATTGAAAGCCCAATGGACGCAAAAGAAAAATATCAGGAAGTTATACGAAATATTATAGCGTCGATTGCGGATATAAGGCGAAATGTCCAATTTGGTCTTTATCCCCTTTTGATGAAACTGATTTCTAACCGCTTCATTATTTATGAACGCTTCTTTATCGAAAGACGAAGGCGTTACATGGCGTTCTTAAATGTAACGGAAGCGCATCAGTTAAATTCACTGGATTTAAGTCCGCAACAAATTGACAGCATCGATGTAGAGACCATCCAGAAAGACACAGCCGGCGAAGAAGAAGGTGAAGGCGAAGGAGAGGCGGGCGGAGAAAAACCCAAAGAAGGTGATGGGACAGCAACTGAAGAAAAAGTAGAAGAAGACGGCTCTGATCCAAAGGTAGCCGCCCGCAGAGCAAAAGAGGATTCCGAAAAAGCTGAATATAAATCTATGGAACAGGGGCTTACAGCGCTGGAAGTCCTTTTCCCGAAAGCCGGCTGGGATAAACTTGATGAGTTCCCCGATCTTTATCCGTATTTTTCAAAAATGTACGGAATGAGGCATGGTTATGAATTAATCGCTCCTTCAGACCCGCTTCAGCAAGTTTCCGTATTACTGCACATACTGGACGATCTTTTTATCGGACTGCGTTATGTGAACTTTGGTATTGTCGCGGGACCAGACGGAAATTATATAAAGGTTAGCGACGAAATAGGACACGCTCTTAATAATTGGCGCAGTTTCATAGAAGACAGTTTTTCAAGGGATTATCTTCCCCGCCTTACCGAGTATTGCCGTATGCTGGAAAATTCAAGGGATTCAAGATCGACATCCTACGCTAAGAAAAACATAAACGAACTCCATTGGATCAAGCGGCTTTATTTCCTTCCATATTATAAATTTGAATCTATCGGACCGCCTCCGTTTCCCAAACAGGACATTATTCCCATTTACACAGAAATTAGAAAACTGCGAAGAAATCTTACACAGATTGCGCTTGGAATTGAACAAGGAGTACATGCCGGAGGAGCGGCGGCAAAAGCCGCGTGTAACGGAATCAGCAACCCTTGGGTGGCATATAATTTTCAGGTTCCAAACCCGATATCAAAGCGCTTGGATTTGCTCCTGCCGCCGGAAAAAAGAATAAACGCAACTCTGGTTTTCTTTTCGCTGTCGGTTGTTACTGTCGCGGACTATCTTGTAAACAACGAGAACAGTTGGGCGTACTCATACGGCAACCGCCCAGGACCGCTTTTTAGAAGCATTAAAGACGAGGGAATTATTCCGCTGTTCGGCGTGGACGACCAAGTTGACACGGATAAGTTGTTCAAAGATTCGTTAAAGAAACCCAGTGCTTAATTTACACCGGCAGAATTTGCGCTTCTACGCCAAGAGCCTTCGCCGCCTCTTGCGCTTTTTTTACACCTGCAATGATCACCGGGGCAGACGTTTTTCTTGAGCCAAAAGACGCAAGCGCTGTCTCAATATCCGCAGACGTAACAGAAATCAGCCGCTCAAGTTTATTTTTACGGTAGTTGTCTTCAATCCCATAGAGGAATCTGTAAAAATCAACAAGCCCGTCTTCGGCGGCTGTCCTAGGTCGCGTCTCTTTTGAATAACACCCTATTATTGACTTCTCCAAATAGTCCTCGCTAAAGTCCATGTTATGCAGTTTATTTTTGAGTACTGCGGAAATGACATCCAGTGAACGCAGAGGGGTGGGGTCGCGGTATGTGGCAAAAGACACACAGCCTTCAAGGCAGTCGCTGTTTATAAAAGCGCCGTAAGCGCCGCCCTTCATCCGTATATCTTCCCATAACGCTCCTGTGGAGAGCTGGTGCGTCAAAACCATTTCCGCTATTTGCGCGACCGTGTCAAAAGGCGCGGAATCAAACGTCAGCGCAGAAAAGCCCACCTGCAAGGACTTGGAAGCGAAAACTTCTGTCTTTTGTGTATCATCAGTTTTTTGTACGGGAAGGCGCGGAAGAGGCGGACCAAAATGGCTGAACCTTTGCGAAATTTCCGCGCAGGCTGTATTAAGAGAGCCACCCGTTATATTTACAATAAGACCGGAAGATTTTATTTTTTCCTGAATGTACCGGAGTTTTTTTATAACTTCGTCTGTTTCGTATTTTACAAGTTTACGGACAAATTCAATCTGCGAAATTCCGCACCATTTTTCTTCTATCCACTTTGAACGGGAATAAAAACGCCCTGCCCTGCCCGATGAAATAATATGTCCAAGAGGGGCGAGGCTGGAGTCAATTTCGCTTTTTAGTTCAAGAACAAGATCGTTGATACGTCTGCGATCTGTAAAATCAGCTTCGTTAATCAAACGCAAGAGCAAATCCATTGACGGCGCTATTTTTTCATCAAGGCATTTTTGGCGTAAGAGGAGCCAGTCCCTGCCCGCTAAATCTAAGTTTCCAGCCGCCGTCTGCAAATGGTCAGGCGTGCCTTTTGCAACAGAGCCGGTGTGAAGAATCGCATTTAAGCCGCCGACGGTACGAGCCAATAAACTTGAAACTTCGCCGTAATCCATCCCCGGAAGACCGACAGAAATAATCGCTCTGGAAAAAAACTGTAGCCACGGATAATCTTCGATAGGTATAGTATCTATTGGAAACACCAGATCAATGTATGTAATGCCGTTTGTGTGAATATCGTGGCAGAGAGCCGGCACTCCGTTAAGATTTTCATGGCGGCGGTCAATTTTATCGTATTGGGCGGAAAGGTCTTTACGAGAGAGATGCGGTATTGAAGCGAGAGCCTCAGGAGTATCGGCTGAACTTTGAATCTTTTCAAGGTTTTTGGATTTTTCCTTAATTTGCCGTTTCTCGCTCTCGCTAAGACTTTTTTCTTTTTCAGCGAGCATACGAGAAAACTGTTCTTCCTGTTTGGAAAGAAAATCTTCTTTTGGTTCAAGGATAACAAGGGCGCGGTGCGGATTATCAATAAAATATTTTTGTATAAGATTTTCAAAATATTTTTTGTTAATTAAAAGATTTTCTTTTATTTTTGTTAATGAGCCTTCGATTAAAAGGCTTTCCCATGGTTTACAGCCGTGAAGCCATGAGCGCAATGAGCGGCGCATCCAAACAAGGGAGAAAGGTCCCCCTGAGCGGCGAATTTCCCTCTGCGAAAACTCCAGCGCGAGGAGAGCCGCTTCAATCTCTTCGGGCGGAATGCCTTCGCTGACAAGACGGCGAAACTCTGTCATTATCAACTCTTCAACTTCTTTGCTCTTCTGTTCCGCGCTACCTTCTACGCCTTTTAATCCGGCGACAAATAAAAGTTCACGGATTTCGCCCTCAAGCCCCGACACCGGAGTAATGTCCTCTCCAAGACCGGATTCAATCAGCGTCCTTGTAAGAGGAGAGCCGTCATGCCCTAAAAGAATTTCTGTAAGCGCGGCAAGCGCGATGTTTTCATCCTCATCGGTAACATCGGAGCAGAGCCATGAAAGAAAAATTGTCGATTTAGTTTCATTACCTGAGGGGCATGGTATGTGAAACTTTTTTGGCTCGTTCCAGCGTTGGGTTTTGTTGATAGGAGCGCAAGGCTCTCCAGCCGGCAATTTGGAAAAAAACTGTTCGTTTAAGAAAGCAAGCTGTTTTTCTGTTGAAATGTTGCCGGCTAGAAAAATTCTACAGTTAGCGGGAGAGTAGCGGCTTTTGTGAAATTCTTTTAAGCCGTCCCATGTCAACTGAGGAATTTCCAGCGGGTCGCCGCCTGATTCAAAATCATAAGGAGTGCCGGGCATTACCGCTTTTACAGACCAGAAACCGGCATAAGTATCCAGCGAAGAATACGCTCCTTTCATTTCATTGTAAACGATGCCTGTAACCGCTATCTTTCCGTCCTGATACTCCAGCCTGTGTCCCTCCTGCATGAATGTCCACTCCGGCAGTAGCGGATGAAACACAGCGTCTCCGTACACGGACATCAAATTAAAATAATCATGCTCATTAATCGAGCTTGCCGGATAAACGGTCTTGTCGGGGAAAGTGATCGCGTTTAAAAACGTTTGTAGGCTCCCTTGCGCAAGAACAATAAAAGCGTCTTTTAGCGGATAACGCTCCGAGCCGCAAAGAACTGAATGTTCAAGGACGTGAGCAACTCCCGTATTGTCATTCGGAAAGGTAGCGAAGGAAAACGAAAAAAGGTTTTCTATGTCATCATTCAAAACATGAAAAACTTCCACGCCGCTTTTTTCATGCTTTGCCCAAATCCCTTCGGCTTTTAGTTCCGGCAGGTCAACTACATCAAGAACAACAAAACCGCTGTCAAGAGTTTGTCCTTTTTTCAAATTTGTTTTTTTATACGGCGTATCGCTCATACAAACACATCCTCATCACTGTAGAGTATAACATCACCGTTCTCACGGGCGGTTCTGTACCACGAAAGAAATTCTCTCGCGGCTTGGTCGCAATCGCGCTTTGTTACAGCGCCTATAATTTCTGATTCTTCGCGTATTAATTTTCTGCGTCCTGCCGAAATACAAGACAGAATTTTTTCGCAGAATTCTTGTTTCCTTCCTTTCAACAAAATAACAATTTCATAATCCGTCATAGTTTTTAATTTATCCTGAATGGGACGGTCAACCGTGTTTATCACATCATCAAGTGTGTACAATTTTTCTTTTAAGTTCTGCCCGATCTCAGGGTCTTCTTCTTCCAGTTCATTAATCAGTCTGTCGCCAAAAGAATAATCCCCCTGCTTAAGAATTGCCGCAAGTGTCTGCATTCCGTCAATTTCAATTTCTTTTGAATTACTGCCAATGTGTCTTGCTTTTTCTTTTAACGCAGACGACACCTGTTCAAGCACTTCGGGGGCAATTTCGCTTTTATGAGCCATACGCATAATAATGTCAGCCTTGCGGTTCAGCGGAAGTTTGCTTAAAACTTCGGCGGTAATTTTTGCCGTCATTCGGGAGAGTATAAGAGCGACTGTTTGAGCCGATTCGTTTTTTAAAAGCATGACAAGCTGTTCCGCCGAAAATTCTTCAAGGAAACTAAAAAGGTTTTCCTTTGATTCGCGGACGGCTCTATTGAGAATCTCCTCGCCTTTTTCTGCTCCCTTAGCGACGTAAAGTATACGCCGCGCAGTTTCGATACCTCCGCGTGAAGAGCCGGAAAGACTGTAAGACTTGGCAAAGATGGAACGAAATTCTTCAAAGATTTGATCCCTTTCTTCCGGTTTAATTACTTTTACAAATGCGATTTCTTTGGATATTTCGGCAACTTGATCCGAGTCAAGTTCTGCGAGAATTTCAGCCGCCTGTTCGCTTCCTATTAAAATGAGGAATTTAGCCACCCGCCTGTACTTTGACTCCGGCAGAGATTCCTCTTTTTTTACTATTATGGGGCTATTTTGCCTTTGGGTTTTGACTTGGGTTTCTTTATAGAAAACAGGCGTGTCTTTTGGCTGGCTCATGGTTTGTTTATACATATCAACACCATGTTTTAATATATTCCCCATATCCCAATACTGTAGTATACTTAATTAGCGACAAAAAGGGAAGGGTGTGAAGATAAACAAAAAATTGACAGTTATTTTACTCATTGTCATTTTCGGAGAAGTTTTTTCCTGCAAAACTAAGCCGCCTGCGGATAATTATCCGTATACCGAACAAATAACGCCGACAAGGGCGGAACAGGTAATGAATGCCCTGTTGTCAGCGTACCCCGAACATATAGACAGGGTAGAGTTCCGTGGTAACGACTGGGCTCTCCTTATGCGTGATAAATGGTTTTATTTTGCGGAAGGAAAGATGTTACCGGAAGACCAGCTTGTGAACTCTGCAAACTACAGGTCTTATCAATTTTACGACTACCCTGCCGAATTGCCCGAATGGGCAGAAGCGACACCCGAAGAAACGGCACGTTATAGAAATTGGACAACTACCAGAAGCCAGAACCAAATTCAGCGTTCCAATTTTTTCCTTGAAAATCTTTGGCAGGCGCGAACCCGTGAAGAAATGGAAAGCAGGGTGGCAATCATTACATTCTTTGGAAAGCAGACAAAGATGCATCAGGAGCTTGCCGGAAAACTGGTATTCATCGAAAGACTTATTCAAGCCCAAGCGCGAAACGATTCTCAGGTGCGGACATGGATGAATAGCGTTACCACTTTGGAAGGATATGGCTGGCGAAATATCGCGGACAGTCAGTCGCGTTCATATCATTCTTACGGGCTGGCTATCGATCTCCTTCCCGGCTCTCTGGGCGGAAAGCAAACATACTGGCTCTGGACTTCACAGCATAGAGAAGACTGGTGGAATGTTCCGTACACAGACAGATACCATCCGCCCACATCTGTAATAAAATTATTTGAAACTTACGGCTTTATCTGGGGCGGTAAATGGGGGTTATACGATACTATGCATTTTGAGTACCGCCCCGAAATATTAATTTTAAGCGGAATGCCGCCTATCAAAATTCCAGAGTAAAAAAGTTATACCCAACACTCACAATGTCATTACGTTAGTTTGTCAGTGTGAGTAAATTTAACAATAAAAACTTACAGCGATAAAATTTCCACTACTGGTTATTTGCAAATAAACAATAAGAAACGAAACTAAAATAATGGCAAAGAAAAATGAAATTAATGAAAAACACATTTACCGGCTAATCAGCAGTAACATTAAACGCCTGCGTTCTCTGCAAAATATTTCGCAGTTAGGACTTGCTCTCAGCACCGGGCTTACGCATAACTTTATCAATGACATCGAAAACTGTAAAAAGGGAGTCTCCGCAAAAACGCTGGCAAAACTTTCGGTCGCGCTAAGCTGTGAACCGCATCAGTTCTTTCTGCCGGAAGGAACGGCTAACAACGAAGTGATGGTCTATGTAAAAGATTTTAACGATTCACTTCAAAAAGTTGTGGGCGAGCTTACCCGGCAGTACACTACAAAGTAAACAGCGAAGTTTACGCGACAATCGCAATTCCCTCTCCGAGGAGCGCCTTAAACTCCTTCTCGTCCAGGGTTTCTTTCTCTAAAAGCGCAGAGGATATAGCGTCCAGTATATTGCGGCGGTCTTGAAGAATTTTTTTCGCCTTTGCGTACTCTGTCTCTATTATGCGCGCAATTTCTTCATCGATATACTGCTGTGTGCTTTCTGCGTATTCACGATGGAAAGACGGTTCCGTCCTTTCCTGTCCTGTCAGGCTCATGCCGCGCGAAGTAAGCGCGACATGGGCAAAACGATCGCTCATGCCGTAATCGGTAATCATTTTGCGGGCAATGTCAGTCGCTTTTGTAAGATCGTTTGCCGCTCCTGTAGAATATTCGCCTGAGATCATTTCTTCTGCAATGCGCCCGCCAAGCAGAATATCAATCTTTCCTAAAAGGTCGGAGCGCGTTACCGTATAACGGTCTTCCAGAGGTAACTGTAAAGTATAGCCAAGCGCAAAACCGCGCGGAATTATCGAAATCTTTTGAACCGGATCGGCGTTAGGTGTAAAAGCGGCAATCATGGCGTGCCCCGCCTCGTGATACGCGGTCAGGCGGCGCTCCTCCTGCTTGAGTACCCGTGTCTTTTTCTGCAAGCCAGCTACGGTTTTTTCAATCGCTTCGTCAAAGTCGCGCTGAATTACCATTTTTCGTCCCGCTCTTACCGCGAGAAGCGCGGCTTCGTTTACAATGTTCGCTAAATCCGCCCCGGAAAAACCGGATGTTATTCTCGCTACGACTTCAAGGTCTACAACGGGATCAAGTCTTACAGGTTTGGAATGGATTTTTAAAATTGCTTCTCTGCCCTTAAGGTCGGGTCTGTCTACAAGCACCTGACGGTCAAATCTTCCGGGGCGAAGGAGCGCGGGGTCTAAAACATCCGGTCTGTTTGTCGCGGCAAGAATGATAAGTCCGCTGGTGCCGTCAAATCCGTCCATTTCTACAAGGAGCTGATTAAGAGTTTGCTCTCTTTCGTCATTGCCCCCTGAAATATTGTTTATCCTGCTCTTGCCGATAGCGTCCAGTTCATCAATAAAAATAATGCAGGGCGCTTTGTTTCTTGCCTGCTTAAACAAGTCGCGGACACGGGCGGCTCCAACACCGACAAACATTTCTACAAAGTCGGCTCCGCTCATGCGGAAGAAAGAAACATGCGCTTCCCCTGCAACAGCACGCGCTAGAAGAGTTTTTCCCGTTCCCGGCGGACCAACAAGAAGTACGCCCTTTGGTATCTTTCCCCCGATTTCTTTATATTTATCGGGGCTCTTTAAAAAATCGACAACTTCAACAAGTTCTTCTTTTGCCTCGTCTACACCGGCGACATCGTTGAAGCGCGTTACAATATCCCCTTCTGCAACAATAACCGCGCGGTTCTGCCCGACAGAGAGAACATTGCCGCCAAAGTTTCCCATTCGTTTAATTACAAAACGCCAGATAAGGATAAAAAAAGCAATGGGCAGTACCCAGCTTAAAAGGAAACCAATCACGGCGTTTCCTTCACGGGAAACCGCGCCATAAGCTACATTTTGTCCATCCAGAAATTCGAGGAATTCAGGGGTTAATATCGCAACGGTACGGTACATCCTGTCAGCCGTCTGCTGGGGAATAGAGTAAGAGCGGGTCATGGTAGTCCTTGAGGAATCCCTTTTATTGGGATTTGTAAAACCTGTAAAGTAAGAATCCGTCAATTCCACACGCTTGATTTCGCCGGAAGAAATACGCGCCTTAAATTCCGAAAAGTCTATCGCGGGGTTCAGTTTGTTGAGAAAAACATAGTTAAAAAGGCTTATCCCTATAAAAAGGATAGCAAGGTAGATAAGAAGAAATTTCCAGCCCCCAAACCCCTTAAAATCGGGCAATTTTGGACCGCCAAAAGGCAGTTTTGGACCGCCGCCTTTTTCTTCATTATTGTTATCGCCGGAACTATCGCTCATTTTTCCCTCTATAATATACTGATTTTTCTTGAAAATGTTCTTAAAATATCGTACCTTATTTTTTAAGGTTTTGGCAAGGCTCGACCAGTGCCTAAATTCTTAGACTCTGGGGTAACCAAAAGGTAACCAAAAAATTGATAAAAATATGGACAAAAATTACTAGATAATGTATATTATTACTAATTTGTTGCGATATTTCTATTTTTGGGCGGAAATATCAAAAAAGGAGGTGTATTTAAAAAAATATGAACGTTGAAGACTCTGCCATAATTGATACTCCTCTTCAATTATGGTCTAAAAACAAGCCCAAAATAACATATAAAAGGCTCAAATTTTTATGTTCTGAGCCAAAAGATTACTTTCGCGTTTTAGCGGCAAGAGCCGCTATTCGAATTATGCGCCATAAACTAGGAGTTTTTGAAAATTGCAGTACAAACTTCAATTGTAGAAGCCCTATTTTTATGAATTTAAACGCATAATTACAACTTTGTTACCAAAGTTATAGGAGAATACAATGGTAAGCAAGAAGATTTTATTTGGAATGTTGGCAGTAGCGCTGGTATTTGGGATGTCGGTTATTGGGTGTGAGCCGGAAGGTAATACTGATCCCAAAAGTATAACTATTACCGGACTTAATACTTATAATGGGCGGAACGCCGCAATTTATGTAGTATCCGATGTATCGTATTTTGATGAGGATGATGATGATACAAGTTATGTCGCCGCGGGGGGAGCAAACTCAAACGTGGCTATTGCTGGTGGGCAAGTTACACTTGAGCTGAAAGAGCCTGGAGGTAGTGTTTTTACAGGAAATGGACCATATTGGATTGGACTTCAAATTAAAGGTTTACCGAAAGTCATTTATGTTTACACAAATGGAGCAAGCGTACCTGAGAACACTGGCAGTCTTCCAAAATTTTCAATCGACGAAGCAAGCTCAACAATTGATCTGGGTAAATTCAAGGATGTAACTTCCAATCCCGATATAGACTTCAACATTGTTATCCGGTAACATTACTGTTTTAAAGAAGAGTATCTGCCATTAAAACGGCAGATACTAACGCGATATGCGACATTAAAGCGTCGCTTATCTCCGATTAAATTTCTAACCGCATGGTTTGCCATGCGTTGAAAGAGGCGGCGTGAAAGCGTCGCCTTTTTTTGGGGGGGACTAAAAACAATGGATAACAGTGTACATCATGGTTGGCGGTGAGTGAGGAGCTAATCTCGATGCGCCTTGTCCCTTTGCCGCCCCCTCATTGCTCATTGCTTCAATAACTGCCATATCCAGCCCGGTGATTTTATGTACAGTTTCATTAGGAAACCCTTCTGCCAAAGCATTACGGGCGGTGGTCATTAGTCTTTCACGACCTTCTTCTCTCCCTCTTTCAAGCCCGTCTTCCCAGGCTTCTTCACGAACAACTTCCATTTCCTCATCACGATTATATTCCGTCATCAGCATATTGCGTACCTCCGAACCATGCTTGTCTAAGAAACACTTCAGTTTGTTTTTGCCTATACAGTATTCTATAGCAAAATCTACCGCCTCGGCAAGTGAAAAACCTTCTTTCTGATAATCACGAATCTTGTCTATAAAAGAACTGTAGTTATCCAGCGTTTCGCTTTTTTTCAATATTTTTTCATTATGTCCCAAGTTTATATTGTACACCTGCGCAACAAGCTCCAAGGGCAGTTCCTTGTTTTTCCCCTTCAAATCATCAGCGTTCTTGAAGGCTGATGAAAGCCTCAGTTCTTTATGCTCGGGATAGGGTTTGTCCCCATTGTAAAGGACAATAAACTCAGGGTAAGGAATTTTCTCAAGTTTTTTCTGATAGGTCTTTTTACGGTTAATTATCTTCTCGTAAATACGGGCTATGTACATAAGCAGGCGTAGGGGCATGTTGTTATTAATTGTAGACTGATGTTCGATTAACACGACAAGTCTGTTGTCAATTGTGAACGAGATGTCGTTTATCCGTTCCCTGATAAGGACATTTGAGAGAGTATTAATGTCAATGGGAATATCAGACGGCAAATCAATGCCTTAAATCGCTGAATAAAGTTCCCTAAGGACATCCGGGTTGCTAAAGAGCAGGGAGAATACGCTGTCTTTATGCTCCCTG
>JAIRUQ010000073.1 GCA_031254315.1 Treponema sp.
GAAATTAACTCGGTGATGGAGCGGGAAGAGACGGAACCGGCGCAAGGTCAAAGGGTACTTTTGGGTATAACAAAAGCTTCCCTCGCGACGGATTCGTTCCTGTCCGCCGCGTCTTTCCAGGAGACGACGAGGGTTTTGACCGAAGCCTCTATAAAAGGCAAGATTGACCCCTTAATCGGGCTTAAAGAAAACGTAATCATCGGAAAGCTGATTCCGGCGGGAACCGGGATGCAGTTTTACCGCAAAATGGATATCGAAACCGAAGGCGAGCCGGAATATATTGAAGAAGAAGACGAACAGGAAGAAACCGTCTTTGGCGACGCGGAGAATTACGATGCTTACGATGAAGATGGATATGAATAAAAAAATTCAGCAAAAATCACGAAAAAAAGCCTGCGAAAAGCGGGCTTTTTTAATAATATTTACGCCGTTCACACCATTTGGCGCGTCAGTAAAAAACGCGTCGTACACACGCTTATAACCGAAATTTTAAGTTATGCGCAGTGGATATTTTTCAGCGTCTTTTTCATGCGCTATTTAATAAACGCCATCATAAATCAAGAATCTTTTACCGCTATGTGAACGGTCAATAGTTTTGAGCCAAAAACGGCCATTTAAATTGAGCCACTTTTTAACCCCTTTTTTACCCTGATATCCAAAGCGTGTAATTCTGCAACAGATGTCTGTCAGCCGAACAAGCATCCTCTGGCGGGTGAGTGACCCGCTGGCTGGGCTACCGCCCTGAAGCCGTAGGCGAAGGGCGGTAGCCCAGCCATGTCGGTTTGTCGATGTCGATATTACCTCAAACAAACTCGCCCATTTATAGTTACAGAATAGTCTGCCTGTGACTAATTCTGTAGCCTTCACCGGTTAGGTTGAAAATCTCGCATTTATAGATTAACCTGTCCAGAATTGCCGTGGCGATTATTTGATCTCCGAGGAAGTCAGCCCAGTCGTCAAACCCTTTGTTTGAGGTAATAACAAGGGATTTGTTCTCATAACAGGTTGAGACAAAAGAAAACAAAAGGTGTGCCTCGGTCTTACTTACAGGCATAAAGCCCATTTCGTCAATAATGACAAGATTTGCCCGGCGTAGTTGCGTTAGCCTTGTCTGACTTGATTTTGAGATTTCGGTGGTTTTTAATAAACGCACCAACTCCTCCAACGTTATAAAACACACCGAATAGCCCGCATTAATCGCATCATACCCTAATGCGCACGCTAAATGCGTTTTCCCGACCCCCGGCGCTCCAAGGAATACGACATTGAACGCTTGTTCAAGCCAAACAAAGTCGCACAACCGCGCCATCTGAGAAGCGGTTATACCATCTTGCTGACTAAAGTCATAATCCTTAAAAGTTTTAATTCTTGGAAATCTTGCGTTTTTTATCTTTGCCGCTATTAATCGGCTTTTTTTATGTTCATGCTGATAATCCAAGAAAGCTGTAAGCGTCTCCAAAGGCGTCATTTCATCCTTGAAGCGAGTATGAACTTCCTCTGCGGACATTGCTGCCATACGCAATCCTTCGCATAATTCGTTAAATTTCTCAAGCGGAAAACTCATCGCGCCACCCCGCCTTCAGCCGCAATTTCGGCATATACGGATAGCGCCCGCTTCTGTACGGGAGTATGATATTTCTCGTCACAGACCGGTAGCCGCGCTGCTTGCGGCGGTGTCGCCGACTGCTCCTGAAACGCTGTAACCGCGTCCTTTAAGTCATTTGCGCTCCATAACTCTAAAGTCCTGCAATATTTAAGAGCTTCCAAAACGCGTTCCCTACCGTAATTCTCGCAAAGCGAGGTAATGATATCCAGCTGTTCTCTTGCGTAACGCGGCTTTTTCTCGCATAGAATTGTTAAATATTCCTTGAAGTCCTCGCCCAATAACGCCGTCGTTTTGTTTAGTATTTCTTGGATTCTTGCGGTTCTATCCCGACGATGGCTCTCCAACTTAATTAGGCGACCTTTTTCTTTGCTTATCTTATGGGTCGCGATTGTTTCGCCCGCTTGATCCATGATGTGTAATTCGTCGCCTTGTACGGCAAGGCAGACTGTCTTTGTTTTTCCGTATGTGCCTAATGGCAAGGAGTATCTATTGGATAAATAAAGAATAGTGTTGTCCGCACGGACGATTCTACCCATTTCATCCGCAATCTCACTTGGCGCGACTCCATATAACGGCAACAGATGTTCTTGTTCTTCAATGAACATTTCCGAAGGCTTTTTCTTGGTTGTTCCGTGAGGTCGCCCGTTTCCGGTTCTTACGAGCCAATCGCAGAATGATTGATTCCACATATCAATACCCGTAAAGAACCGATTTTCCATAAAGTTCCCCTTGATGAACTTCACGGATGCTTCTATTAAGCCCTTGCTTTCCGGATCGGACTTGCGGCAGACGCGTACATCCAACTTCGTATCCGCCAAAAATGCCGTAAATGCTTGCGTATGTACGATGTCCCCGCCGTTTTCGCTGACGACGATAATACTGTCTTGGTCGTATACCAACTGCTTTGGCATTCCGCCGAAATACTCAAAACAGCCATATAGCGCCTTAACTAAATCCGATGATAAAAATGGTCGCTCTTGAAAAATCCCCCATTTGTAGCGCGAATAGGACAACGTGAATGCCGCAAAATACAACTTTATATATCGGCTGTTATGGGCATTCCTGACTGGTTTTTCTCCAAAGTCCAACTGGAGTTGTTGCCCTTTCGGTAATTCTTCAACAGCCTCGTATTCCCGTCTCGGTTCTGTTCGCCGTGTAATCCCATACTGTTCGCGTATATCGGCAACAACTCTCCGCATTGTTCGGTCGGCTATATCCAGATGATGTCGTTCCTCTAACCAATCCCTCACCTGAGCCGCCGTCATACACGGATATGTTTCCAACCATTTAAGTATTATCGGCTCATATGCCGTTAGTGCTGTCGTGCGGTTTACCTCTTTGTATTTTTCAGCGTATTCGTGAGGATTCATATCCCAATATTTGCTGACGGTGTTTCTGCTTACGTGGGTAATCCGCGCTACTTGGCGTATACTGAACCCTTGTTCTTTCATTGCCTGAATTTTACTGTACATTTGCCACCCTTCCATCTTCCAAGCTCCTTCCATTGGTTTATTTTTCCCAATGGTACAAGCTTTTCATATTTTTATATAGGGTGGCTCAATTCCTGACCAAAACTGGCATAGGCCTTATGGCCGAAATTGGCTCATTTCATTATACCGCTTACAGCACGCGGCAAACATTGTAAGTATCTACCCCTTTTAAGGAACTGTCGATAAAGAACTTCACATTTTCCTTGTCTTTTTGACAGATTACATCGTCAGCGCCTCCTAGCAGACCAGTTTTGGTATGCGTCGTCGGCGCTTCCTTGCGCTTGGCCAAAAATTCGGCGGAAGAATTTGCGCAACTTATTTTTAGACAGCTCCTAAGATAACGGTAATTTCACCGGTTTTTGCGTC
>JAIRUQ010000078.1 GCA_031254315.1 Treponema sp.
ACTGGTTACCTTGATCGAAGACCTGATGGTATAGAAATTGATAGTCCTGTTGCAAATATTATTAGAAAAGAAGAAAATGTTATATCGAAGATATTTATATTCATTTTTAATGTGAAAGATTATGAAAATATACTATATACAATTAAAAATTATCCAGACGATTCTCTCTTAATTATGGATAATCGTAATGGTGCTATATATTGTGAAGAAAATAAATATATTTATTATGAGAATATAGATAATTTTAATTTTTACGCTACCTATGGCTTTGGACGTTTACCTGATATAAAAGAAAGTATACATTTAAATAATGAAATTATTGTAAAAGAAATTTATGCATATTCAACTAACGTTATGCAGTTACCACCATCTGATGAATGTAATTTTATTTTTGTCTTTGGAATTAGTAATGACAATATTTTCGTCAAGAAAGTGGCATCAATAATTATCTACGATAATGAAATCTATAAGGAGTTTGGCTATTTTTCTGCTGAAGAGGAGAGAGGCGTGGCGCTTTTGAATAAGGAACAGTCTGAATATATTAGTAAAATTATAATTGAAAATAAATGGTAATTAAAAAATTAGTGGTTTTCTACGTCACCTAACGAGGCTGTCGGAAAAGTAAATTCGCATGAAATTTATGTTATCTTAGATGTTTTTAAGCGATTTTTAATCAAAAAACAGGAAGAAATTTTACCTCAAAATACTTTTCCGACAGTCTCAACAGGATTATATGCGCAGGGAAGCCGCTTGCGCGGCAATTCAAAGAGCTAAAGCGGCTCGGCTTCCGTTCGGCTAGGTCATGGCTACGCCCATTCCCACGCCTCACTCCACCCACAGTTTATCTCGATCTCTCTACGCCGTTACGGGAACAATGGCGGACAATCACACAGTTTGAACAGAATGGGCTTACAGGACGGCAGAGTTTCTGTCCGTAAAGCACAAGTAAATAATTAATCCGCTTCCAGTATTTGCGCGGCAATATCTCCCTTAAAATCATTTCAGTCTCTACAGGGTCGCTTGAGCGAAGCCAGCCGCACCTGTTTGAGATACGGTGAACGTGAATGTCTACGCACAAGCCGTCAAGGTCAAAGGCTTCTGTCAGCACAAGGTTGGCTGTTTTTCTGCCGACTCCCGGCAGAGCGAGCAGATCGTCCATTGATGACGGCACTTTTCCGCCGTACTTAGTAAGGAGTATTCGCGCGATTTTTTTTAACGATGCTGATTTGTTACGGTAAAAACCAACGGGGTAAATCAATTTTGCTATTTTTTCTTCTTTCATAGCGTCCAAATCCTCTACACCGGCGGCTTTTTCAAGCAGTCTTTGGGAAGCGGAAAAGGTTACTTCGTCTTTTGTTCGCAGGCTTAATATGGTAGAAACCAGCACAGCCCAAGCGTCGCGGCGGTAATTTTCCGCCACCGTAGTTACGGAAGGATCGCCTGAGTTGAGCTCACTTCTCCATTTTTCAAGAGCACAGAAAATACTATCCCACTTAATTTTAACTTTATTCGCCGGTTGCCTTTTCATTATTTTTCCAGAAGACACACGGCTAAAACTTCAACCGCTCTCCCCTTGCCAACTGCTCCAAGTTTCTCGGCAGTCTTGCCTTTAACAAAAACACATTCGGTTGAAACCTCTAAAGTCGCGGCAAGGGAATTGCGAATTGTATCGCGGAAAGGCAGTATTTTTGGGAACTCGCAAATTATTACGCAGTCAAGATTTACAATTTTCCAGCCTTCTTTTTTAACACGAGCGGACACATCACGCAGAAGTTTCATTGAGTCAGCGTCTTTCCATTCAGGAGCGGAAGGGGGAAACAATTCGCCAATGTCGCCGAGAGCCGAGGCGCCAAGGAGGGCGTCGCATACGGCGTGGGCAAGCACATCCCCGTCTGAATGACCGTCTTCCCCTTTTGAAAAAGGAATCTCAACGCCGCCAAGTAAAAAGCGCCGTCCTTTTTTTAAGCGGTGAATGTCATAGCCTAAACCTGTGCGTATCATCTTGCCATCGCAACACCCGGCATTGGGCGGTATGCTTTAAAAGAAATATATTTAAACGGATGAATGTCCATCGCGTTAGGATACCATCCGTCTAATTCTCCTGTATCAACTATATTCACTGCGGGGCTATAACAGATGGGTAGCACCACTCCCCTACTCAATAAAAGTCTTTCCGCTTCGGCAAGAGTAGCAAGACGGGTTCCCCCTTCTTCTATCATCGATCTTTCTATTAACGCTTCATAGTCGCTGTCATTTAAACGTGCGTCGTTTAAGTTTGAGTCACGCCGGAACATTTGCAGGAACGCATAAGGATCGGCAAAATCTCCAATCCACGAAGTAGAACCTACGGTATAGCCGCCTTCTTTCATAGCCTGAAAATAGCGGTCAGGTGAAATAACTTCTACCCGTACATTAATGCCAAGATTTTCTTTCCATGCGTTTGCCATAAGAGCGCCGACACGGGCGGCATCACGCGAAGGAGTAAGGCGTATAACAAGAGTAGGAGTATTACTGCCGTTAGCGTACCCGGCTTCTGTCATAAGCCGCCTTGCCTCTTCATAATCTGCTTCTGTTATTCCCTTAACTTCAGGATAACCTCTAAGGGGAAAGATCAATGTTTCTGCGGGAAGATTATAAACACTGCGTATTTCTTCCCAAGGGAGGACGAGAGCCATCGCACGGCGGACTCTATGGTCGTTCCACGGTCTTTCTGAAGAACGGATAAAATAATAATAAGTGGCAAACATAACATTTACCTGAATACCGGAACGGTCTGTCAACGCATTTGTATTTACTTCCCCTGCAATCCAGCGCGCTTCACCTGAATTCCAAAGACTTGCCGCTTCGTCCGCAGAAGAAGAAAATTTAACAGTTATTTTATTAAGCGCGACATGCTGATTTTCCCAGTACTGAGCTGATTTTTGCAAAACAATTCTTTCGTCATTCATGGACGTTATGCGAAACGGACCATTAGAAACAGGCGGTTGCCAATTTCTCTGCGTCTGAGGCGACCAGTCTGTTCTATCTAGCATTGAAGGATGTATAGGGCTAAATGAATGATGGCAAAGCATTGCCGGGAAAAATGATGCCGGAGAAGCCAGCTTTACTATCAAGGTTCTGTCAGATTCAGCGATAATCCCTACTTTTGCCGGGTCTCTTTGTATACCGTTGCGGTAATCGCGCGCTCCTTCAATAACATCAAAAAAACTTGAATACGGCGATTCTTTTCCCGGCTCAAGAAGCGAAAGCCATGCGGCGCTAAAATCTTGCGCACGCACAGGATCGCCGTTCCAATAACGCGCATTCTGGCGGATAGTAAAAGTCCATTGCTTTTTATCTTCGGAAAGCGCCCATCTTTCAGCCACGGCGGGAACCGGGTCTAAATTAAGCGGATGGTAAGAAAAAAGCCCTTCGTATATTGCCGTAATAATCTGGGCTTCGGTCGAGTAATATGATTTGCGGGGATCGAGTTCTATACCATGACTGGAAAATACCACAGTAAGTTCATCAAGGTTTCTTGCATCCGGGCGCATCTGAGCGTATTCCGCAGTTTCCCCGGAGGCAGTTTTCGCCGGTTTTGAACTTTGACACCCTGCCAATACAAACAAACACAGTGCGGCTAAAATTAGCTTTTTCAGATTAAACATATATTCCCATTATAACCCCAAAAACGCCTAATAACAACACCCTAAAAAGTCCGCAATATCTAAAACATTACTCTATATTTCATACAAAGATGGGATATGTCCAAGAAATAAGAATTTTACCACGGAGGACACGGAGTTTTGGTATGTATTCTGCCTCTTCCTCCGTGTCCAAGGGCGCACCACTCAGGCTAAAGCCTTCGCGCTTTTATCGTCGCGTAAGTCTTAATTGTGCGCCACGCCATGCTGACTTATCCATACTGCACCGCTTAATGCGGTGCATGCTTGGGCGTGTGGTTTAATCTCTTCATGTTTTTTCTCTATATCTTTGTGTGGGGTCTTTAGCGAAGAATGTTTCAGCCCTTATTTTGCGAAATTGCCTGATAGTGCATGGAAGTCATGTCTAAACCGGCTTCCTTAAAACCAATCTGGATATTTTCATAAAGCATGGTGTAAATTTGCGGAACTTTATCAATCTCTTTCGTGTAACAATTAATCTGATAACACGCGTAAAAATCATCCAGTTTTGTCTGTAGTACAAATGGCTTGGGTCTCTGCTGAACATACTTAGTAGCAAGCGCCGCGTTAATTAGAATGTCATGAACTTTCTGCCAAGGCGTTGAATAATTAAAAGTAACTTCGGCAAAAATAATCAAACCCTCTTCGTTTTCATCACAGGATGTATTATAATTAATTATGTTAGAACTTAAAATAATTAAGTTTGGAAATGTAACATATTCGTTTTTATGCGTTTTAAGCCGCACTACCATAAGATTTTTTTCTACAACAAAACCTGTTATTTCTTTTATCTGAACGCGGTCGCCAATCTTAAACGGACGCATGTATGTAATAACAAACCCCGCGACAAGGTTTCCTATCGCACTTGTAGAGCCTATCGAAAAAATGATACCGATAAAAACCGAAACTCCCTGAAAAGCCCTTGAGTCCGAACCCGGCAAATACGGATAAATAATGGCAAGCGTAAACGCCCACAAAAGCACCTGTAAAATCTTATATGTTGGCTTTGCCCAATCCTCATAAAATCCGTTAATCTTTAGTTTGCCGTTTTCAATCTGCTTGGAAAGGAATTTAAGTCCTTTTAGAATATAATGGGTAATTAGTACAAAAATGACTATTTTAAACAAATTTGGAATATATCCAACGGCGCTTGCTCCGACATCCTTTAGCGGATTAAGAATATAACCGAATATTGTTGACGCAATATCTTTTGTAGCTTGAAAAAAACTAAAAATAATCGGAATAGTAAGAAAGAGCTGAATAACGGTTATCAAATATTTTACAATTCGCAAAATAACTTTGATGACTTTAATTATTTGTTTTTCCGTAAGGAGTTTGAATTTATTGATAAAAATGGGCTTGATTTTTTCTTTTCCCGTACTTTCAAGTTTTATTTCAAGCCGCTTAAACAAAAACCAAATCAGCCAAATCAGCAGGGCTTGCCCCGCGACAATTCCAAGCGCAATTCCAAGCCTTTGAAGGAAACTCAACTTTCCTTCAGCTTCTTCCAAAGGTTGCGGTTCAACCCAGAGTTCGCTCGCGCTTGTTACAGCGTCGGCTGTTTCCGTTTCGGGAGCGCTTTGGTCATCTTCAGGGGCATTTTGTACAACTTCAGGGGCGCGCTGTACATCATCAGTTTCATTTTCGGGGGTTTCCTGCGCGGTTAAAAAAGTAAGAGGAAGTAATAGGAAAATAACGGCAAGTAATCTTTTCATATATGTATGCCTTGGCGTGGAATAAAACCTCATTAAAATCATTATAATATACAAAACTGATTAATAAAAGCCAATTTTGTTGACTTTTCATGACATCCGTCCAATTCTATGGTATAATCTGGCTATGTATACAGAATTTTATTCCCTTGGAGCCGCCGAAGAGGTTACAGGCTCCAAGCATGTATTTGAAATTGACGGAAAAAGCTACCTTATTGACTGTGGGGCTTTTCAGGGGGCAAGAGCGGAAGCGGAAAAGAAAAACCGCGACTTTGGGATTCCGGTTGACCGTGTTGAAAGCGTCATTTTGACGCACGGACACCTTGACCATTGCGGGCTTCTGCCGCTTTTGACAAAGAACGGCTATCAGGGGAACATCTACGCCACTCCCGCGTCAAGGGACATTGCCAGCCTTATAATGATGGACTCCGCCAACATTCAAGCGCGGGACGCGAAATATTTGAAGGGACAGGCTCAAAAAAAAGGAGAAAAGTTTAACTGGACTCCGCTTTTTACCGAGCAGGACGCGATAAAAGCTGTAAGCCAGACAATCGGAGTTTCGTATAACAGACCGATGTTTATAGGGGACGGCATAAGTCTTGAATTTTATGACGCGGGACATATTTTAGGTTCTGCGATTGCTTCAATTAAAATAAAAAAAGGAAGTGATGAACTTAATATCCTTGCAACAGGCGATCTTGGGCGCAAGGGCAAGCCAATAATCCGTAACCCCGCTATTCCTGAAACAGTTCCCGATTACATCATCCTTGAAAGCACTTATGGCGACAGAAGGCACGACTCCGCAGAAGAAGCTATTGAAAAACTCGCGAATATCGCAAAGCGGACTGTAGAGAAAAGGGGAAAAATTTTAATCCCTTCCTTTGCTATTGAACGCACTCAGGAACTTATTTACTATTTTCACACTCTTGTAGATGAGGGTATAATTCCCGAAGTGCCGATTTATGTTGACTCGCCGATGGCAACTAACGCAACGACTATTTTTCAGGTACATCCCGAATGTTACAGCGAGGAAATTAAAGATGCTTTTATCAAACACCACAAAAATCCGTTTGGATTTAACAGTTTACATTTTACAACGAGCGTTGAGGAATCAAAAGCGTTGAACGAACATAAAGGTCCTCTGATTATTATTTCTGCAGACGGAATGTGCGAAGCAGGGCGTATTCAGCACCATTTAATACACAACATACAAGACCCCAACACTACAATCATGACGGTAGGCTACATGGCGGAAAACACCCTTGGACGGCGTATTCGCAACCGCGAAAGCGAAGTAAAAATCCACGGCGATTGGTTCAGATTAAGAGCGCATGTCGAGGAGATAAACGCGTTCAGCGCGCACGCGGATTATTTTGAAATGCTGGAATGGCTAAAAGCGGTTGACACATCAAAGTTAAAAACTATTTTCCTTGTTCACGGCGAAAAAAAATCGCAAGCCTTTCTTAAAAAATATCTTGAAGAAAACGGTTTCCAGAATAAGGTTGAAATAGTGAAATACGGTAAAACGTACGGGCTGTCTTGAGAGAAACCGCAGATTTGAACAAAAAACAATTCTCGTCATCTAATGAAGTCTTTGAGTGGCTTTCCAATTTTATCAATCTTGAGCGCGGACAAAAACCAAAAAGTTTTCGACTGGACAGAATGACTGCGCTCTCGGAGCTTGCAGGCAATCCGCAAAAATGTGCGCCTTCCATTCACATAGCCGGCTCAAAGGGAAAAGGTTCCGTCACAGGAATGATAACCTCAATATTAACGTCAGCGGGTTTTCGCACCGCCCGCTATATGTCGCCCCATGTAATCGATATCCGTGAGCGGCTCTGCCTTGGCGATTCATACTTTAGCGAAGAGGTTTATGTCTGTGCAGGAAACGAATTAAAAAATGTTACAGAGAATTTGCTCCCCGCCTCAAAAAACCCGCTATTTGACGCAGAAACTCCGGAGGGCGCGGAGCCGACATTTTGGGAACTGCTTACCTTCCTTTTCTTCCTCTGCGCGAGGCACGCGAACTGCGACATAATGGTAGTGGAAACAGGATTAGGCGGACGCTTAGATTCGACAAATGTTCTGGAGCCGCTTGTAAGCGTAATAACTTTAATTGAGCTTGAACATACAGGCATGTTAGGAAAAACAATTACGGCGGTTGCAGGAGAAAAAGCCGGAATAATAAAACAGGGTAAGCCGCTTGTTCTTGCAAGACAATGCGAAACAGCGTTAAAAGTTTTTAAGAAAGTAACGGAAGAAAAAAACAGCCCCCTATTTTATTTACCGCAAATTACTGAAATTTCTAACATAAAAGTAACTAAACAAGTAACAGATTTTATACTAACTTTTAAAAGCGACAACACAGCGTTGTCCCTCTCTGTTCCCATACCCGGAAAAGTGCAGGCAGAAAATGCCGCTCTCGCCATTGCCGCAATTAACGCCGCTTTCTTAAATTCACCCGAAAGCCGGGCGAAAATCAGCGATGGCGCTTTTAAAGACGGACTTAAAAACTTGAATATTCCCGGTCGCTTTGAAAAACTAAATCCACCCGGCGATACGCCGTCTTTCATCATTGACGGCGCACACACACCCGAAAGCCTTGATCTGTGCATAGAAACTTTTTGTTCGCTCTACGGCGAAGGCGGCGTTCTGCTCTTTGGCTGTGCCGCCGACAAAGACGCTACGGCAATGGCGAAAATAGCACATTCACACTTTGCGAAAATAATTATCACCACGCCGGGAACTTTTAAGATGAGCGACTGCGCTAAAGTGCATGAAATTTTCGCACAAACAGCGGGGTGTGAAAAGACGCGGTTAATTGCGGACACACACGAGGCAATAAAAACAGCGCGAGAATTTGCCGCTGAAAAAAGACTTCCAATATTGGGGACCGGCTCGTTTTATTTGGTGTCTGAGATACGGAAGTTTGTTTTTTGTGCCGGAGATTAGGCTATTAGTGTGTAACAGTTGCTCTTGACACTGCCAAAATAGAGGCGGTATTATGCCGGTACTTTCTGCTTGACACTTAACTGAAAGCCTAAGTTATCCAGAACTTTGACAACCGTTATAAAATACGGGTTTCCATCCGGAGAAAACGATTTATACAAACCTGCCCTGTCAATATTTAATTCTTTGGCAATTTGGGACATACCCTTGGAACGGGCAATATGCCCTATAGTCTCAAGAAGGAATTCCGGATCATTCTCCTCAAGAGCGCCTTCAAGAAAAGCAATTACATCTTCTTTTGTTTCGATGTATTCGGCTGGATCATAAACGCTGGTTTTCATTTGTTTACCTCTACTTCGCGGGCTATTTCTTTTGCCCTTGCAATATCTGACTGCTGACCGGACTTGCCGCCGCCACAGAGCAGAATAATAATTTCCTTCCCGGTATTTTTGTAATACACCCTATAACCGGGACCATAGTCGATACGTAGTTCTGAGATGCCCTCCCCTACGGGCTTAACATCACCGGGGTTCCCTTTTGCAAGCCTGTTTATCCGTTCATGAATACGAAACCGGGCACGGCTATCCCTCAGACTTTTTAACCATTGGTCAAATATTGGCGTCCTTCGTATCTCCATAATTCAACTGTAGCCCATAGGCAACAAAATATCAAGAAGTTTTTCGTTTTATTTGGTGTCTGAGATACGGAAGTTTGTTTATGATTAAGGCAAAAAAAAAGCTACCGTTACCGGTAGCCTTTTAATCAAGCAAACAACGCTATTACATGCTGAAAGTAAACATGACAGGAATAGTAACCTTAATAACGTCAGGAGTTGCTATAGTAGCATTGTAACCGGGTCCTCCAACCGCATATATTTGAAGTCCGGCAACCATAGGTCCAAGAGTAAAGTAGGGGCTAATCCA
>JAIRUQ010000096.1 GCA_031254315.1 Treponema sp.
AGGCTACATAGGAAGCAGAGCCGGTATTGAAGTTGAGAAGGCATTGAGCGATTTTAGCAGACTTCCTTATTTTGCAGAAGGACAGCAACAAACTGTTACCGGTTACAGTTCTTTCAAAGGCTGTACTGGTTTGTCCGCCGATTCCCGACAGACAATAAGGGATTCAGGCTACGAAGGAGAATTCTAAACGCAACGGAAAAGTGCCTAACATAAAATGTGTTAGATTAACATAAAATATGGTATCTGCCATTAAAAACGGCAGATACCACACCGTTAAATAACACCGAAGGTTGTTAGGGGAGAAAAGGGGAGTTTTATGGCAAGGGACAATGAGTTACATATCAGCGATGATTTGCATAAACTGTTCCGGCGTTACTGCCTGAATATTACCGGAGGAAAAGTCTTGAGTATTTCGAGTAACAATATAATTAACGGGAAGCCCTTCCCCAACAACAAATTGGACAGAGTCTTCAAAATCGTCCCATGTCAAATCCAGCGCTTTGTAGATGTCCTGATCCGTTACGGTTGCCGGGTAGAAAATACTCAGCGTATGTTTGATAGCTTCCTTTGCGGTTTTTTTACCCAGTTTCTTTTGGGAAATGTAAAAGATGTCGGTTACAGCCGAAGCGGAGATATATCCGATAAACCGTTTTTGTTCAGCAAAATGAAAAATCTCTTTGGAGTTGGCTGTAAATTCGCTGTTGTTAAGCAATGCGTCCAAAACAACATTGGTGTCAATGAGAACGGTCATCTTAAATGTTTGGCAAGCCTTTCCGAGCGGATTTCATCTGAATCAACATCGCCGCCTATTTGGGAAAAAATGGCAAAAAGCGCGTCTGAATGTGGGGTTGCGCTTTCAGAGGATATATCGGCATTTCGGTCTGCCCCCCCCCGCTCCGAGAGCGGAGTAAAGGCAAGAATGGTCTTCCCCGGCGGCACTTCACGAGGAACTTCGAGCATAATCCGTCGGTCAGCAGGTATGTCTACAGTTTGCGTTATGGTCATAAGGTAAATATAGCATGAAACAGACGCCAAAGCAAGCACGGCATGCCGTGTGGATGAATAAGTTAGCACGGCGTTCGCCCAAGCAGGCACAGCGTTGCTGTGTAGATGAATAGTTTTGCACGGCGTGGCGCAAGACTAAGGTTAATGCGACGATAAGTGCGCGAGGACTTTAGTCCGAGTAGCGCGCCGCACAACAAAGGCTAACGAGACAATTAATGCGCGAAGGCTTTAGCCTGAGTAGCGCGCCCCAATATCAAGGAGGTAACTTAAGAATGAAAAAAATTGCAATGACATTCTTTATTCTGAGTGTACTGCTAATTGCTCTTTGCGCCTGCGCAACTCTTGCACAAGGTCCCGATGATTTGGACATAGCGATCCGTGACACATCGGACTATCTGAACGACAATATCCCGCAAGGGAATAAAATCGTTATCCTCAACATACAGTCCGATTACGCAAATCTTTCCGATTACATCATTGACGAACTGATCGCCAATGCCGTCAACGACAAAGTTTTTTCCGTAGTTGACAGGGCGCAGTTGGAAACAATTCGCATGGAACTGAACTTTCAATTATCTGGAGAAGTGAGTGATGATTCCGCTCTTTCAATCGGCAGATTTCTTGGAGCGCAGACAATCGTATCGGGAACGATAAGCGAAATAGGCGACCGCTACCGAATGAGAATACGAGCGCTCAATGTAGAAACCGCCCAAGTGCAGGGTCAGTACAACCGCAACATTGCGGTCAGTAAAACAATGACGGCTTTGATGAGAGGGGGCAGATCGCGAAACGCTTCTTATGGAACGGCAAGTGCGTCAGGGAGCAGATCGAGCGGAACTCAACCTTCATCAGATAGTACAGCAAGCGGCACGGCGCAAACAAGAACAACACCGACTCGAACAGTTTACAGAATTGGCGACACGGGACCCGCAGGAGGACTTGTCTTTTACGACAAAGGCAACAACATTGGCGGCTGGCGGTATATGGAAGCCGCTCCCGTTGATTTAGGACCCTCTCCTTTTATAGCGGGAAGCCCGCCTGATTCGCTTCCACGAAACTTAAAAGAGCTGTGGGATAGAACAGAAGGCGAGGGCGGACGTGGAATCGGCAAAGGCAAATACAACAGCGAGTATCTTATGGAAATAGCCCAAGCGCGAGGCGGTTTTAATTGGGCGGTGCGGCTCTGCGACAATTACGAACTTAACGGCTTTGACGATTGGTTCCTTCCTTCAAGAGACGAACTAAATTTTGTATACGGCAATTTGTATTTGCAGGGACGTGGCAATTTCAGACAAGAACAATACTGGTCATCAACAACTTGGACGGACACTTGGGGTTCTTACAGGGCATGGTATGTAAATTTTAATGACGGTCAGCATGATAATCAAAATGCGGGGCAACAACGCCGTTGCCGCCCTGTTAGGCAGTTTTGAGCAATAAGCAAAGGCTCACACAAAGGCACGGAGGCACAAAGGAAAGAAGGAATGGACTTGGACTTCCCCGATTTTTCTTCCTTCTTTGTGCCTTAGTGCCTTGGTGTGAGGTTCTTCTTCGAATGAGGGATGACAAATGAAGAGAGAATAAATTTTGATTAGGGATTAACTTTGCGTCGCAAGGTTTTAATATGATTTTTTTGAGGAGACAAGAAATGAAACTTACAAAGAAGGTGTTGGCGGTATTAGCCGCTGTAGTCGTGAGCGTTGCGCTGATTGGGTGCGCTTCTAAACCTAAGGTTACCATTGTGGAATTAGAGAACAAGGGTACTATACAGAACGTTAGAACTCCTGCTTGGGTAACAACCTATGTTCAATACGGTATTAACAGGGTACAGGCGTTAGGCGAGTATAGGGACAAATATTGTGTCATCGGTGAGGAAACGGGAGTGAACTTACAGTTTGTTACTTCATGGGCGGATAACTTTAGTGCGCAGCAGAGGATTGGCGCAATGCTTCGCACGACCATTGCAAGCGAATATCAGGCGAGGGTGCAAGGTCAAGCGCAATCTGTAGGGGGAGCGGCTTCTTCGGCGAGTGAAGGGACGGGTTCGGGCACTTACACGCAGGAAATTGACAGCGTTATCAACGCTATTATAACGGCAACTTACACAGGAGCGCAGAGAGAGTCGGACTGGTGGAGTCTTCGCAGACGCTACGATCCTGATAACAAGGAAGTTTTTACCGATGAATACACGGCTTATGTACTGTACTTAATCCCGAAGTCTGAGTTTAACAGACAGGTAGCAATGGCGTTGGAAACATCGGTAAGAGCGGACTCTACTTTGTATCAGGTTACGATTGATATTGCTAAACAGATTTTGACAAATGGCATGGCGGATTGGGGCAAAGAGTAAGAGTATAGAACAACGAATGAAGACGAATAAGACGAATTACACGAATAGAGAGATGGACTAATAAAAATCAAATTTTCTTCGATTTGTGCAATTTGTAATATTTGTTTAATTCGTTGACTCTTCTCTTTTACTCCGTGTCCTTTGTGCCTTAGTGTGAGTATTTTGTTATTGCAGACCATTAGTATATTTTATTTTAATTAGTCAACTTAAATGTTAAGGGATAGCGATAACGGCAGGAGACAGCTTCTCCGTTTGCGTAGGAAGGAGTGCCTTGCCTGCCCATAAACACCCTGACCGCCGCTTCGCCAAACCCTCTTCCTTCCGGCTCTTCCCTTAAAATTAATACTCTTTGGACAACGCCCGTGCGGTCCACAAACAATTCAATAATGACTCTTCCTTCAATATTGGAACGTCGCGCAATCGGAGGATAAACTATGTCTGCTAAAATGGCTCTCTCGTCAAAATTGGGACGGGTTGTTACCTGATGTATTTGAAGATAATTATCAAAAGACTGAAGGTTGAGAGTGCCGGCTCCTACAATATTTTGTAGAGGAGGTATATCGGTTTCTATCATTATCTCGGCGATTTCTTCAACATCGGGAATTTCAGGGTCTTCTAAAGGCGGAGGAGGGGGAAGCTCGGCGAGGTCTGTTACCTTCATTATTCTCGCTTCTTTGGAACCGCCTTCCTGAAAAGCTATTTCTGTTTTAAAGACAAGGAAAAAAATTATCACAACGTGTAAGAGAGCGGTAAAAGCAAAAATTAAAGGGCGAATGATTTTATTATTCATTGTTTTTTACCACAAAGCTTACAACCCGGTACTGGAGAAGCTGAAGAACCTCAAGTACTTTGTTGATATTTTCGTAGGGAGTGTTACGGTCTGCGAGGATATGCACCCTTGTATCGGGGGCGTTTATGTAAAGATCAGCTATTTTCCGTTCAAGCGCGAGATGATCGGAAGGATATCCGTCAAGAAATAAATCGCCTTCAAGATTTATCCATATTTCAAGATTTTTTTCCGCGTTTGTTCTAAGCGCGGTATTCGCTTCGGGAAAATCAATACTTATTTCCTGCCTGTAATTGATCAGTGAAACCAGCATGATAAAAATCAACAGAAGGAACGCTACGTCTGACAATGAAAAGGTGGGAATAGAGGCGGTTTTTACATCCCGTTTAATTTTCATGGTTATCCTTATTCATGGAAAAAGAAAAAGCGTTTATCTGCAAATCCTGCGCAAGCTCGACAAAAGACACAACATTCTGCCAGCGCGTTTGACTGTCAATCGTTATTAATACCGCGATGTCTGGGTTAGCGTGTTGCGCGCTTTGAATCAGAGATTTTGCGCGCGGGATGGTTATGATCTCTTCGGCGAATGTAATGTCACCGCTTGAACTCATATCAAAGCGCAGGAGTTCTTCTCTCAATATCATCCTTGTTGAGTCTTTGGCGGGAAGGTTCATTATAAAACCTTTATTGATATTAAAGCCTGCGATAACTAAAAAATAAATTATCAGCAAGAAGGCGCAATCGTTTGAGACGCATGTATCAATAAAGCCCGGTTTTTTACGGCGATTTATTTTCATGTTTCCCCCTACCACTTACCTGTTGACTGTTCGCGATCTGCGCTATCAACTCTGTACATACGCCTTCAACCTTTGATGTAAATACAGAAACGAAACTGCTGAAAATTGAATGGGAAATCATCGCTATGATGGCGATTATAAGACCGAATACCGTAGTGATGAGCGCTTCATAAATACCGTTTGCGACAATTTGTGCGTTTACTTCCGTTGCTTCGGCAATTGATCTGAATGCGCCGATCATGCCGGTTACAGTTCCCAAAAAGCCGGTCAAAGGGGAGAGGGAGCCAAGGGCGACGAGGTAATTAAAACCGGTTTCAAGTGTATTGATGCAGTTCATCGCTTCCAGTTCAGCGGCGCGTTCGGCGCGGTGTTCGTTAAACGCCTGCCCCGGTTTTACCTGAGAGACAATTGTCAAAAGAATACGCGCACCCAACCGGCGTTCAGTAAGGGGTGAAAGGTACTCGACAGCTCCCTCGTAGTCGTTGTTGTTTACATACTCAGAAACTTTTGCGCCAAGATCGTCAACCCTCAATTTGATATAAATAAAATATACGGCACGTTCTATAGAAATGCCGATAACCGCGATAGAGAACAAAAGCAATGGCCACATGACAACGCCGCCAAGCTTAAAAAGTTCTAAAACCGAAAAAGAAGCAGTTTCCATTTATAACCTCACTTTACTTTATAAAACATATTTTGACGGAGAAACATTTCGATTATGTCCTCCCATTCATATTCCAAGTATATCCAAGAAAGGGCTTCTTCCCAATCCCTTAGCAATGTAGCTGAGTCCCGTACGGGAACCAACTCCTCTGAGAAGACGCGCTCGGTGTAACTTGTATTCCAGCGTATACTATCGGCTGTCTGGAATTGATCGCCCGGCAGACGCCAATTTGAAGGTCTGCTCCTTCCCGTGACCATTTCAGGGAAAAAAATAGGTTTCCAGTATTTTTCAAATTCTTTTATGGTCTGTCCTCTTGGAGCGTCTTGGGAAATCATCCATCTGGTAAGAGCGAGTATACGTTCATGACGGTTTCGCAGAGCGGTCAATGCGTCGTTTCCTGTTATGCGTGTATCGTAGCGGTGAATACGGGCGGCTGTTATCTGGACAAATTCTATTTCTTCAACTATTTCAAGTTTTGCAGAATCAGCGGGGGTTTCCGGTAAAGAAAAGCGTCCTGTTCCGAACACCTCCAGTGAATACTCATTCCAGCCCTGTAAGCTCCCCGCGAGGTAATCAAGCGAAGTAAATAAAAAGATACCGTCATCATCGGGGAGTGTACCGCGCAGTTTCATCATTGGAAAGTCGTTAACATTGATGACAAGCGAGCGTTGCGCGTTTTTGTTTTCCACTATGGAAACTTGTATGTTAGCGGAGACTCCGTCTTTTTTTGAGGCTCTATAAATGGAAATTGTTTTTTCTGCTAATGCGGAGCCGTCAAGAAAGCGTCCTGTTCCTTCCATCATTGAAACACAGCCGTATAATAAAAGAGTTAGTATAAAAAGTGTTAAATAGTATAAAAATCTAATATTTTTCATCAATAACTTATCCTAAAACCAAAAGATGGAACAGGGATCGGTATTTCATAATTTGCTGAAGTACTGCCCTCATCAACTTCTCCCGTGTATTGGTTAACACTTGTGTTCCCCTGTGCAGTATACAACAACGAAAGCAGATTTTCTACAGCAACATAAAACTCAAACCTTGTTTTACCGTTATTGTTGTTTCCATAAAACGATAATTTAACGTCCATTGGAAATGACGGGGTAGTACGGTTATTTTCATCAATGACAGATGGCCAGTAAAACTTTTCTATAAAATAACTATCTTTTCCGTCCTCTCCTTTGTATATCAACACGGGATAGCTCAAAGGTCCGTCTCCTACACGGCGGGATAACAATACGCCTGAAGCAATCCCAAAACGCAAAAAAATGTTTATTCTGGGAACAGGTCTTATGCTTAAAACAAGATTCAAATTATGAAACCTGTGGTACGTTGGGAAATACCAATCGTCCCCCCTGTTCCCTCCGTATAAACCGGTTCCGCTCGCTTTACCTTGCGGGTCGTGATATTTTACCCAACTAAAAGAGTATGAAAGCCATCCGTCCCAATAACGGCTTTGAACTTTATGGAGCATAACATCTATTCCCCACGCGATTCCCTCGCCGTCGAAGTGCGGATTTACTACAGTCTGCTCTGCGTCGCTTACCATAATATATGTTCTGTCAAAGATGTATTTATAATAACCTTCGATATTTAAGGTTAAAGATTCGGGAAATTCAAATTTGATGCCTAAAACAGATGTCCAACTGCGGTTTGGTTTTATATAGTCAAGTTTGTATCTTTCTTCTACGTTATAAACAGCGTCGCTTACTGATGAAAAAAGCCCTGTACCTGCCGATACATCAATAGAATTAAAAATGCCTGCGTTACGCAAAATATTAAGATCAAGATTTAAGCGAGGATTTAAGACAGGGTCGCTTTGTAAAGTAAAGCCGTCTCCAAATAAAATAAAATGATCCAGACGAACTCCCAGTTCAGCCTTAAAACGGTTGGCGTTTGTACTGAATTCAGCAAGAGTATATCCGCTTGTTGTTAAAAGATAATTTTCTGTATCAGAAGGATGCTCTCTCATCCTGCTGACTAATAATAATCTCGACCATTCAGATTCCGGTATTGGAATTGGAGATAAGAACTCCCTTATCTTCTGTTGTATATATTCATCCTCTTCCTTAAAAGTTTTTTCGGTTGGCATCCTCATCTCGCCTTTAGTTCTTGAGAAAGCAAACATTTCCTGTACTCCTGCGGCAATAAGAATGTTTTTAGATAATGTCCAGTCATAATCAAGGCGTCCCTGTATATTGTATTGTAAATCAGATTGTTCAATATCACCATTCATGGAATATTGATACATATTCGTGTCAAGGGAGAGAAGGGGTAAAATGGGTTTATAAGAGAAATTATCAGAAAAATATTTATTATGAATTTGATAAACCATTTCTGCACCAATAATCCGGTCTTCAAATCCCGCTCCCAACATAAATCTTAAAAGCATATCGGTGCGCGGATTCCATGAAAGAGAGCTGGTAAGGAATGCCTGATAATTTACAAAGTCAATATCCGCTGTTGTATCGCTGTGCAGTTTATCTGTGTTACTGGAATTAGCAAAGTACGCGCCTAAACCATCCACTCCAAAAAATCCCGTTGCCGCAAATTCAAGATTGTCCGTAAAACGGTAATTTCCTGTTATAGTCGCGGTTCTGATATAAGGCGCTGTGCGTATATAATTTACAATTTCTAATTCGGGAACGTAGTCTGTAATTTGTTTTGCCAAAAAAATTAAAGGATCATAATAAGTAACGCGACCCATTAAAAGAATTCCGCCCTTGTTGTTAAACGGAAGTGAGAGGCTGAAATTCGCCACGCTTGTATTAACGCCAAGTTCAAATTGAGTTTCTGTCGGGGAAGGTTTTTTTGATGTTATGTCAAGTAGACCTGAAATCGTATGCCCGTAACGGGTTGAAAAAACACCGTGTGAAAGCTGAGCGCTTTGCACCATGTGCGGATCAAATATTGAAAAGCCGCCTCCCCAGAAATAGGGATTGTAAATATAAAAACCGTCTAATGAGGCGTTCATGTCTCCGGGATAGCCGCCGCGGATACTTGGCTGTGCGTCAAAAACGCCGGAATAACTAACGCCGGGAAGAAGGCTTATGGTACTCATAACATCTTCTACAATCCCTATTTCGGCAGTTTGAGAAATTTCCCTTGAGTTTACCGCTACGCTTCTGCCCGTCCTTGATTCGTTTGTTCCGGGTCTTGCCGCTTCTATAACCAGTTCGTGTCCCTGTAAGACCCCGGCAAGACGGAGCGTAATTGTAAAAGTGTTTCCCGTAACAGGAACGATAATCATTCCGTTTTCATAACCGGGATATGTCGCGTGGACAATAATTTGCCTGTCATCGGGAGCTTGCAATCTAGCCCTTCCGTTTGCATCGCATATATATTCGGCTCCGTCCCTTGTGAGTACCCTCGCTCCTTCCAAGGGAAGATCAAGGTCTGAGTCTATTACAGTTACGGTAATATCACGGCAAAACAACGGGAAAACAGCTAAAAAGAAAAGTGTTATTGTAAATATTATTTTTATATTTAGCGTAAAATGTTTTATATTATATGACGGCTTAGATGCTTTCTCTTTTTTCCCCGTAATATTTGACACTTTCCTCAACCTCTAATGAAATTATACTATTAATACAAAAAGTTTTCTATGTGTTCGAGGATGTTATCGAGGGGGCTAAAGCTGGTTTTAGTTTCAGGAAGGGCTTGCAAAAAGACCTGCCCGTAGTTTTTTTTGAGCAGGCGGCTGTCCAAAACCACGACAACGCCTCGGTCTGCGCTTCTTCGCATGAGTCTGCCGAAGCCCTGTTTGAACTTCATCACAGCCTGAGGAAGGGAAATCTCCATAAAGGGGTTTTTGCCCTCTTTTTCCAATAATTCTCTGCGGGCTTCATGGACGGGATCGCTTGGGGTGCGGAAGGGCAGGCGGCAGATAATGACCAGCCGCAAAGTGTCGCCGGGAGCATCGACCCCTTCCCAGAACGAGTCTGTGGCAAAAAGGCAGGAAGATTCATCGTTGAGGAAAGTGTTCAAAAGGCGCGTGCGGTCATCGTCGCCCTGTTTTAGACAGCGAATCCCAAGCGGCTCAAGTTCGCTCTTCGCCGCAAGGTGAGCGCTGGTCAACGCTTGATAGGAAGTAAAAAGTACGAGCGCCCCTCCTCCGGCGATAGCGGTAAGGCGGCTCGCGGCTTTGTCAACAAATCCCTGATACGCTGTTTCATCGGGGAGGGGAGCGTCCGTTGGGGAGGCGAGGAGAACCGCGCTTGAGTAGGGGAAGGGCGAGGGGAAACAGCCCGAAAGGACAATGCGTTTTTCGAGGGAGGAGATACCGCAACGTCCTGCCCAGTAGGAAAAATCATCATTTATCGCCAATGTCGCCGAGAGGCAAACTACAGTTTTATTGGGAGAGAAGACGCTCTCTTTTAACCGTGGAGCGAGATCAAGAGGCGTTCTTGTAAAAACCGCCCACGGGTCTTTTGACAAGCGCAATTTTTCTATCCATAAAACTTCATCTTCATGTTTTTTGTATTTACAAAACGCATCACAGATTTCAGCAGTGCCTTCAAGATGTCTTATTATCGACTTTACTTCCCAAACTATTGGGTCAGCCGCTTTTTCTTCGTCCATGTTTTCTGTAATGTCTCTGACGATGTTAGTTAGATTTAGAATATCTTTACGAAGTGATTTTAAGTGAGGGAACAACGATTTTTTCAAAAACGATTCATCAACAGAAGGTGAGAGCCTGAAAATTCCTTCCGCTCCGCAAAGTTGAAGGGCGCAGTCATCAAGTTCTTCGGATGATGTGCGTATTTTTTGAACAGCGTCCGCCATGCTGTCTAACGGATCGGAGCCTGATGGAATCATGGCGCATAACTTGATAAGTAAGCCGCGAATATTTGCCCTGCGTTTGTGGTAGAGCCTTCCAATCTGGCGGAAAATTCCTGTGCGGCTAAATTCAGACGAAAAGAATGAAGTAGCCGCGTTTTCTATTGTGTGTGCCTCGTCTATTATTAGCCTATTAAAAGGCGGAAGGATCACCGCGCTCTCATAACCCGCGCCCTGGAAACGAGCGGCTAAGTCCGCGAAAAGCAGATGATGATTTACAACGATAATATGGGCGTTATTCGCCTCTTTGCGCAGGGACAGGATGAAACATTTTTCCCTAAAAAGACAGTGATTTCCCAAACACAAATCCGATTCTGAGCAGACGCTTGCCCACACAGCCTCCGTTGGCATAAACTCAATTTCAGCCCGTCCCCCTGTTTTTGTCGTCTCTGCCCATTCGCCAATGCGTTTTAGTTCATCTTTGTCAAAATCAAAAAGCGATTGTTCATGGAGAGCGTCATCAAGTCTGCGAAGACAAACATAATTTCCCCTGCCTTTCATAATAACAGATTTTATTTTAACGTCCCCCATGCTCTCAGCTACAAGCGGAATGTCCTTTTCAAAAAGTTGTTGTTGAAGTGTAATCGTAGCAGTTGATATTACAACTTTTTCTTTTTTTGCGAGCGCGAAATGCATTGCAGGTAAAAGGTAAGCGAATGATTTACCAACGCCCGTTCCTGCTTCCGCCATAACATGAGCGTCTTCATTAAAGCCACGGATGATAAGTTCAAGGAGATCAAGTTGCGCCTGTCTTGGTTCATAAGAGGGAAGTTTTTGCGCGACGCTTCCCCCGTCGCGCAAGGTGGATATAATTTGTTCTGAATTAAGAGCGGACATTACACGTCCGCCGCCAGTAGAGCCATGACCGCCGCGTCTCCGATAATATTTTCCAGAAGTACATATTCATTCGGCTGGTGAAGAGTTTTATCCGTCTTTGTCCAGACCGCGCAGTCTATTCCGATATTGCGAAGACAAGCCGCCATAGTTCCGCCGCCAATCCCCACGGGGCGCGGCTGGACGGAATAAACTTGAGGGATTGCTTTGTTCAGTAATTTTACAATCTGCGCGTTTTCATCTGTCGGTTTTGATTCCATTAATTGGGACATAGTGTATTCTATTTTAACATGGTATTTTACTTCAATTTCAGTTTTGATCCTGTCAACTTCAGCTAATACAACAGCTGATGAATAGCGGGGAAGGACACGCATATCCATACAGAAGATATCTTCACCTGGGATGGTGTTTATGTTTGGGACATTCGCTTCTTTTTTTGTCGGCTGGAAAGTAGAGTAGTCGGGGAAAAAGAGCGGATCGTGATCGCCGAATTTTTGCGAGAGCTCAAAGTGAAGGCGCACCGCGAAATCACAGGCGGCAAGAAAAGCGTTCGCGCCTAAATCCGGCATTGAGCCGTGCGCCTGTTTTCCTCTAGTTACAAATCGCACCCATAAAATATTTTTCTCCGCTATTTCAATTTGTTCGCCTTTTGGGTCTCCGCCGTCGGGGACAAGAACCATGTCATTCTTTTTGAATAAATCTCTGTGGTTTTTAACAAGCCATTCAATACCGAACAGAGAGCCGACTTCTTCGTCAGAGGCGAACAGCAATTTTATTGTCCGTGAAGGTTTTAATCCCTGAGTAGTAAAGGCGAGAGCGGAAAGTACAGAGGCAACCAGTCCCTGCTGGTTGTCCTCAACTCCGCGCCCGATAAGACGCGGCTTGTTAGGTGCATCGGGAACCGAATCTTTTGACCAAGGGGGGATGATTTTTACAGGCTGAGGACCTTCGTAGATCGCTGTCCAAGGATCGGAGTTCCAAAGTCTTTCCTCTCCCGGCGGAACTACATCGATATGACTTAAAATCCAAAGCCGCCCATCGTCTGTGTCGCCGTCTATCGTAGCGATCAAGTTGGGACGCACCCCGCCTTTTGCCCGCGAATCAGGGGCGTCATATCTTTCAAGGGCGGTGATCCCGTGAGCGCGTAACCAGTCTTCAAGGAAAAGGCACTTGTCCTGTTCGCCCTGTCCGCCCGATTCGGGAGAGACAGCGGGATGTTTTGTAAGAGTAGTTTCAAGCTCCACCGCGAGTTCAACAGAATTTTCAATCCATGATAGTAATTTTTCTTTCATTTTGAATACGCTTCCCAACTTGTTTTTATCAGTGTTTTTAAGTCAGAATGTTGAGCCTTCCAGCCCAGCAATTCATGGGCAAACGTACATGAAGCTGTAAGTTTAGCGGGGTCTCCGCTACGGCGTTCTGAAACTTTTGCCGGAATACTCTTGCCTGTAACCTCGCGCGCTGTTTCCAGCACTTCTGTTACAGAGAAGCCATTCTCACTTCCAAGATTAACAATAAAACTTTTATTATTTTTTACGATGTAATTAAGAGCCAGAGCGTGTCCTGTCGCGAGATCGTTTACATGAACATAGTCGCGGATGCAAGTTCCGTCTTGCGTGTCGTAATCATCGCCAAAGACCTGCATTTCTTTTCTAATGCCGCAGGCGGTTTCCATTATTACAGGGAGCAAATTCGCGGGATTTTGTTCCAGCCCTTTAATACGCCCTTTAACATCGTACCCTGCGGCATTAAAATAGCGAAGACTCGCGTAACGGATATTTTTTAGTTTATCGTACCAGCCTAAGAAGCGTTCAATTTCCAGTTTTGTAAAACCGTAGTAGTTTTCAGGCAGGGTAGGGTGTTTTTCATCAATAGGCAAATATTGAGGTTCACCGTAAACAGCCGCGCTTGAAGAAAAGACAATGTTTTTAATACCTGCCTCACAGGCGGCGTTCAAAATATTGATCGTCCCTGCTATATTATTGCGGGAATATTTTTCGGGGTTCAGCATTGATTCACCGGCGGCTTTGGACGCCGCAAGATGTACAAGAGCGTCAAATGCGCTACTTTTCATTGAGTTGAGTAGCGTCTGGTAGTCATGAATATCGCCATGGACAAATTTCGCCTCCGCAAAAAGGTTCTCGCGGAGCCCGCTTGAAAGGTTATCGTAAACAGTACATTTATGTCCCAAATCAAGGAATTCTCTTGTTACATGACTGCCGATATACCCGGCTCCGCCAATGACTAATATATTCATTTTGATATTATAGCAGAATAATGAGCAATGAGCAATGAGAAGAGAGAAGATGAGCAACCACGGAGGACACGGAGTTCACGGAGAGATGTGGGGGCTTCTGTTAAATCTACAGAAACAAATAATTTATTCGTGTTGAGGGGTTTAATACTCCGCCCTTTAGGGCGCTTTTAAAAGGTATTAAACCCCGAATACAAATACCTTATGAGAACAACATACCTCGTCCCTTTAGGGCGAGGTTGTTGATTATTCATCAATTATTTTTATTAGCTCTTTATCCTGTATATATAATTTCATTAACCTCCATTTATCAAATTCTTTAATTCCTATTACATATACTTTTACTTTTCTTGTAGAACCGGTTACAGAAAAACTAAAATCGGCATTTCCTGAACTCCCGGATGTTGATATACTTCCGGTGACAGAGCCTGATGATTTAATTTCTTTATTAAGTATCATCTGCGCTTGGGCATTATTATTCAGTGTTTCTAATGCCATTTTATAAATTTCAGAATTTTTGAAAGTACCGTCTAATAAAACAATCATCATAATAGAAAATACAAAGACTGCAACAATTATCGAAGTAATTTTAATAATTCTATGTTTTTTTGTTTCTGGTTTATATTCAATAATTGTCGATTCTTCAAACGCATTATTACATCTCTGGCAAGTTTTAGCATATAATTTGTTTTTTTCACCACAATTCGCGCATTTTTTCATTTTGGGAACAAAACATAAAATTAGAAACACCAACAAACCATATAATGGGAATATTCCAAACCACATCCAATGAGGAGAAAATCCTTTTTGTTTGGCTTTTTTGATACCTAATGGAATAGGAACTATCCATATAGTTAAAATAAAAAGAAGCATTAATATTATTGTTGTCTCCATTTTGTACCTCCATTATACATAAAATTCTTCATGATGAAGCCCCCATCTCTTCTACAATCGCTTCCCATTCCTTAGTTTTAATTTCAAGCTCATTCACACATTCATCCAGTTTTTGTTTCACTTCCCTTGCCTTCTCCCCGCTAGAGTACACATCAGGACGGGCAAGCTCTGTCTCAAGAGCGGCTTTTTTGTTTTCAAGTTCTTCAAGCACATTCAAAATTTCCGCTTCCTTCCTTTCCATCCTGCGAACTACAGCCTGTCTCTGTTTATCCGCTCTCCGCCTTTCTTCACTGCTCATTGATAAATGCTGTTTCTGATCCTCCGTATTCTCCGTGTCCGGCGCGCTACTCGGACTAAAGTCCTCGCGCACTGTTTGTCTCGTTAGCTTTTGTTGTGCGCCACGCCGTGTAGCCTCATTCATCAACACCGCTTGACGCGGTGCATACTTGGGCGTGTGGTTAAATTCTTCTCTTCCCTGCTCTCTGCTCAGATAATAAGCATAATCGCCATAGAACAGCTTCGCCGTAGCAGGAGACAGATCATCGCCAGGAGTCAGTTCAAGAGTTTTGGTTGAAAGTTCTTCCATAAACATACGATCATGTGAGACGAAAATTATTGTACCGGAGAATTTTTTAAGAGCGTCAAGCAGAATGTCCTTTGAATAGAGATCGAGATGGTTTGTCGGCTCATCAAGGATTAGGAGGTTCATGGGTTTTAGAAACATTTTTAGAAGGGCAAGGCGGCTTTTTTCTCCGCCCGAAAGGACAGATACGCTTTTGTACACATCGTCGCCACGGAATAAAAACGCGCCTAACATGTCGCGTAACTTCGGGATGAGGGCAGTAGGGGAGTCTTCTTCCATAAACTCAAGTATTGTTTTTTGAGAGTTAAGCGCCTCCGCCGCGTCCTGAGAGAAATATCCCGCTTTAATTCCGGTTCCCATTTTTACAGAGCCTTCATAATCGCTGTCCGCCCCCGAAATTATCCGCAGTAGGGTAGACTTGCCCGCGCCGTTGGGTCCCGCTACTACCAGCCGCTCTTTTGCGTCAAGACACAGATCGAGCGCGGAAAGGACGCACTTCTTTCCATAGCTTTTTCCGATTCCTTCCAGAGTAAGGGCGATATTAGGCGAATGCGGCGGAGGCGGAAAACTGATGTTTATCTTTTTGAAGGATTCCGGTATTTCAATGCGCTCCATTTTTTCAAGACGCTTGATTAGTTCCTGAGCGAAAGCCGCCTTACTCGCCTTGTAACGGAAACGGCGGATAAGAGCCTCATTTTTTACGATTTCTTCCTGCTGTTCATCGTAACGTTTTACAAGGGTAGCGAGTTCTGTCTTGCGCGTTTTTTCGTACGCGCTGTAATTGCCCGCGTAGCGTTTTAAGTTGCCGCCAAAAAGTTCATACACTTCGTTCACGCTTACATCAAGAAAATATCTGTCGTGAGAAACCAAAAGATAGCCGCCTGAAAATTTCTTTAGCCACTCTTCAAGCCAGTTCCTCGCTTCTATGTCAAGATAATTTGTCGGCTCATCCAAAAGAAGGATATCCGGTTTTTCCAGAAGAACTTTGGCGAGCGCGATCCTCATCTGCCAGCCGCCTGAAAACTCCCCCGTGTCACGGTCAATGTCTTTTTCGGAAAAACCAAGTCCCGACAAAACCGACGCTATTTCTCCCTCCCTTCTGTAGTAGCCGCTCTCTTCAATCCGCTCCTGTAAACTGTGATGCTCTTCGATCAACGCCTGAGTTGAAGTTGTAGAGCTTTTTTCCTTTTCGAGTAACTCCCCGATTTTTTCAAGTTTTTCAAGAAGTACGTGTACAAAGCTAAAAGCGGTTTCCGTCTCATCGCGGAGAGTTCTTCCGTGATGAACAATACCTGACTGGGGCAGATAGGAAACGCGAGTATCTTTTTGAACCGCGCGCTCTCCGCTGTCGCAATTCATTTTGCCCGCGATAATTTTCATTAATGTTGATTTTCCCGATCCGTTCGCCCCTGTCAGACAGGAACGAGAACCTCCTGCAAGGCGAAGCGAAACATCTTTAAGAATGTCCCTGTCGCCAAAACTAAGGCTCACCTTGGAAAACTGAACAAAAGCCATTTTATAACTGGGAAGTATCCCTGAAAAAGTACAAAATCACCGGAGACGAAGCTCTTCGCATAACGGTAATATCTTCTATTCCGTAATCAGGCACAACTTCCAGCCTGAGTCCTTGACTGTCAAAACCGTACATAAAATAAAGAGTGTTATTCGCTCTTATGTCGGAAAATTGCAGAGTAAAAGCTCCGTTGTAACGATCTTCATAAGACGGAGAAATATAAATGTCCATAGTGATCCGTCCGCTTCCGCGCGTTCCGTTTGGAATTACCTGAGGGACAAGAGCTTCGTAGCCTGTCCATATAAAATCGCCAGACCTGAGTAATTTAATAGTTCCGTAATTATTACTTGTAAACGCAGGTCCCCGCTCATAAATTGTCAAAAACTGCGTTTCACGTCTTGCGTTTTCCTGAAGGATCATGTCTTCTACGCTTGTGGAAAGAGAAACAAATATCAATGTGCGCCTTGATCCGGAATCTATAAATTGCACAGCGAGACTGGTGTTTGTTCTCAACGTCATTTGAAGGTTCGCGCCTTCAAAGAGCCATGAACGCTCTCCGTCTGAAGAAATTCTTTGATATGAAAAGTCCCTTTCAATGTTTGGCAGGATAATTCTCGCTACGCCTGTTTCCGCTCCGGGATCAAAACGGTATTTTTTCTCCATTTCTTTAAGATTAATCCGCCTTGAATTAACCATCTGCAAATATGATTCGGATGACCATGTTTTTGACAGAAGCATATCAAGATCAGGATCGTTCGTTCGCTCTCTTTGCGTAGAAGTAGAAGCAGAGGGAGATGCAAGAGATTCTTCATTTTGATTAAAAAGTTTTAATCTGTAAGAAAAACAATAGCCGGTAACGCCTGCGTTGGTCAGCACTTTGTACCAATCGCCGGGCAGAGGGTCTCCTGTCGCGCTTATTGGCGGACTGCCGTTTGCGACAGCCATTATTTTTACAATCTCTCCAAGACGTAAACGGTAAACGCGCTGGGAATTATTTTCAGGGCTGGCGCGGATTGGAAGCCCATCCTGCAGATTTTCCGCGTAGGTCATAGCATAGGGGGCAAATTCCTGCGCCCGTTTCACCGCCTGATTTTTGCTGTTAAAAAACTCAAGCTGGGTAAGCGGGATTTCAATTTTGACATCTCTGTCGCTTTTGACTGTTTCAGGAACGCCCACTACCCATATTTTTTCGATATTTGATCTGATATATACAGGCAGAACGCTCCCTGAATCAACAGGCGGCTCGTCTATTGACCACAGTAAAACCCCATAGCCCAGCTTTGAACAAGACGAAAGCAACAGGACGGAAAGAGAAAATAAAACTGCAAATCTATTTAAATTATTCAACTACCGCGATGATATCCGCCATCTTCAGGATGAGGTGTTCTTCCCCATCGATTTTAATCTGCGAACCGGCGTATTTGTCGTACATTACTTTATCGCCGTTTTTTACTGTGATTTTTTCCTTTTCCGTACCTGGTCCGACTTCAACAACCGTCCCCATTTGGGTTTTTTCTTGGGCTGTATCGGGAATAATGAGCCCTCCTGCGGTTTTTGTCTCACTTTTCCCCAGTTTTACGATAACACGGTCTGCCAAAGGCTTAACTTTCATATTTTCCTCCGAAAAATTAATTAATATTGATGGGCTTAGTATATAGAGATTTTGTTTTTTGGTCAAGCCGCTTTGCGACTTGGCTCTTTTAAGGAAGGGATTAAATGTCCGCTCGCGCGGACGACGGGTCAACCCACTTCGTGGGTTGGCTCTTTTAAGGAAGGGATTAAATGTCCGCTCGCGCGGACGACGGGTCAAGCAATACAATGAGCAATGAGCAATGGGTGAGCGGCGTATTTAGCGGGAGCGGCGAAATTAGTCAATGAGCAATGGATGAGCGGAGAATAAGGAGTGGGGAGAGGTGGTAGGGAGTTGAACCCGTAATAGCAGTTACCCAAATCCCTACCCGTGTTCTTGTTAATTTCCGAAAAATATGCTACAGTGGCAACATGGGAACAGAAAAGAAACGCAGAAAAGAGACAACCCTGAAAGAAAATATGGGTAAATTACTGCTTGATTTGGGCAAACTGGCAGTTGGCGGCATTATAATCGGCGGCATCTTGCGAGGTGCGATACCACAGTTAATACTCATAGCAAGCGGTTCAATAGTAGCCATAATATTCTTTATATTTGGGCTACTCTGGACAACGAAAGAGAAAAAAGAAAGCAAGGAGTAACCAATGCAAGACGCGATAATCTTATTCGGTGGTGTATTTTTGATAGGGCTTCCCTTCATAATAATAGGGTGCGTTATCTCATGGCGTGAACGCCACAGCAACGAACAAGGACAAACAATTTAGGATAGGCGCAACGCCAGTCACTATCTTTAGAGCAGATAGCCTATCTTCCCTTGCTCATTTAAAAAGCCTTTCCAGTTCAAGCCTTGCGGTTAAATTCTCCGGGTCTAAGTCCAGCGCGTATTGAAGCGCCCTGCGTGCTTCGCTGGGGCGGTTAAGAGCAGTAAAACACCTTGCGATGCGAAACTGTACCTTCGATGCTATTTTGTTGTTCTGCAATTTGACAATGGCAAGTTCGTATTGTTCCAGAGCGCGGGAAGGGGAGCGGATAGTCTCAAGAATAAATCCAAGATTCGCAAACACATACCAGTCTGCGTCATTCGCGCTAATTGAGCGCAGGATATTTTCAGCAGTGTCAATATCTCCCTCGGTCATTATATAGAGGGCTCTGTAAATATCAATCCAAGGGGAGGTAAACTTAGACAGCTCCATGCGATCAAGGAGAATTACTGCTTCGTCAAATCTGCGCTGGAAAAAGAAATGCCATGCCGCCCATTTGTATAATTCATCGTTGTTGTTATGACGGTCTAAGAGGAGCCATGTTTCCGCCAACTGCCGTCCGGTGTCGCGTCCTTGCGCGAGCCGTTTGCATATTTCAAGATCGATGTAGGGATAATCCTGCGGTGAAAAATTAACGCTGTTTCGCAGTAACGCGACTGCCGCCGAATTGTCAAGCAGTCTGCTGTAACGGATAAGGGCGAATTGGCGGCTGTTTGAATTTGAGGATGAATCCATTTTGACAAGTTTTTCCAAGAAAGCCGCTGAGGCATCGCTATCCGTACTTGTAACCGCCAGATTGTAAAGGCTGGTTTCGTTTTGCATGTCCGATAAAATAAACCAGATTGTAGCGGCTATTTCAGGGAAGCCTGCAAGGTACAGAGCGTCCGCTTGGCGGATCATTGCCCATTCGTCATTAAAGAGCGAAAATATTTCCGCGCTTCTAAGCAGATCGCCAAAGTCATAGTGGTATTCGGCGGCAAAGCGCAAAATCTCCTGCGAAGGAGAGAAAGTCAACAGCGGCTGAATATCCGCTAAAGCCCCTCGGTAATCGCCTTGCAATATTTTTACGAGCGCTAAATCAACTGTGATGGATTCTGTTCCATCAGAGAAAATATCTGCGGGCAAATTAGACGCTCCTTGCGGATTTTTAAAATCTCCAAGAACTACATGAATGGCAAGACGCAAGTTGTTAAAAGAAAAACTGTTAAAAAGAGGAAGCCACTGGCGGAGCTGTTCTTCAGTTTCACTGTTAAGAGCCGTATTTTTTATAAGAGCCTCGCTTGCGATAGCTACAATAGGCTGTGATGACGGATATGCTTTTAGAGCGTTATTTATTGAGTTCTTGTAATTTTCAACGGAAGGCGAATCAATTTTCGCAAGAGCCCTTCTGCGTTTCAAAATAGAAAGCCATGACTCAATGCTGATCGCTCTTTTTTCAAGACGGTCAAGCTCGTTATGAAGACGGTCATACTCCCTTTGTGTGCCGTAAATTTCCTGCGCGAGAGAATCGTACTCGCGCAAAATACGGGAAAAACTGTCATCCCGGCGCGAAGAAGAAGAGCCGCCCCTTTCTATTAAAAATAAAACTGTTAATGTAAGACCGGAAAAAATTAAAAGTATTAAACCCGCCAGTAGCGTTATTCGCAAGAAATTAATATTACCGGCGTTTAACGTTTTTTTCACGGTATTTTCCCCTGATCTTTGAGCGTTTTACGGATGCTGTCAAGAACGCCGTTAATAAATTTAAAAGACAGATCCGTTCCGAATTCCCTGCAAAGACCGATCGCCTCATCAATAACAATAGAAGGAGCCATTTCATTTTGAAACATTAATGTATAAGCAGATATTCGCAGGATTGCGAGGTCAACGCGGTTAAGCCGGGATATGTCCCAATTCTCAAGATGTTTTTTTATCATATCATCGACACTGCCGATATTTTCGATTGTTCCGGCTATCAATGTCTTTGAGAACGCCGAGAAACTTTCATCAAGAGAGGAGAGTTTTTTTTCTTCAAGCCACGCGAAACTTAAAAGTTCTTCTACAGGAACATGGCTCGCTTCCCAAAAGTAAAGAGCTTGAAATGCCAGGATGCGAGCCTTACGCCTGGATGCCATTATGTTACCAGTTTATGTTGTTTTCAAATATCTGGAAAGTTCTGCCTGTTCTTAATTCTGAAACCAGTTCCTGACTTGCCTGTGCGAGAATAGCCTGCTGTCTTTGATTTAACAAAAGCTGTCCGATATATTCCCTGACAGTTATTCTTGTCCCAAGCTGAACAATATCATTAAGCTCCAGATTTCTTACCGCATAATTTTCGGTTACTTTGATTATTTGAAACCCCTGTATACCTTCGATTAAGCCTGATACCTGCCCCTGCCTTAGACCGAACGCGACATTCATAAACTCAAGCCCGACAACCTGTCTTGCCTCATTGTTCCGCGGAAGGTAACCGGCGTCTCCTGCTTGATAGCCGGAGTTAGGAGCAACACTGCGCGCAAGAACTTCATCAAACTTTGAAGGATCGGCATTAATTTCCCTTACAAGACTGTCCGCGAGAGTTCTTGCCCTCGTGCGTGCGGCGGCGTCAGCTCCGTAAGGAACCTGTATCATGGTAAAACGAATGGTTTCCGGGCGGACAAGATCGCCTCTTAACAGATTATACTCTGCTACGATTTCTTCTTCTGTTGGTCTTCTGATCGAATTAATAAGATCGCCTTTTCGCGTCATAAGGTATTTTTGGACAACCAACTGTTTGCGAAGATTGTCTCTGAATGTATTTACATCAAGACCGCTTTCGTTCATTACAGCCTGAGCGAACTCGGCATCGGTCGGCTGGCGTCCAAGCTGTTGCGCCATACTTGCGCGGAGTTGTTGAATCTGCTGATTTACCTCATTTTCAGTGATAGCAACTCTGTCCCGCTCTGCGGCTTGCAAAACCAGCCGCTCATTGATCATTACGTCTAAAACTTGAAGCCGCTCTGCTCGTGTCAGAGTACGCCTTGAGGATTGCTCCATTCTGGTTACTTCCGTACGAAGCTGTCCGACCGTAATAGCCTCGGTCCGTATCAGATTGACGGTAGCCGCAGTCTGTAAGTTGCCTGTCTGAGAAAAGCCCAAAACCGCTGTTAATAGGCATAAAAACACAAATATTATACGTTTCATAAACATCCTTCTCCTTAATATATCACAATAATAAACAAATGATAAGGGGAAAGGTTAAAGGAAACAAAAAAAATTAATTTTCTAAAACCGCTCTTATGCGGCGTACCCCTGCCGAGGAAGACTGTTCTTTCTGTATTTTGAATGTCCCAAGAAGCCCGGTACGCTCTACATGTGGACCGCCGCAGACCTCTTTTGAGAAAAAATCCGCCGCCGAATTGCCGACAGTGTAGACTTTTACCTGCTCCTCGTATTTTTCTCCAAAAAGGGCAATCGCCCCCGCAGATTTCGCCTCTTCAAGCCCCATAGTTTCCATAAAAACAGGCAAATCCTTCTTTATCTGCTCATTGACGATGTCTTCCGCCTTTTTGATTTCTTCCTCAGTCATTGGCGCGTTATGGACAAAGTCAAAGCGAAGCCGCTCCGCGGTGATATTACTGCCCTTTTGCGCGACATGGTCTCCAAGGATTGTTTTTAACGCCCTTTGCAGAAGGTGGGTAGCTGTGTGGTATTTAACAGCCATTTCCCCCTGATCGCCAAGACCGCCCTTAAAAGACTGACCGCTTTGGGAGCGTGAAAGGTCTTGGTGTTTTTTGAAAGCATCGTCGAACTCTTCCCTGTTTACCGTCATTCCTTTTTCCGCGGCAAGTTCTTCCGTCAATTCAATGGGGAAGCCGTAAGTATCGTAAAGTTTGAAAGCAAGCCGCCCCGACATGAGTTTTCGCGGGTCTTTAAGCAAATTGGGGAGCAACTTTTCAAACTCATGTTCGCCCTTCTGCAGAGTTTCCTTGAATTTTTCTTCTTCCTTGTTAAGTTCATTCATAATGAAAGTACGGTTCTCTTCAAGCTCCGGGTATGAGTTTTTTGACTGTTCTATGACAACTTCGGCAATATGAAAGAGGCTTACACCGTTATCTGAAAGTTTTCTCCCGTGCCGCACGGCTCTGCGTATTAATCTGCGCAAAACATAACCGGCTCCCACATTGGAAGGGGAAACCGCTTTTGGATCGCCAAGGATAAAAGTCGCCGAGCGAGTATGATCCGCGATGATCCGTATTGAGTGATCTGTTTCGCTGTCTGCGCGCCCCTCGTATTTAAATTTTCCCGCTTTTTCAATTGCCGCAATAATAGGCGCGAAGATTGCTGTGTCGTACACGCTGGTTTTTCCGTTCAGCACAGTTACGGTTCTTTCAATACCCATGCCTGTATCGACGCATTTTCGTTTAAGTGGCTCATATTCTCCTTCTGCGTTTTTATTATACTGCATAAAAACATCATTCCAGATTTCAAGCCATTTTCCGCAGGAACAACCGGGTTTGCAATCATTGCTACACGGAGTTTCTCCTGTGTAGTAAAACATTTCGGTATCCGGTCCGCATGGTCCTGTTGTTCCGGCAGGTCCCCACCAGTTGTCTTTTCTGGGCAGATACGCAATTTTGTTTTCGGCGATTCCTAAACTTTTCCAAACTGCCGCCGACTCATCGTCTTTGGGGATTTCACCTTCGCCCTGAAAAACCGTTACTCCCAATTTTTCGATTGGAATATTCAGCCACTGAGGTGAGGTTAAAAACTCAAAGCTCATTTTTATCGCTTCTTCTTTAAAGTAATCCCCAAGCGACCAGTTCCCAAGCATTTCAAAAAAAGTTAAATGACTTGGGTCTCCCACGCTGTCAATATCTCCGGTACGGATGCATTTTTGAAAATCCACAAGCCTTTTGCCTGCCGGATGTTCCGCCCCAAGCAAATAGGGAACAAGCGGATGCATTCCGGCCGTTGTAAAAAGCACGGTTGGGTCATTTTCCGGCAGTAGGGATTTCCCCTGTATCTGCGTATGCCCTTTAGAGAGAAAAAAGTTGATATATTTGCTACGAAGCTCATCAGCCGTTAAACCATTCATGGGGGAATGATAACATAACAATTAGCAATGAGCAATGAGCAATGATGTGGCGGCGTGCTTAGCGAAGGCTACGAGATTAGCCAATGAGCAATGAAGGGACGGCGTTCTTAACGCAAGCGGCGAGATTGGACAATGAGCAATGGAAAAAGAGAAAAGAGAAAAGAGAAAAGAATAAAGATTCAACTACGGAGAGATTAATAATCTGTCCTCTGTGGTTGAATATTCTTCATTGCTCATTTCTCATTGCTAATTGCTCATTTTTCTTACCCAACTCCCTATTCCCACTTTATATTTGTCTTAATTAGTACAATTAGTTGACAAATTCATTGTATAATATCCCCTATGCAGAAACTCTACGAAACACAGGAAAAACCGAAAAGAGCGTTTCTCGTCAGTATAGTAGGCAGTGCCGGCTCTGAGTCTCAAGTTCGGGAGATTAATGGGTTGGCGGAGACTCTTGGGTTACAAATCGCCGCCCACGAAAAAATCCGTGTTAGAGAAAAAAGCCCGAAATTTGGAATGGGAAGCGGAAAAGCAGAAGAATTGGCGAAAAAAGCGGCTGACATTTCAGCGGATTTGCTGGTTTTTGACTGGGCTCCAAGCCCCTCTCAGCAGAGGAATTGGGAAGAGCTTTCGGGAATCCCTGTTTTGGACAGGCAGGAACTGATAATCCGTATTTTCGCGGACAGAGCGACTACCAGAGAAGCTGAACTTCAGGTCAATCTCGCTGAGCTTACATATTTTTTGCCCCGATTAACGCACAAATATATCGATCTTTCACGACAGAGGGGCGGACGTTATGGAACAAAGGGGGCAGGGGAGACAAAACTTGAAACCGACCGTAGAAAGCTGGAAAAGCGAATCAATCAGCTTGAAAAAGATATTGAACAGGTACGAAAACAACGCCAAACGCAAAGACGCCAAAGGGAGCGAAACAACCTTCCGGTATGCGCCATTGTCGGCTATACAAATGCCGGAAAATCCAGCCTGTTAAACGCCTTAACAGGCTCGGACGTTCAGACAGAGGATAAACTCTTTGTTACCCTCGATGCCGTTACTCGGCGTTTTCAGCCTGCCCCCGGCGTTTCCGTCCTCCTTACCGATACTGTCGGCTTTATCCGCAATCTTCCCCATTCGCTGATAAAAGCGTTTCGCTCAACACTGGAAGAAGCGTCTTTGGCGGACATCCTTATCCACATCTTGGACGCTTGCGACCCCGATATCGACAGAAATTACGAAACAACTCTTTCGGTACTTCAGGAACTTGGCGCTAAGGAACTACCTGTGCTTACGGTCTTAAATAAAATCGACTGTCTGCCCGTAGAGAGTGGTGAAAACGCTCTTGATGGTCTTCAAGACCGTTTCCCCGACAGTATTGCCGTTTCTGTTAAAAAAGGGACAGGACTGGAGGCGCTAAAGGAGAGGATAGCGATGATGTCCAAGAAGTAAGAATTTTACCACACGCCCAAAATGTCCAGCGTTTAAGCTGGACAACCGAATAAGTCAACACGGCGTGGCGCAGATTGAAGGTCAATGCAAGAGTATGGGGGGCGCGAGGACTTTAGTCCGAGAGCGCGCCTTAACACGGAGTTTCACGGAGGAAAAGAAAGAACTCGTACCAAAACTCCGTGTTTCTCCGTGTCCTCCGTGGTTTAATATTCTTCTTGGGCAGTCTGCCCATGTATTTATTCGTTTTCATTCGTCCTATTCGTGTAATTCGTTGACTCTTTACTTGGTAATGGTGTTGCTTTTTTTCCCTTTTTTATGATAATATAAGCAAGGAGTGAAAAATGGCTGAAGACCTGATGGATAAAGTATTTTCATTATTTTCGGGGGATGGCACAACCGATGATAAGCAGAATATGCTTAAGCAAATCGGCAAAGAAATGAGCCAGAATAAGTATGCCAAGTATTTCCGTGTAAAATCAGAAGAAACAGACCCCGCGTTTTTATCGCTTTTATTTTCCATATACAAAGTCATCTATCCTATAAAACAATTCATGAAAGATGACAAAAAACTGGCTCAGCTAAGGCAGTTAACCGTAGAATCCTGCATCGACCCCAATATACAGGAGATAGTAAAGCGGCTGGATATTTCTACCCTTGAACAAAAAGCAAAAACTATGCAGGGAGAAGCCCTTATTTCCTCAATACAGGCGGATGTAGAGTTGCTTGTCAAACAGTTTGACCAGCGCCATATAGCCGCTGTAAACCACCGCTATGAAATGGCGGCGGCGTTAAATCAGCTTGTAAAGTACAATTTTCCCGGTCTTTTTAAGAAATTTGACTCTCATTTTACAGACGGGAGCTTTTTGGTTGAGCCAAAATTCCCGGCTGTCAAAACTATCCTCATTATAGACCAATTAGGGGACTTTTTAACCGCAACCCAGCTCCTAAAGCCGGAGGAGGACTGGGGAGGTCTCTTAAAACTCCTTGAGGTATGCGAGGGGCAGGAGCTTGTAAACCTTGAACAGTTCACTGCAATGATCAAAACCATCAGAGACCTGCACGCGACCGGATTTATTGAGCAAATGGTGAGATATACCCTCAGAAACCCGGTTTGGCAGTGGAAACATCTGGCTTTGCACGAAACTATCGGCGATACATGGCTGGAAGCCAAGAAAAAGGAAGCCTTAGGGTATATAAGTAAGGTCAACAGCGCGAAAAAAAGCGGTCAGATAAGCGCGATTACAAAGCAAATCTTTGAATCTTCCGACCTTACAAGGCTTGAAAATTACAATGTGCCCCTAAACGATATGTACCGCAAAAGAGGCTTGGATTATTTTGCCTATGCCGAGGGCTTGAACTATCTAAAAGCCTTTATGGACGACTATATAGAGAAAGATATCAAAGAATTATGCGATATTTTGATTATTCGCGGGCAGTGGACAAATAATTCACTGTCCAGGGAGATGAGCGAAGCCCTTCACGCGATACTGGCAATAACTCAGAATATTAACGATTTGGACACGGTTATGTCCGAAGAGGGGGCGGACGGTTCACGCCTACACGCCGCTATGCTGAGGGTTGACCGCGACCAGACGCAGGTTCGCTACATTAACAGCATCGTCGGGAAGGTCAACGGCGAGGCTTTAGAGATAATTAACGAGGCGGCTCAGGCATTGATAATAATCGGGAAAAATCTGAAAAACCTCATTGAGGATGTCCAGAAAAAGCACCCCGAATTACTCGTTAATTGGAGAGAGGTAAATTTAGCCTCCAAAGAGCCTATGACCCAAAGAATGATCGATACTTTCAAGAAAATTAACTATTTTATACAATTAATGCGCCTTTGTACCCAGTAAAAAATACCGGGGGCTAAAAACTTCAATTTTTGGGAATTTTCGTACTATATTACTTGCATAAATTTATGATTTAATGTAGAATAATTTTGCGATTTTGTATAATTATCGAATTTTTGTACTTAATAAAATGCTTGCGCAAATTTACCAGATAATGTACAATTATCCATAACAATCAAAAAGGAAGAGGAAAATATGGAAATTCAAGTTCAAGAGCTAATTGATAAGATAAAAAAGGACGGGATTAGGGCGGCTACAGAAGACGCGAATCGTATAAAAGCGGAGGCTGAAACCGAAGCCAAGCGCATTATTGACAGCGCTAAAAAAGAAGCGGACGACCTTATATCAAGGGCGAAGCAGGATGCCGAGCGTTCTGAAAAAGCCGGAATTGCCGCTTTACAGCAGGCGTCGCGTAATCTTGTTCTGGCTTTCAGGGATGAAATACAGGCTTTATTAAACAAGATAGTATCTGAAAAAGTTGGCGGAAATTATAACGAAGATATCCTGAAAGCCACTCTGCCTGAATTGTTAAAATCATGGGCGGCAAAAGGCGGTGATAACCTCGCTGTAATTCTGCCGGAAGACACCCTCAACAAACTTCAAGGCTTCTTTAACGATAAGATGAAAGATGAAATGAAAAAGGGCGTAGAATTAAAATCGAACCGTAAATTATCTTCCGGTTTCCATATTTCCAATAAAGAAGGTTCTGTTTACTATGATTTCTCAGCGGAAGCGGTTGTAGAACTGCTTTCAGCCTACCTAAACCCCAAATTGGCAGGAGTTCTTAAAGACTCGGCAAAAGGAATTTAACAGGTTGTCCTACATTTACCTAATGGCACAGCTTCCGTATCTCATGTATGAACAAAAGCCGCCGATGTCTTCGCAGAGTTTTATCGCTTTAGCTGAAGATTTTCTAACCAAAAAGGACGCGGCTCTTTTAAGGCGTCTTGCCTCCTCCTCTTCTGTAAATAGCGAGGCAACAGGCTGTAATTTTATTGATGAATGGATGATGTGGGATCACGCTTTGCGGCTTAACCTTGCAAAAGAGCGTATTATCAAACAAAAAAAAGAAAACATGCAAGTTAGTGAGCCTCCTGTCTTTCCTCTGGAAGCCGCCGCCGCCGCTTCCAAAGCCGTTGATGAAGAATCTCCCTTAGTAGGAGAAAAGATACTGGACAAAGCGCGCTGGCTCGCTCTTGATGCGATTTTAAGCATCGGTTATTTCAACCGTGAAAGCGTCTATGCGTATTATTTAAAATTGTTATTACTTGAGAGATACCAATCCTTCAATGAAGAAAAAGGATTCGCTGAATATAAATCACTGTACGATTCCATTGTGGAAAACGCGCAGAATTCTCTGGGAGAACTTAAATGATCGGAACAAAAGGAAAGGTGACGGCTGTTAATGGCAATATGGTAAGCGTCCGTTTTAACGGAGTTGTTTCCATGAACGAAGTCGGTTATGTGAAAGTAGCCGAAACACGGTTAAAGGGCGAAGTAATCCGTATTCGCGGAGAGATTTGCCAGCTTCAAGTCTTTGAAATTACCAAAGGTATTTCAATTGACGATGAAGTGGAATTTACGGGGGATATGCTTTCCGTAGAATTAGGTCCGGGGCTACTTGGACAAGTCTACGACGGTCTTCAAAACCCTCTGCCTCAGTTGGCGAAGGCTACAGGTTTCTTCCTCGAAAGAGGCGTTTACCTTGAAGCGCTGTCTACGGAGACGAGCTGGCAGTTTACCCCTGTCGCTAAACAAGGCGATAAAGTTGAAAGAGGAGACACCTTGGGCACTGTCCCCGAAGGCTCCTTTACTCACCGGATAATGGTTCCTTTCAATTTATACGGAAGTTATACCGTTTCATGGGTAAAAAACGAAGGAAGCTACAAAATCCGCGAAACAATAGCGGAGCTAACCGACGAAAAAGGAACCGCAGTTCAAGTAAAACTCAGCTTCAACTGGCCTGTAAAAAGAGCGGTTGACTGCTATGAAGAGCGGCAAAAACCTGTAGACCCCATGGTTACCCGCGTCCGTCTTATTGACACATTCTTCCCTGTAGCTCGCGGCGGCACTTACTGCATACCCGGTCCTTTCGGCGCGGGCAAGACCGTTCTCCAGCAGATAACAAGCCGTTTCGCGGATGTCGATATCGTAATTGTCGCGGCTTGCGGTGAGCGCGCCGGTGAAGTCGTAGAAACCTTAAAAGAATTCCCCGAACTTAAAGACGAAAAAACAGGACGCTCCTTAATGGAGAGGACAATTATTATTTGTAACACTTCATCAATGCCTGTAGCGGCGCGCGAAGCTTCGGTTTATACCGCTGTTACGCTTGCCGAATATTACAGGCAGATGGGTCTTCATGTTCTTCTTCTTGCCGATTCAACAAGCCGCTGGGCGCAGGCGATGCGCGAAATGTCAGGGCGCTTGGAAGAAATCCCCGGTGAAGAAGCGTTCCCAGCTTACATGGAATCAACAATCGCCAGCTTCTACGAAAGAGCGGGTATTGTGCGCCTGCGAAACGGAACCACCGGCTCCGTTACAATTGGCGGAACTGTAAGCCCCGCAGGCGGTAACTTTGAAGAGCCTGTAACGCAGGCGACATTAAAAGTTGTCGGTGCGTTCCACGGTCTTTCGCGCGAACGCTCTGATGCGCGTAAGTTCCCGGCGATCCATCCGCTTGATTCATGGTCAAAGTACAAGGGAATTATTGACAGCGCGAAAGTTGATTACGCGCATGGTTTTATGCGCAGGAGCGCGGAAGTTGAACAGATGATGAAGGTTGTCGGCGAAGAGGGAACAAGCATCGAGGACTACATCATTTACATGAAGGGCGATTTGGTTGACTCTGTTTACTTCCAGCAGAATTCATTTGACGCGGTAGATGCCGCTGTCAAACCGGATAGACAAATCTATGTATTCACCAAATTGCTTATTATTTTGGCGTCTCATTTTACTTTTGCGGACAAAAACGAAGCCCGTACATGGTTTAACAAGCTCAGACAGAAGTTCCTTGACTACAATGGTTCAGAATGGAAGAGCGAGCGTTTTGGAAGTCTCGAAGTTGAAATTGAGAATGCGGTAAAGAGTCAATCACAGGGGCTTGATAAAGCCGCCGAAAAAATTATTTTCTAGGACGGAAATTATGAATAAGGTATATAGCAAAATTGAATCAATAACCGGAAGCGTTATTACCGTTAAAGCTGACGGAATCCGTTACGGAGATTTGGCGGAAGTTGATACTGTATTTGGCACTTCACTTGCCGAAGTAAACCGTCTGCAAGGCGATACAGTTTCATTACAGGTTTTTGCAGGCGGACGGGGCATTTCAACAGGAGACGTTGTCCGCTTCTTGGGACGCCCGATGCAGGTTCCGTTTTCCGAGAACCTCATGGGCAGGGTGTTTTCCGGCTCAGGAAAACCGCGCGATAAAGGTCCCGCGTTACATGAAAACAAAATTCCCATTGGCGGTCCCTCTGTAAATCCTTCTCAGCGTATTATCCCGCGCAACATGATCCGCACCGGCATCCCGATGATCGACCTTTTTAACACATTGGTCGTCTCACAAAAACTGCCGATCTTTTCAGTCTCAGGCGAGCCGTACAACGAGCTTCTTTCCCGTATCGCGATGCAAGCCGAAGTTGACGTTATTGTTCTTGGCGGTATGGGTCTTAAATACGACGACTATCTGAATTTTAAAGACACGCTTGAATCGGGCGGCGCTCTTGCGCGTACCGTAATGTTTGTGCATACAGCAAGCGATCCTACGGTAGAATGTCTGATGATACCGGATATGTCTCTTGCCGTCGCCGAGCAATTCGCCCTTCAAGGCAAGGACGTGCTTGTACTGCTTACCGACATGACCAACTTTGCCGACGCGATGAAAGAAATCTCGATTATTCAGGAGCAGGTTCCGTCTAACCGCGGTTATCCCGGCGACCTTTACAGCCAGTTGGCAAGCCGTTATGAAAAAGCCGTTGACTTTGAAACCGCAGGCTCTATCACCGTTCTTGGCGTTACAACAATGCCCGGCGATGACGTTACCCACCCAGTACCTGACAATACCGGATATATCACAGAAGGGCAGTACTACCTTAAAAACGGACGCATTGAACCGTTCGGCTCTCTTTCCCGTCTTAAACAGCAGGTCAACGGCAAAACACGCGAAGACCACCGCGCTCTTATGGACGGCATGATCAAACTTTATTCCGCTTTCCGCGACACTCTGGAAAAGAAAGCGATGGGTTTTATCATGAGCAGTTGGGACGAAAAACTCTTAAAATACGGAGAAAACTTTGAAACAAGGATGATGGATCTTTCGGTCAATATCCCGCTTGAAAAAGCGCTGGATTTGGGCTGGGAAATTCTCGCCACTTGTTTTAATCCCGAAGAAACCGGCTTGCGCACAGAACTGATAAATAAATTCTGGCCCAAAAAAGATTAGGAAGGTAAATGGCAAAAATAAGGCTCACGAAGAACGAGCTAAAAAAGCAGAAAGACTCCCTCAAGATGTACAGGCGTTATTTGCCAACGCTGATGCTGAAAAAACAGCAGTTACAGGGAGAAATCCGCCTTACCGATACCCGCTTAAAAGAATTGCAGATAGAAAAAGAAAAGCTCGACGAATCTTTTAAAACATGGATTGCTGTTTTTGGAGAGACAGGTGTTTTTACAAATAAACTGTTAAAGATTGTAAATCTAAAAACAGGTTATGGAAATATCGCAGGTGTCGCCATTCCGGTTTTTAAGGGCGCTGATTTTGAAGTCGCTTCTTATGATATGCTACAGACCCCGTTGTGGCTGGATATAGCTATTGAATGTATGAAGCGGGTTCTCCTTTTAGAACTGGAATCCGAGGTTGTAAGAGAGCAGAAAAAAAGACTGGACAAAGAACTGCGAACTACAACACAGCGTGTAAATCTTTTTGAAAAAATTAAAATCCCGGAAACACGGGGTAACATTAAAAAAATACAGGTTTATCTCGGTGATCAACAGACATCCGCTGTTGTACGCGGTAAAATAGCAAAAACCGGATTTGAAAAGGCGGCAAATTAGATGATTGTACCGATGAAAAAAGTTTGTATCATGGTACAAAAAAAGTCCCGTGATGAAGCTATCCTAAAATTAGCCGATGTTGGCGTTGTTCATCTTGAAAAGAGTAACGCGCCTGTAGATATTAATTCAAACGCGCAAAAACTTAAAATAAGAGTCGAAGAAGCTATGGGCTTAATTCAGGATTATAAAACGCCAAAGCCGAAAAAGCCGCGTTTTGATCCTAATGACAAGCGCCCGATTAGTGAACGCCGTATGCCCCCTGCAGGGATGCACAGAGGACGGCGCGCCTCGGATGTTTTTGGCACTGATGAAGAAGCTCCTTATTCAATAGATGCGGTAATGGCTCCAAGAAGACCGTACCTGCCGGATATGATGAATGGTTTTGGCGAAGAGCGAAAACAATTACGAGACCAGAATTCCGTTTTAAGCAGAGAAATAAGTCGCATTGAAGGGTGGGGCGATTTTGATCCGTCAATAATAAATGAAATATCAGAGCGGCTTCCTGTCTTCCTTTATGAACTTACCCACAGTGTTTTTGAAAATCTGGATAAAGATGTAGAGTATATCAAAGTAAAAAGCGACAAGACATTTGTTCGCATTATAGTTTTTGAAAACAAACTGCAAGGTCTTAATCCTTTCGCGGTTCCTGAAAAATCCCTGTCCGCTTTATTACGGGAAATGGAAATAAATAACCACGCCCTAAAGCAGATTGAAGATAAAATAAAAAGTTTTGCCGACCGCCGTCCCGCTCTTCATAGTGAAATGGCAAAAGTAGAGCAGTACCTTGAATATGAAACAGCGCTATCCGGCATGCACATAGAAGACGGTGAATCTGATTCCACATCTCTTTCATGGTTAACAGGTTATATACCAAGTGATGATTTTGATAAAGTAAAAAGGACAGCCTGTGCCAATAACTGGGCGTTGTCAGTTGACGACCCGAACCCGGCGGATGAAAATGTTCCGACAAAAATTAAAAACAACGGCTTTGTGAGCCTATTAAAACCCGTTACCGACTTCCTTAATTTAGTGCCGGGTTATCACGAAGTTGATATTTCGCCGTTTTTCCTTATCTTCTTCTGTATCTTCTTTGGTATGATTTATGGGGATGCCGTATACGGAATAGTTTTAACTCTTATGGGCTTATTCGGTATTATTGCTATAGCGTCAAAAAAGAAACCGGTTCCTCTGGCTATGCCAATGCTTGTATTGCTTGGGCTATTTAATGTGGCATGGGGAGTTCTTACCTGCGCTTGGCTTGGAATGTCTGTAGATGCGGTTCCGCAAATCCTAAGAGACATTTCATTCTCATATTTTTCCACCGCGAAAACACCGCCTGCTTTTGTAAGTCAAAATATTCAAATCTTCTGTTTCTCTTTAGGGTTGATACATTTAACATGCGCCCACCTGTTGAATTTTTTCCGTTTCAAGAGTTTAAGAAAACTTGGTGAAATTGGTTCAATTGCTATGCTGGTCGGAATGTATAATGTAGTGTTAACCCTTATTGTAAGTAACAAAGCAACTCGTGAAATACCGCTTTTACCTGTAGCGCTTTATCTTATTGCGGGCGGATTTGTTTTAAGTTTCTTCTTTAGCGCATACGAAAAAAGTATTGGTCAGGCAATTAAGGCAAGCTTAAGCAATATAATTTCCGTTATATTGGGGATAGTAAACGTATTTTCTGATATTATGTCTTATATCAGGCTTTGGGCTGTAGGTCTTGCGGGAGCCGCCATCGCCGAAACAGTAAATATATTGGCAGGTCCTATGTTGGGTAGTTTCTTAATTTTCTTTGGTATTGTCCTGCTTGTTTTTGGACATGGGTTGAATATGGTTATAAACGTACTTGCGGTGCTTGTTCACGGAGTACGTCTTAACACATTGGAATTTTCGGGACATGTATCTCTTACCTGGGCGGGTAAAAAATACATGCCTTTTGGAAATAAAAAATAAATACAAACTAAGGAGTGTATTATGGGTAATTTAGGATTATTAGGAGCCGGTTTGTTACTGGGTATAGCCGCCTGTGGCGCGGCTCTTGGTATTGGTATGTGCGCTACTGGCGCGATTGGGGCATGGAAAAAAGGTTTTGCCTCCAATAAGATGGCTCCCATGACTATGCTGGTATTCGCGGGATTTCCCTTAACACAGATTTTTTATGCCTTTATCTTGCTGGGACAGATAAAAGCCGCCGCGATCAGCAATCCTGAAAACGGTTTACTTTATTTCAGTTTTTCCCTTGCGGCAAGCTTAGCGATAGCTTTTACAGCTTGGGTACAGGGAAAAGCCGGAGCCTGTGCTTGCGATGCTCTCGGGGAAACAGGCAAGGGATTTGCCCAATATATCAGCGTTATTGGTATCAGTGAACCCGTCGCGCTCTTTGCGATGGTTCTTACGATGATCAGCTTGTAAGAGATAGTAACATAAGTTGTATAGACAGTTGCCGTTTTAGAAAGGATTGATCGAGGAGAGAATCGAACTCCCGACCAGTTGCTTAGAAGGCAACTGCTCTATCCACTGAGCTACTCGACCTAGCCCACACCTAAGAATTTAGGTGACGGGTTGTTTCAGTTTCCCCATTATATAAATTTATCCAAGTTAATGCAAGTTGACCCTAGTAGCCTGTAACATCTAAAACATTACATTATTCGCCAAAGAGTTCACACGAAGGCACAAAGATATAATAGGAGGTCAGTAGGCTGAGTTTATCCTCTCTTCCCTTAGTGCCTTCGTGCCTCCGTGTGAGGTATTTTGCGAAAGAATGTTTGAAATATTTAGTTGTTACAACCTACTAGTCTTACATTCTCAGCTTTTCGTGTAAAAGTTCTTTAAACTTAACGGCGGCTTTATTACCCGGTTCAAGAGCGAGAGAATTTTCGCAATCGGCAAGCGCTTGAGGATAATCGCCGATATGGTAGTACGCCTGCCCGCGCCTGAAAAGGCAAAATGACTGATACGGATGTATTGATAATGACAGAGCATAGTCATCTATAGCCTGTGAATATTGCTTTAATACCGAATAAACCACGCCGCGGTAATAAGCCGCTTTATAGGACTGAGGGTCAAGTTTAAGGGAAGATGAAAAATCATCAATTGCTTCGTTGTACTGTGAACAGGCGAAGTTCGCCATACCACGGTGTTTGTAAATAATGGAGCGTATAGCATCATCGGGTTTTAGTTCGAGGATTTTAGTGTATTGACCGATCGCTTCATTAAAGCGGTTCTCATTGTGGGCAGTTAAGGCATTAACCAATAAATCGTCAATAGAAGCGTTATATGTGTCTTCCCGGAAAAGATGCCCGTTACTTTTTGCGGGGGAAGTTTTCTTCTGCTCTGTAGTAAATAAAAGATCGTCGGTTGACTCTTCGATCTTTTGGAAGAAACTATTGCGTCTCTTGTTCATCTCCTTACTGTATTTTCGCTGATAAGTTCTTATCTCTTGGAAAATTATATCCGCTAAAGAAAGACTTGCGTTTACCGCCGCGAGTTTGCGCTTCATAGGATCGTCAAAGGGACTGAATTCCGCCTTATAAACAAGCTCGTGTTCAACTTCCGCCCATGCGTCCTGTAAGATGGTGCGTATTTGAATTTCAGCGATATCTGTTTGCGGATCTCCGTATTTTTTTATTAGTTCCTGCGGTATGGAAATTAAAAGATGAGTTGATTCATAGCCAAATTCTTTAAAAGTAAAATGACCTTTTATCTCACGTTCTGTTACATTAAAACTCTTTTTTATTAAATCTTCAGCCGACTGCAGGTCTTCAATAAAAGGGCAGATGACCCTTACCCCCATAAGGTCTGTAATTTTTGGGTCTTTCATGCCTGCTTTTAAGAGCCGGATATATTTTGAAAAATAGCTGGGGAAGTTCTTAACTCTACCGTTGACAACAAGGTTTGAGTCAATACCGGTAAGAGCTTCGTCTACCTGTTTCCTTAGATCGTTGACAATTAACTGGCGAACTTCCAGAAATTTATCGTATTCGCTTTCTAAGTTGTTTTTTTCGGGACTGGAATTGGTCATGGTAAATTTTATATTTCCCTACTTATAAAAAAAGGTATCTGCCATTAAAACGGCAGATACCTTCGCCGATAGACGACATTAAAACATCGTCTATCTCCCGCTGTCTGAAAATCATTGATTTTCAGACAGCCCTTATTAACTTTAGAAAAACTATGGAAGTTTTTCCTAATATTTCTTACTGCTCTTGCTCTCTACGTGAAGGATCATTAAACGGAACTTCTGTAGCCTTTCTTTGCTCTTCAATGTAGCGAAGCACCTGATCCTGTCCAAAGCGTTCCATTTCCCATGTTTTGCGGGCATCTTCGCGAGTCTGGATAATCTGCCAGATAGCTTCGTCATTGATGTCGGTTTCTGTCTCAAGGACTGCCAAGTCGTAGATGAGTGTTACATCTTTAAAGTATGTAACAAAATCTCCGCCTTCAAACGCCGCATCGCGCTGGATTAAGAATCCGCCGAATTTGATAAAGGGAACTGAATAAGGATAAAGAGGAACAATCCTCAAATCGCGGTGGCGTACTTCCTGCAGATAAGCCGGATTTCTCCAAATAGCTTCTCCCCAGCCATCAAATCTGAGATAACCCATGAATATGGTTCTTTCAGTGCCAAAGCTGTCTACAAGAATTGTTGACAGACCGTGGGGGAAATTAAGTCCGTATACACGAACCTTTACTTCCCTGATAGTGCCTACGTTCTTGATAACGCCATAAGCCGGCTCACCGTCTTCTTTGGCTTCAAAACGGCTTCTGACATTGGTCATGCCGCCAGCTTGATCGCTAGCGCTGATACTACCGTCTTCGTTGACAGTTGAAATCTCATACGCAGGGATATCAAACGGCGGTTTGATTAATGCCCAAGAATTGAATGGTTCAGTCGGGAAACGAACCCTAACACCCATTACCGTATCAAACTGCTTGGAAGCGGCTTGCCTTGTAAAACTGAGTGAAATATTCTGAACAGTCCTGGATGAGGACGCCAGAATTACGTTCCAGTTTTCGATCGCAAGGGATGTCTTCATAAACGACCTCTGCTGAGCAGTAAAACTGGCTCCGGCAACGCCGGAAAAGTCCATCATTGTCTGACGGTTTTGGTTGGCTCGGTTAGCCTCTTCACCAGTCTCATTTGGACTTACAGCAACATGAATATCCGCTACAAGCAGGGAGAAATCAATAAGAACCTTTTCCTCTGCAAACAACGGAACCGCAATCATCGCAATTACGACTAGAATGAGCAACTTTTTCATCTAAAGCTCCTTTAAAAAAAACACTTCTTCATAAAGTTTTGTTACTTCCTATTTTATAAAATTAATAATATTTTGTCAACGACAAAATATTAAATTTTCATTTTTTTGTGTTTTTTCTGATATTTTATATATCGGAAAAAACTATCATACTCCCTGCCGGTTCCGGCTTGAATTTTCCGGAAAAAACGGCAGTTCCGTCAATGAAAAACCGCACGTCCTTAACGTAAGGAAAATTCCTTAAAATACCCTCATAAAAGGTGCGAAAGTTGCCAAGTGTCTGCCCCCCTTCTATTGGCGGCATTGCCGCGCTCCCCGAAAAGTCGATGTAAACCACCCCATTCCGGTACAATAGGGATTTTAGCCTAGTTTCCCGTGGGAAAAGAGGCAGTAAATCCTGAGCTACAGGACCCAGCAACATTTCCTCCGTATACCGGATAATATCGACCTCCTTGGAAGGGGCATGCTTTATCATCCGGTCTTCTACGGTAACAACGTTATCTATAGTATAAAACACAAAAGTCTTTCTTGCAAGCCCTAAAATGAAAAATTCTGTTATTGCCACAGCCGCCAGAATGACAATAAGCAAAAGGCTACGCTTTACCTTTGAGGTGAGAAAACCAGCAATTGAATTAAAAAAATCGTTCAAAAATCCACTCATTTAACGTTCAAATATACCAATAAAATTCGTTATCCCATTGTACAATGAAGATGTATATCTTTGCAAGCCCTCTTCGCCGGTCATAAGGAGAGCGTCCTCCCGGTTGGAGATAAAGCCCAATTCTACAAGGACTGCCGGCATACGGCTGTTTCTGACCACAAACCAGTCATTTGCTTTCCGCCCCCTGGAAGGCACTGAAGAGCCGAATGTTTGCCTAAAGCCGGAAAGTATATTGTCCGCCAAAAGGATGCTTTCTGAGGTGTATTCTTCTTCCAGCATGCCGTTTATAATCGCCGCAATATCAGGGGAATAGTTATGTCTTGAAGTGTCCAGAAGGGAGCGGCGCTGTCCCGATGTTATATGCCAGACCTCATAGCCTCGTGCGGTGGGATTGGCTCCCCAGTTCACATGGATCGATATAAAAATTACGCTCTCGTTGTCCTTTACAGTTACCGAGTTTGCCATTTCAGAGCGTTGATCCAGAGTCTTGTAGACATCAGTATCTCTGGTCATTAAAATCCGCTTATCGGGGTAGGTTTCAATAAGCCTGTTTCTTAACGCAAGCCCAACTCTTAAAACGATGTCTTTTTCATAAATTTGAGTGTTTCTTCCGTTGACGGATAAATTCCCCATTGTGCCCGGGTCTTTTCCCCCATGACCGGGGTCGATAACAATTGCCGCGATACGGAAACCGGAAGCGTCATTTTCGTGCAGGCGGGTAAAAGTGTCCCTGAGCGTAGAGACAAACGCTTCCGGGAAAACCAAGTCCCCGCGATTGTTGTACGGCATAGGGACATTGAAAAGCTCACGGTTATCAATTATGAGGAACCCTGTTTCCCCCTCTCTTGAGGCGACGGAAAAAGAGCCGTTATGACTGCCAAAGTTAAAAACACCGTCGCGAAATAACGGGTCCCATCGGAACTGTACGGACTCGCTGTTGGATATGGAAGAAAGTGTATTTAATGTTTCGTCCAGAGTTACGGAACAAAGGGAGATTGGGAGTATGAGCAGAACCAATATTTTAAGGAAACGGCTTTTCATTTTACTCCCAAATTTTCGATATAATGGATCGCCCCCTGATAAGAGCCTCGAATTAACGCTCTCCAAAAAGAACATCCAAGAATTATTCTATTATCGGCATTTTCTGAGGCGTTCGGAAGTGAAAACCCGGTCAGCAGGCGGACAGCGGACAAGGCTTCTTCTACGGTTCTGCCCATATAGTCTTTAAGGGCGGAGGAGCTAAAGGCAGGAAAGGGATATATTGAATAAACGCCAGAGTTTTTTTCAGGCTGAAAATCCGGGATTTGGGCGAGTTCCGCTTTTAATTCGCTGTTTAGCGTAAAAGCGTCAGGTGGAAAAGCAGAGCCTCTGTTAGAAAGGAAATCCGCCGTCTGCCTGTCAGATGGATCGAGTTTTATTAGTACCGAGCGCACTGCGGATTCGGCGGCTTGCATCGCGGTGTCCCTGTCCTGCGCGGAGGCGATAATATTGCCGCATTTTGTTACGTTATTTTCGGGGAAGGAAACCTTATCCCCTTTCGCAATGCGCAGAAAAAGATCGTTTACATGGGGAAGGGAACGCGCTTTATCAACGCCGTAAATTTCCTTAACTGTTCCGGGGATAGAGATAAAAGCCCTCTCCGCGCAAGTCCATTTTTTGGTTGTGGTAAGAGCGTCAGGTTTCCTGCCCATCGCTGAAAGGATCGCCGCTCTTATCGGCTCTACGCCGGATGAATACGGATATGTCCAGCCTGACATATATCCTCCTGAAAGACGGGCGGCGATTTCGCCGATCATCGGTCCCCGCGCCGTCAATTTAATATCGCCCTTTGCCGCTCCTATACTTTCATTTCCCGCAAGACCAAGCGCGTGGATTCCGGCGCGGAATGTATCGAGAAGAGATTGTTGTTTTTCCTCTTCAATAACAGTGGGCATTGTGTGTCCCATTTCGATAAAATACGGAGGGAAAAAAATGTGTCTGTCAGCGAGACCGCAAATTGTAATTTCGCCCTTATAGACAATCGCGTCTACAGAAAACTCAGGTCCTTCCATATAACTTTCAACAATCGCGCGTCCGCTTCTTGAAAAGCCGATGGCGGTTTTCGATGCTTCGCGTAATTCTTCGATAGTGTCCACACGGCGGCAGCCTCTGCTTCCCATGTTGTCAACAGGTTTTATAACAAGAGGGAAGGGAGGAATATTTTCAAATTTATCAGCCTCGGTAATAGTGATAAAATTTGGAGAAGGCAGGGACGCTTTTTTGAAACACTCCCGCATCCTTGATTTATCCGAAGCGTTTAGCGCGGCAGAGTAGGGAATGCCGGGAAGAGCGAGCCTCTCGGCGACCCACGCGACGCTGGCGGAGAAGTCGGTTCCTGCCGTCATTATTCCCAGCTTTATCCCTGTGCTTTGCAAAGACCGCGCGAATGTTTCGATCCCTTCTTTGTCTTTAAGGTCTATCTGTTCAAATTGATCCGCCATAGAGACGCATGGCGCTTTCGCGCTGGCGTCAAGCGCGATTGCGTGCAACCCCAGTTCCTTCGCTATTCTGATTGCCGGTCCCTGCATAACTCCGGCTCCGAGAATTATGATTGTGTCTTTCATATAGAAATATTATTGGTATTTTTTCAGTTCGTCAAAGGCAGATTGCGCAAAAAACCTCACACAAAGGCACGGAGGGCACAAAGGGGAAAGAGGGGAAGTAAGTAGAGCGTATTCTTCATCCTTTTCCTTGTTATTGAAATTAAGGGAAAATCTATACTAAATTGAGCGGTAAAGCCTGAAAAATGTTTTAATTTCGGATATATTTATGTTATATAATAAAAGGAGACAGGTATGAAAAAAGCGATTCTTTTTCTATTGATTTTTTCAAATTGCTTAATTTTTTCAAATTGCTCTTTGTTTTTAGCACTGACCCATCATATTCCTGACATGGTACGGATAAACGGCGGGATTTTTATGATGGGTAGCCCTGAGGATGAATCGGGACGTATTGATAGGGAAGGTCCCCAGCATCAGGTAACGGTGAGTTCTTTTTATATGGGGAGATACGAAGTAACACAAGCGGAATATAAAGCGGTAATGGGGACGAATCCACCCGAATTAGAATTTAGAGGATCGAACTTACCGGTGGAAAATGTAAAATGGTATGACGCAATAGTATTTTGCAACAAGCTGAGTATGCGTGAGGGCTTAAGTCCTGCGTACAGTATTGATGGGAGTACAAACCCCGCTGTTTGGGGAACCTCAAGAGGCAGAAGCGCAATATGGAACACTGTTGTAATCGTTGAGAATTCTACCGGTTACCGTTTACCTACAGAAGCGCAGTGGGAATACGCCTGCAGAGCGGGGACGACAACTCCGTTCAGCACAGGGGACAATATAACCACCGCGCAGGCAAACTATAACGGAAATTTTCCCTACAATAACAATCCGAATGGAATACATCGGAAAAGGACAACCGAAGTAGGAAGTTTTGCGCCTAACGCATGGGGCTTGTACGATATGCACGGAAATGTGGAGGAGTGGTGCTGGGATTGGTATGGAAAATATACAAGTGTAGTGCAAACTGATCCACATGGCGAGTCCTTTGGGTCTTACCGCGTGGCTCGCGGTGGATTCTGGAACTACCGCTGTAAGGACGTACGTTCTGCGTACAGGGGTAACTACTCCCCGAACTATCGGTTCGCCAACATCGGTTTCCGTATTGTCCGCCCATAGTTTAACAGCGTTCCTAATTGTCAAAAAACAGGTATACCCTATTCTTTCCTTGACATTGTGCGCACAATGTAATAAATTTTAGACAAAGGAAAGACAATGTTAAAAACGTCAAACTTAAATATAAGAATAGACCCACAGACCAAACAGGGGGCGGAGCGGTTATTCTCCACTTTTGGAATCACCATATCTGACGCGGTAAATATCTTTCTTAGGCAATCGCTTCTGGTAGGCGGTCTCCCCTTTGAAATGAAACAGCCCCGTTACAACGCCGAAACTGAAGCCGCCATGCAGGAAGCGCGGGACATTACAAGCGGAAAGAAAAAGTCAAAAGGATATTCCGGCGTCGATGAATTATTCGCAGAGTTGGATGCGGAGTATGAAGCAGAGAACGGTAAAGGATGTTAACTTTACACACGACCGGGCAATTCCGCAAAGACGAAAAACTGGCGCGAAAACGAGGTTTGAACATATCTTTGTTGAAATCGGTAATTCAAACATTGCTGGAAGAAAAGCCTTTAGCCCCAAAGTATAAGGATCATCCTCTTGTAGGAAATTACGCCGGGTTTAGAGAGTGCCACATTCTACCGAACTGGCTTTTAATCTATACTGTGGATAAAGGGCGTCTGATACTTACCGCTTCCCGAACAGGAACTCATACAGAGCTTTTCGATAAAAAGAGATAAATTACGTTTGCAGGAACATATAGAAACTACTCTTGTAAAAAATAAAATAAAGGCTGAACTTAAAAAAATTGTTCCCCTTAAAAGAATTGCCTAACTCAAAACCGCGTAAACCTCGAAAGTGTCCCCTAACCCAAAAAGTTTGCTAATCGCCGCCAACAGCCAATACATGGGACTTTTTTTGCTCTTCGCGAATTTCCCAAAAAGTGGGAAGCGTTCGGGGTGACAGCCGCTTATCACTGTTTTTTTTACCTTAAAACCCGCAAGGGCAAGCGCTTTTTTGCATGTTTTGGGCGACCAGACGGTAAAGTGATCCTCGGGGCTTTTTTCTAAAAAATCGCGAAGTGAAGAACGTCCCGATACGCCTGAAAATGAAGGGGTAGAGAAGGCAAGAATACCGCCGGGGCAGAGTATTTTTTTTATTTCGTCTAACACGGCGGAACAGTACGGAAAATGTTCAATCACATACCAGAGGGTTATTACTGAGTAGGGAGTAGGGAGTGGGGAGTAGGGAGTGGGGAAGAAACCTTGAATGGCGTTTATACCAAAGGTTTTCTGAACATAATTAACGGCGTCCCCTGAGGGATCGATTCCTGTTGGGGAAAAACCTTCTTGTTGGGCGGCGGACAGAAACGCGCCATAAGCGCAACCGATGTCGAGCAGGGTTCGCTCTTTTTCATTCGGCAATAGCGATTTTATTTTCTCCAGACGGCGTTTTGCCATTGCGGTTAAATTGGGAAAGTCTTCTATGTAGGTTTTTCCGTATTGCCGTTTGTAAGATTCAAAAAAATACTCCTTCTCATACTCAATTCGCGCTGTGTTGATTCTGTCCATGTAGATTACGCCGCACTTTGGACATCTGCGGTAAGTACGGTCGCTAAAACGGACAACGCTTTTTTTGTTCGCGTCTTCTCCGCAAAGAGGACAGTTTCGATTAATCTGCGGAGAAAAACTGTTAATCAAATTGGCAAGACTGCCGCCTTCTTTGTCCAGCCCATAGCGTTTGGCAAGTTCTTCGCGGTATTTTTCCAGTTTTTGAAAAAAGGAGCGTTTAACACATTTTTTTATATTTTTAACACTCCAAAAACCCGCAGTTTTAGCGAGTTTTTTATGATACGCGGTAGGCGAAGCAAGGAGAACGGGCGTACCGGCGTAAAGCGCCTCGTACGCTGTAATTCCGTAATGGGTGATAATAAGATCGTACTCACAAAGATGTTTCGCCAACTCAGGAATATTTTCTATAATACGGATATTTTCCGGTAATTGTTCTCTGTTTTTTGACAAAGCGCCGCGTAAAAGGGTGATGTCAAAAACTTGCTCGCTTTTCAATTTGGATAATATTAGCGCTGTTTTATTACCAAGCCCCGCGGAATCTTCCTGCCCAAAGGTGATGAGAATTTTTGAAAAATTTGGCTCGTTCTGTTTTTTTGTGAACTGCTTTGATGGAAATTTTAATAGAGCAGGGGAAATGATATTTGCAAAAGGATGTCCAAATTTTTCGGGTACAAGAATATCAATTAAAAAATCGAAACTGTCTCGGAAGGGTCCGCCCTCGTCAATGCCAATTACAGGAGCGATTTCTTTCCAGCGCAAAATTTCTTCGCGCGGCGTTTGAAAACGGTCAAGGATTATTAATTCCCACTTTTTACCGTGGATGTCCTTTTCAGAAATTAGAAAAGATTTGTCAAATTGAAAATTTTCAAGGAAACTGATTAAATTTCTGCCTTTTTCTCCGTGAAACTCCGTGGTTATATTTTCTTCTCTGACAACTCGTGTTAAATCCTCGCCGCTAATAAAAAGATACGCTTCCTTGCCTGTTTCGCGTAAATCTTTGGTTAAGTGTATAGCTCGAGTTAAGTGTCCACTGCCTTTTCCCGGTTCACAACAAGGAACTATTAATACACTGCCTTTCAAAAGTTAACCTCTTTTATTTATATAAATTTATAATAATTTATTATACAAATTTATTATAACTTCCCCGTGGTATTTTTTCGGCTCATTTTTTAGAGCGGCGTAAAGTTTTTCCGCGCGGTCAAAATCTTCCTGAGTGTCTACAGTGAGGCGAATGTCAGTGCCTTGCCATTTTTGAGGAGCGGCAGGACGGTGAACTTTGAATAATTGCGGGTGGTTGTATAAATAGGGGCAGACATGCTCTCTATCAAAGGGGAGGGAAGTTTCGGCTTCTGCGCGAAGAAGGGCGTCCGCTGACACGGACTCAACCCCCGCTCCATAGGGAAGTTCGCCGTAACCGGCGTAATCCGCGCCGAGAGACTCAGCTTCACTGTTGAGCGCGACTGCGGCGTCTGTAAAAACAAAGGGGTTATCGCCGGTTGCCCTGATAACTCGATTAATTGAATATTTACGAATTACCTGACAGTAGCGTTCAAGAACATCTTCTTTTGGACCGGCGAAGAGCTTAAAACCCGCTTCTTCGGCAAGCGGCGCGAAAGGCGCGAGCGAATCTTCAGGGCAGGCAAGAATACGCGAATCCGCTTTTATTTGGTTTAACGCTTCCATTACGCGAAATATTAGCGGCTTGCCGTCAAGGAGGAGCAGGGATTTTCCCGGCAGTCTTGTAGAGTCAAGCCTCGCCTGTAGTACAATTGCCGTCAACTTACGCTCCGTCTTGCGGTATCGATACGTTGTCCCATCTGCTTGTTACATCACGGGCATCGCATCTCCACCTGAATTTGTTTTTTTTAACCCACTTCCTGCTCACTTTAAATTCTCTCCATGCTGAAAAAAGGTCTTCTCCCGATTTAAAAAGAAAAGACGGGAAACGGTAGAACGGCAGGTGGGCGTAGTCGCTCCTGAATACAGGGGCGAGGTTTTTTAAGTAAAAACGCCTGTAACTGTCCTCTACGGTGTAATTTTCAGGCGGCAATTCTATTTCGCATGACAGTTTTAGATGAAGGTTTAACGCTATTTCTTCTCCCCAAAGGTGCGAGCGAAATCCAAAATCCATCAACTGCCAATGAGGATTTTTTAGCGTTATGTCAAATCCTCCGGTGTTAATAAAACGCTGTCTGTCATAAATTCCGATTCCGTCAAACGGATAGAGACTTAACTCTCCTTCATTGGACGGTTCAAAAAAAATAGTGCGCATTTTTCTGCGATGCGTTACAGGAGCGCAAAGAGAGGGCATAGTTTCATAGGTTGAATTGACAATTATTGGAACTGTACAGAGTCTTATAAATCCGGTTTTTTTCTCGCTACCTTGCGCCGAATCTTCATCAGTTTCTTGTGAATTGACGCTTAACCTCTCCGCCATCCTTCTTGCAGTCCCCCCCGAGATTATTTTCATATCACTGCGAAGTACAAAAAAAAGCGGACTTTCAATTTCAGAAGCGGCAAGATTGATCTGCTCTCCAAGATTGATCTCATTTTCAGGGAGAATAAAACGGACAAATGGGAAACGCTGGGCTAAATCTTCAATATCATAATGAGGGGCGCAGGACTCTATCGAAATTACATTGTCAAATCCTGTTTGTTCAAGATTGTTGAAAAATTGTCTGCGCTGATATTGACCGGGACGGTTAAGAACGATAGCTGAAATTCCTGTAGAGGCGATGCGCTCCTTACATCCAACCGCAGTATACGGAGTTATTTCTTCATTAAAAATTGTAGGTATAGTATTCATCGCAGTTTGAGCAAAGCCCCGTGTAATTTTTTTTGCATTGTTCCCTGTAATGTTTCTCTCCGTTTTGCCAAATGCTTTCAAGAGGCTCCGTGAACACATTACCCAAGACATTGTTTTTTTCGCCCTTTAATACAGAAATGTCTTCCCTGCACAGCGGGACAGTTCCGTCAATTAAAATGGGGAAATCTCTCATTATGTGCCAACATCTCTGGCGTATAACAGGCGATATGTCGGAAGCCTGTTTCTTTTCAAGGGCGCCGCAGAAGTCATCGTACTTTTGAATGATGATATTTTTTTCACCGTTAGGAGCGGCTTCTTTCCAGTAGCGGTAGAATTTTTCAGTATCTTCTTCCGCTCCTTTGATACGCACGGCTTGTACATAACAGTCTTTTGGAAACATGGATAAAAGTTTTTTGGCGCATTCAACAGCTTCGGCAAAGCCATTTCCGCGCAGTTCCGTGTATTTTTGACTGTCCGCCGTATCAAGGGAAACAATCCATGAAAGCGGCGTGAGGAGATTTCCTGTTCTTGCGTTATGTGAACTATTAGCGCAAAGACTTTTTGCCTTTTCAAAATCTTCGGTCTTCCAGCCAAGACCTGAAGTTTCGATAATAAGGCTAAGCTCTTTTCGCGCGAGGACTGATTCGATTAACTTCATTTTATCGGGATGAAGGCTTAACTCTCCCCACAGAGAGAGGTCAATTACCGCGTCTCCTGAAAAAGCGGTTATTTTGTCCAACAGCTTTTCAAATTTTTCGCTGTCCATAAAATCTTTGCGACCGTCCGCGCGGTACGGGCAGATACCGCAACGCTGAGGACAGCCTCCGTACACTTGAATAGGATAGAAACTTGGCAGAGTCCTCAGTATTTCAGGCTTTTCGGCAACAATGCGTTCAACATCAGAGGCGGAAGGAATTTTTCCCCCTTGCGCGGAAAGAAAATTTTTCAGTAATAACAGATTTCGTTTTGAATCCGCGCACAGGTTTATTCTATGACATCGAAGATCGACGGCGGAAATTTCAGCTTCGATATCAAAGGCGTTAATATCTTTTTGAATAACAGAAAAAAGTATATCCCTTTCGACAGCGCCGTCGTCATCTCCCAAAATTTTAGCTAAAATGCCCGCTGTTCCGGGAGAGAGAATTTCAGGCGCGAGACCGTAGGGGTAACCGTCGGCGTAGGAATATTCAGCGGCGTTATGTGTATGCCTCTGCGCGAGAGCGCCCGCGAGAGCTGGGTCAAGGAAGGGGCAGTCGGCAAAGGCAAAGTATATGCAGTCAAATCCTGTTTGAAGTTCCGATATTCTTTCAAGCAATGTCCGTTTTGTCCAAGCCTCTCTTTTTTCAACTTGAATATCCGTCAAACTTGGCAAATTATCGTTTTCTGAGGCGAGAAGAATCGTTTTTCCTACTGTGGGGAAACTTTTTGCCCTTTCAACGGACAGATCAACGGCGTTTTTCCCGTCAAAAAGCGGTTCAAAAGCCTGATTTGTAAGGTTACCGGAAAATAAAATCAATAAATTATTCATACTTTTCTATTATCGGAGATTTGGCAGGTACAGTCTAGTAGTAGTCTATAACAGCTAAATATTTACAAAACATTCTTCCCAAGAGACCTCACACGAAGGCACAAAGGCACAAAGGATGGCGCTTTATTTCAAATGGCGCCCAAGTATGCACCGCGTCAAGCGGTGTTGATGAATAAGTTAGCACGGCGTGGCGCCAAATAAACGTGACCAAGATGAAAAAAGCGCGAAGGCTTTAGCCTGAGTAGTGCGCCCGTTTTTATACAAGATTTATCTTTGATTTTAATGATGAAAAAGAAGCATAGAGGATGCGCTCAACCTACTGAATTCTATCTTCCTCCGTGCCTTTGTGCCTTCGTGTGAACTCTTTGGCGAATAATGTTATGCCCCTTGATTTCCTAGCAATCTGATCCGCGCGTTAATATAATCGAGCCTGTTTTGGTTCAATACAGCGCGGTGATAGGGTCTTCCGGGAATGCCAACGATTTCATAGCCGCCGCGAGTGACGAATTTTTTGCTTTTTCCTTCGGTGAACCAGTAAACAAGGGCGATGTCTTCGTTTGTCATTTCTATCGCGGTCAGTCCCTTCTTGCCTAAAGTACAGCCGGAGTTAAAAAGGCAGGGGACGGGAAGTTCATCGCCATAGAGACTTTGACGGAGTACGTCGCGCCGTTCTTTGCGTTTGAGTTTGCCCAGTTCTTTACGCAGGGCGGTAACTTCATTTTCGATACGACTGCGATCTTCGCCCTTAGAGGCAGGGTAACTTTGGCAAAGGCGCTCAATTTCAAACTTGATGTAGTCGAAACGCCCCAATGATTCAAAGAGAGCGCGGTGGGTATGCCCGATAATAGACAGACAGTTGTTTTTTAAGGAAAAAGCGTACGCCTTTTTTTCTACATGAAAGCGTTTATGCGGATTGCGTGAATCGGTAATATTTTTAATGCCGAAGGGCGTTAAAAGATAGCGGATTATTATCCCCAGAAATCTATTGAATCTGACATAGATTGCCGACAGTTGATGCCCGTGGTAAACATACGCAGGAACAATTCCGGTTTCAATTTTTATTACATTATGAATCTGGTAAGGATAGGACGGATTCTTCCTTAAAATGAGCTGTTCATCATGGTTACCGACGATCTTGTAAAGGCGGTTTTCCGCGGCAAAAAGATTGAAAACCCTGTAAAGCCCTGCCCATTTTTCACGGATATAATCGAGTGAAAACCTCTGGAGTTCCTCGATATCGCCGTTAAGCACCAAAATCCAGCCGTTAACAAAGTAATATTCCTCAAGAAGGCAGGTAAGCATCTCTCCGTTATGGTAAAGATCGTCCCTTGAACCTGTTCCCATGTGGAGATCGCTGATAATCAAAACTTTCCCGGATTTAGAAATATCCAGAACCGAGCTTTCGGGGAATTCTTCTTCCGCAAGGCGGCTGAAAAACAGTCTTTCAGACATTGGGCCATCAAGGACTTGAACCTCGGACCAAGAGATTATGAGTCTCCTGCTCTAACCAACTGAGCTAATGACCCCCAACTTCAAATTATTGATACCTGAAAAGAAAGTTTATGTCAATAGGACGAAAAACATATAGAAAATATGCCTTGATTCCTATATAATGCAAGAATGTGGAACCCCGCGGCGACTGTAAGAAATGTGTTCTATCATTTGGGTTTTTTTGCCAGAACCCTCAAAGGGGTAGGCTATTTTGTCCGCCATTCTCAGGCTTCTTTCAAAATCCTCATAATGCAGATACTCTTTACTTTCGTACACGCCTTGGGCATTTCTACGTTTCTGGCGCTGGCAATCGGCGCGGCTGTCAATGTAATCGGCGTTCCGTTTCTGACCATGATAAACCAGCAACAGCTTATGTATACGCTTTTAATCATCATCATAACAAGGGAATTGGGACCGTTATTAACTGCGTTTATCGTTATCGCGCGTTCGGCGACCGCCATTGCCACCGAGATTGCCGGGATGGTGATCTCCCACGAAGTTGAAGCGTATATTTCAGTCGGCGTAGACCCTATTCAGCATCTTGCCGTTCCAAGATTTTTGGGCGTTACTATTTCGCTTGTGCTTCTCAACATTTATTTTTCTATTTTTGGACTTGCAGGCTCTTATATTGTCGCACAGCTTTTTAGTTCTATGCCAATGGATTATTACTTTACAAGCCTTATGCAACAGTTAAATATTCAGGATATTCTGCTTTCAATAATAAAAAGTATCGCGTTTGGAGCGATTATTTCTATCGGCGCGGTTATTCAGGGATTTTCGGTTGAAAGGGCAAGCACCGAAGTTCCGGTAGCGGGATTAAGGGCGGTCAGCGGCGCGTTTGCGCTTTGCATTTTTGTTGACGTTCTTTTATCGGCTTTGTTCTATGTTGTATTGTGACGGTAATATGGTAAATGTTGTTGAATTAAAAGAGGTAAGTTTCTCAGCTCAGGATAAAAATATTATTCAGGGGGTTTCTGTTGAATTTACGGCAGGAAAAACCACCGCTATTATAGGACCTTCGGGGGGAGGGAAAAGTACCGTATTAAAACTTTCCGCCGGTCTTCTTGTCCCGGATCAGGGGGAAGTGTATTACAAGAACAAAAATGTCGCGTATATGAACCGCACCGAAAATCTTGATTTCCGCCGGGAAGGAGCGTTTGTTTTTCAGGACTCCGCGCTTTGGGCAAATCAGGATTTATTTCAAATACTGGAGTTGCCGCTGAAGATACACTTTCCGCAGATGAACAGGAAAGAGCGCGCGCAGAGAATAAAGGAAGTAACTATGGAAGTCGGTTACAGGAAGGACTTGGCTATACGACCTTCACGGCTTTCAATGGGCGAACAAAAACTGATAGCTTTTGCCCGCGCTTTGTTATGCACCCCTGAGCTTCTGTATCTTGATGAGTGGACGGAATCACTGGATGAGTCAGCGGCGGAAAGGCTTATCAGGATTGTGCGGAAAAAGCAAAAAGAAGGCGTTTCAATACTCTTTGTCTCTCATGATATGAGGATAATCAAGGATTTGGCTGATTTTGTAATAGTAATTTCCGACGGCAAGCTGGTCTACAGTACCACAAAAGAGCGGATTGCAAATGATAGTGAATTAAGCGATTATTTAGGAATGGAGATGACGGAATGAAATTTTCGATACGTTTTGCGGATAAAATTGTGGGCGCTCTGGTCATAATCGCGCTTGCGGTTTTGGTTTCTGTCATTTTTATACTTGGCAAAAACCAGCGCTGGTTTTCCCATGATTCTCAGTACTGGACATATTTTTCTTCAGCTTCGGGAATAAGCCCGAATATGGCAGTAAAGTACAAGGGTATTACAATCGGTCATGTTAAAAAAATATCCCTTGGAAAAGACGATAAAGTAGAAGTAATTTTTTCCATTTTTGAAGAATACGATGAAAGAGTAACGGAAGGCTCTATGGTTGAAGTGCAGGTCAGCCCAATTGGTCTTGGAAATTCATTTATTTTCTATCCCGGTCTTGGGACAAAACGGCTTGACGAAGGGAGCCTTGTTCCTGAGATCAACTCGCAGGAAGCCAAGCAGTTGCAGTCCGACGATCTGGCTGTCCGCATCGAATCCAATGACAGTATTAATAGAATAATGTCTCAGGCAAGCACGTTACTCGAAACAATAAATGTTTCTCTTGCAGGAGAGGGCGGAACTGACCAGCCTTCACTTGGGCAGATAGTAGCCAATATTGAAGGGATATCTTCCGACATAAAAAGAGTTACTCAAGCCCTCGCCGATGAACTTACCCCTCTTATCCAAAACTTAGAAGAGATTTCAGGCAAGATTGCCGGCGGCTCCATGTACGGCAGTCTTGAATCTTCTCTCGCTTCAATTTCAGGTATTGCCGAAGACCTGAATAGAACCGCTGATTTTATTCCGGCTCAGCTTCCGCAGTTAGGTGTTCTAATTACAGAGTTGAACACCGCGCTCAGTTCTATACAGGATGTATTGACGGCTATATCGAACAATCCATTGTTAAAGGGCGGAATTCCGGCGCGCCCTGAAACAGGTCCCGGCGGTGCAAGCCCAAGGAACCAAAATTTTTAATACGGAGGGATTAACATGAATTTGTATAAACATTTAACAGAAATTCTACTAATTATAATATTTTTTTCTTCCTGTTCTTCGGCTCCAAAAGATACCGGCGATATTTATTATTTGCGCAAAAATGTTGAAACAGGTCTTGAACTGGCAAACACTGAAGCCGCGCAGGGCAGGTTTGAAAACGCCCATTTATTGTTGACGAAACATAAACAAATGGCGATTTTAACCGATGATCCGTCTTTAATTATCCGCTCTTGTTTGTCGCTTGGGAATGTTCTTCTTTCACTTGAAAGGACAGATGAGGCTTTTGAACAGTGGGAACAAGCTATAGCGGAAGCGCAAAGGCTCGGAAACAGGGAGCTTTTAGCGGTATGCAGAATTTATAAAGCAAGGGGAAATCTCCTTTGCGGTCGCTCTTCGGCGCAAAGTGTACTGGAAGAGGTGAACCGCGAAAGCCCAAACATAAGAGCCGACAGGCTTTACATCGCGTTCTCATGGCAGGTGAGAGGGCTTGCCTTTCGCGCGGTTGGCTCATATCGTGAAGCAGAAGACGCGATGAGGAACAGCTTAAATATTCATGAAAAGGACTTACATCTTGAAAATGCTTCCTATGACTGGTATACTATTGCTTCAATTCGCTCTTTAGCCGGGAATACAACAGGCGCGATACAAGCATTGGAAAGCTCAATCGCACTTGATCGTAGAATTGAAAATTCATGGGGGCTTGCGGCAAGCTGGCGCGCGATGGGGGATGTCTACCGCAGAGCAGGAAGGCAAAGCGAGGCGACAGAAGCGTATCAACGCTCCCGTGCGATTTACGTCGCTCTTGAAAATGATCATGAAGTTGCCGAGATTGACAATAGAATAGCAAATTAGAAATTATAAAGGAATTAGTTAATGGATAACATATTTATGAATACATATCACAGACTGCCTGTGATATTTGCAAGAGGCGATGGTTCATGGCTTTTTGATATAAACGGAAAAAAATATCTCGATTTTAGCGGCGGCATTGCTGTAAACGTGCTGGGGCATAATTATCCGCCTCTTGTACGCGCCGTCTGCGAGCAGGCAGGGAATTTTTTTCATGTTTGTAATTATTACCAAAGCGATACAAGCCAGGCTTTTGCCGAAAAACTTGTAGAAACCTGCGCCCCGGTCGGAATGAAAAAAGTTTTTCTTGGAAACTCAGGAGCGGAAGCAAACGAGGGCGCGTGTAAACTCGCGCGAAAATATTCGCTTCTAAAATACGGGAAGGGCAGGCATACAATTGTAACTCTAAAGGGAAGTTTTCACGGCAGAACAATAACAACTCTTGCCGCTACAGGACAGGATAAACTCCACAAGGACTTCGGTCCTTTTACGGAAGGATTTGTTCACATTGCAGGCGGTAATATTGAAGAGCTTGATAAAGCGCTTGACGCAAAAACGACAGCCGGTCTTTTAATTGAAGTAATTCAAGGCGAGAGCGGCATTGTTCCTCAGGACGAAAAATTTATCGCTTCCGCCGCGAAGTTATGCGCCGAGAGGGACATCCTTCTTATGTTTGACGAAATCCAGTGCGGCGTTGGAAGGACGGGAACTTTTCTCGCCCTTGAACAGTACAAGGACGAATCCGGCAATCCGATAAAACCCGATATTGTAACTCTTGCAAAAGGACTTGGCGGCGGTATTCCTATAGGAGCTGTGCTTGCCGGAGAAAAGACCTGTGATGTTTTTAGTACAGGTGATCACGGGAGTACATTTGGCGGAAATCCGGTCGCCGCCGCCGCAGGGCTTGTTGTGTTAAAGACGGTAAGCGATCCCGATTTCCTCGCAGAAATTTCACGCAAGGGAGAAATATTTCAGGCGGCGCTAAAGCAGAACAATAAGGTAAAAGAAGTGCGGGGCAAGGGACTGATGATCGGTTTTGACATTGAAAAAGAGAGCCGCCCTGTACTGGAAGCGGCTATAGCGCGGGCTGATTTGAAAAATGACACATACGGTCTTCTTATGTTATCAGCAGGCGAAAAAACTCTGCGGCTTCTTCCTCCGTACACGATACTCGACACTGAGATAGAGCAGGGGCTTAGGATAATCTCGGAATTGATTTAACGCAAAGAACAATGAGCAGTGAGAGTGCGGCGTACTTAGCGAAGGCGGCGAGATTAGCCAATGAGCAATGAAGAGAAAAGTCAACGGATTGAGCGAATGAATACAAATAGATAAAAATTTCGGGTTGCATAGGACTACTGTATTGACATTGTCAATAAAATTGGGTATATTTATATACAGGGGGAATATTTATGGCTCAGACAAATATAAATATCCGCATGGATGCCCAATTAAAGAATCAATTTGAAAACTTTTGTGCCAATGTAGGTCTGACTATGAGTGCGGCTTTTAATGTGTATGCAAAAACAGCTGTTCGTCTGCAGAAAATCCCTTTTGAGATCACCACAGAAACGGATTCTTTTTATAGTGAATCCAATATGAAGGTATTAAGGGCTTCAATAAAACAACTGGAAGAAGGAAAAGGTGTTGAACATGAGATTATTGAGGTCTAGGTTTGAGAAAAATATGGTCTGATAAATCATGGGAAGCCTATCTTTACTGGCAGAAGCAAAACAAAAACATTTTGAAAAAGATAAATCTTCTTATCAAAGATATTGAAAGAAATCCGTTTGAAGGGCTTGGTAAACCGGAACCCTTAAAAGGTAATTTATCGGGATGGTGGTCAAGGAGAATAGATGATACACATCGTATTGTGTATCGGATAGAAAAAGGAAATCTTGAAATAGCTCAGTGCATGGATCATTACGATGCCAAGTGATAGTTTCCTTATTGAAAAATCATTCCTCGCTTAAATAATCCTTTTCGCCGCCGCCTAGCGCGGCAAAAATCCGCCGCTTTATCGCGCCTGAATCGCCTGCGGTAAAATCCGCGATACGGGAGCGCATACTCCTGCGCTTGGAATTCTGCCCGTAGGGACAGGTGCAGGCGTTTTTCAGAATGTTCTGCTCGGCGGCGCAGGAAATGATTTGCTTTTCCTCGAGAAGAGCGAGTGGGCGTATAAGGCTCACGGGGTATTTGCGGTATTTAAGAAGCACGGGCATGGCGGATAACTCGCCTTTTGAACAGAGGTTCATAAAAAAAGTTTCGATGATGTCATCAAGGTGATGCCCAAGAGCGATTTTGTTAAAACCGTTTTCAACCGCGTATTTTAATAGCTCTGTGCGCCGCTGTGTGGAGCACCAGTAACAATTCATTTTTTCGCCTTTTTTGAGTCTTCCGATGACCGGAACGAATAAGTCCGTAAACGGAATTCCCCATTCTTCAAGTCTTTGGGAAAGTACAGATTTTTTACAACACGCGCAAAAATCTGTGCTAATATGAAGAGCCGCAAGTTCATAATTGATCTTTAGCGCGGGTCTTATTGCGGATAACGTCCAAGCAAGAACGCTTGAATCCTTGCCGCCCGAAACTGCTATTAAAATACGATCTCCTTCGCGGATAAGGGAACGTTCCATCACTGTTTTTACGGTGAGTTTTTTTACAACTTCGCAAGTTTTAGTTTTTCTGAAAAATCTGTTCATCGTAATTCGCTCTTTTCTAATTTAATCGCGTCCTGTATAACAAGGTTCGCAAGAATAAGACCTGCGCTTGCGGTAACCGTAACAACGCTCCCATTTACGGGCTTCTGTCCTGAGAGCGTCTGCTCTGTGGCGCGGGGGAGTTTTTCATTGCTGTAGACGGCGGTAAAATCTCCTGAAAAGCCGCGTTTGCGAAGTCCCTGCCTTACAAGCCGCGCCAGAGGGCAACCGTCAGTTTTCCACACGGAAGCCGTCTTTATGCGGGAAGGCTCTATTTTCAACGCCATCCCCATCGAGGAAAAAAGAGTAACCCCTGCGCCTAAAACTGTTTCAATTAAATCAAGTTTATGATTGAGGGAATCAATCGCGTCTATCACATAATCCGCGCTTGCAATGTCGAACTCGCGCACGTTTTGGCGGCTGAAAAGTTTGTCCCAAGAAGTGATTTCGCAGTCGGGGTTGATTTCCAAAAGACGTTTCTTTAATGTTTCAGCCTTTGGAAGTCCCACAGTGAGGGTAGTAGCCTCTATCTGGCGGTTAATGTTGGAGTCACAGATAACGTCAAAATCAACGATACCGATTTTCCCTATACCACAGCGGACAAGAGCTTCCGCCGCCCAGCTTCCGACTCCGCCAAGCCCAAAGACAAGCGCCTTTGTTTGTTGCAATTTTTTTAGGTTTTCATTGCCGATTAATAGCTCTAATCGATTAAATCGATCAACGAATTGCGCGAATGTAGACGCGTTATTACATGATTCATTCGATGACTGTACGGGAAGAATATTAAACCACGGAGGACACGGAGGAACACGGAGTTCTGATGAGATTTCTTTTTCTTTCTCCGTGAACTCCGTGTCCTCCGTGGTTAAATTCTTACTTTTAGGACATCTCGATACTTTGGCGTGTTGACCCTTTTCTTCTTCGCTGAAAATACAGCCGCAGTATTTTTGCATATAAAGGTTAGCGGTGCGAGCTTTTGTCTGCCCTTCACGGTAAAAGGGACGGAAATCGCGGTAAAAGAATTCAACGCCGTATTTTGCCGCCGCTGTAACTCCTGCGAGCTTTAGCGAGTCATGATCCTGATATGGGCTTACAAGAAGACTTGTGCTGAAAAAGCGGTAGCCTTTTTCAGCGGCGGCGAGCGCGGTTTTTTCAAGGCGCATACGGTAACATATTTCGCACCTTTTTTTACTTTCGCCTGACTGAATGACAGGAAACACTTCCGCTAAAAATGAGTTAAGACCGTATTCATCGACAAGCTCAAGTTTCAAATTTTCCTTAGCCGCGAATTCGCGCAGACAGTCTCGGCGGGATTTATACTCCGTGTAGGGATGAATGTTCGGGTTATACCAAAAAAGTTCGGCTTCAATGCCTTCAGTGCGAATTGAGTCAATGCAGGACAGGGTACAGGGAGCGCAACAGCAGTGAAAGAGCAGTTTCATAAGTGTTTTTCAACAGCCTTCGCAAGCTGATCGGCGCATGAAGTGCCTTTGTTTCCACAGCGAAGCCCCTTCAATCTTTTGACAGCCTCGGCGGCATCCATTCCCTCGACAAGCGCGCCAATGGCTTTAAGGTTACCGTTACAGCCGTTTTCATAAATTACGCCGCTCAATTTTCCGTCTTTAATATCAAAATTGATCTTTGTGGAACAAGTTCCCTCTGTATAATATTCGTACATATATAACTCCTGTTAGGTAAGGTTAGTTTAATATTGTCTATCTTCATACCAAGAAAATCTAATAATACTATCGTTAAAACTATTGTTAAAAAAATATAATCTTCCAGTCTCATGTAAAAAATATCTTATCTCGTAATTTGATGGTGGTAATGTTGGACCTTCATAAATTATACCCTTTGGTGAATATTTTCTATTATCAATTTCAAGGTAAATTATTGGATTTATTATTTCTTTTAACTGTGAAACTAATTCCGGATTTTTTATTATTACAGCTACATCCATAAGTATTTTATTTAATTCAAAAGTTGTCTCAAAATAATTTAATTGAACATCATCATAATTTAATTCATTATCATTTATCATTATTTTAATTCTTGCATCTATTTTATTAGTTATTAAAGGGTTTGGTTCATGTAAAGTAGAACTTATTACATAAGGATTATTTAAAATTATTGGACTAGGCTCATTTATTGAAGAATCATTAATTCCGGAATTATTATTTTTTGAACAAGAATTAATTAATATAGCAAAAAATAACAAAATAATAATTTTGATATATGAACACTTTAAAAAGGACAGTAATTTATTCACTTTTTTCTCCTCTTTTTTTATTATACCTACAACATACTCACAGGATCAACATCAACTTCAAGATAAGTTCCGTCTGTATAATATTCGTACATATATAACTCCTGTAATGTTTTACCTCATATTGCAATAAAAGCTTTACATTATTTTATCTAAAGATGTTCCTTTTAATATATTTATCCAGTCTCTTTTTCCGTATAAAAATCTGTATACGCTTATTATCATCATCAATTATATAAAAAATAATAAAATTTTTAACGGCTTTTAACCTATAGCCTAAATTGGCTAAATATTCATCGTTTACCAATGGTCTATGAGTGGGATTATTTCTAACTTCAATTAATTTTTTCTTTGTTTCAATAATTAGTCTGTCAGCAGCCATTGGGTTTTGTAATTTATTACCTATATAATTATAACATTCGTCAAGATCGCTGTGATACAATTTTGAGAATCTGAGTCTGTACACTTTTATTTCCTGAGATAATTATCCATTATTTCAAACATTTCTTCTTCTTCTATAAATTCGCCGTTGTTTATTTGATCTAAACCCATTTGTAACGCTTGCTAAAGTTCTATCCTGCTTTTGCCGACCAATTCTTCGTATGTCTCCTCGCTCATTACGGCAAACCTGCCTTGTCCGTTATTTGACGCAAAGACTGTCTCTTTGTTGTTCTGGCAATATTCCAGAATTTCGTTTAAGTCGTTCACAAAATCCATACTTTTTGCAACTGCCTGCATATAATTCCCCCGTTTGACTTTTTCATTATTAATATTGTATTGCCCCTGCCGATAATGTGCAAGGGCAAATTTACCCAAAGTGTGTCATTTTTACACATTTCGGGGGTAAACGCAACGGTGCCAGATACTGTTGCGTTTACTCCGTGGTTTTATTTTTCTTATTACCACTTAAAGCCCAGCCGGTTTACGCCGTCATAGGTATGGGTTATTTCGCCGGCAATTCCCCTGACAATATCCGCCGACAGCCCCGAGGTTTGCGTAACGTCTCTATCTGCGCCGCCATAAGTGACCACAAGCTCAAACTCTAGTTGATTGTCCGGGAAGTCGAAATCCACGCTGATTAAATCCTGCTTCGGAATGAGGTTCGCCGTCAGTTCTTCGCACAGCAACTCGGCATTATTCGTGTTTGCCTTTGACAGCGTGTTCGCCGCGCAGAAGTTCAACAGATTGTTGGCAAGTGCAATAAAGTCATAATTTTCACTGCTTATTTCATACCGGAAACACTTCAGACGTTTGATGAACGCGCGGGTTTTCTCCAGCCGGGGGGCATCAAATATAAGCGCCGGCGGGCCTTCCTCATAAATGCCGCCCTCGTCCATGTACATAATCCGCGTGGATACGTTTTTGGCAAACTCCATCTCATGGCTAACAATCGCCATTGTCATGCCGCCCTGCGCCAGACGCTTGACGACTGCCGTTACCTCGCCCACCATCGTCGGGTCAAGGGCGCTTGTCGGCTCGTCGAACAGCATGATGTCCGGCTTCATGGAAAGGCATCGGGCTATTGCCACCCGTTGCTTTTGCCCGCCGGAAAGCTCGTCGGGGTAGGCATCCGCCTTTTCGGCAAGCCCGACCGTCGCCAGCAATTCCCGCGCCGTCTTTTCGGCGGCGGATTTCGGTATACCTAACAATTTTGTTTGGCCGACGCATAAGTTATCCAATACGCTCATGTGGGCGAAAAGGTTGAAGCCCTGAAACACCATGCCCATTTTTTTGCGGACTTCGTTGATATTTGTTTTTTTATCAGTGAGGTTCCGCCCCTCAAACTCGATTGTGCCTTCAGTTGGCGGGTCAAGCATATTCAAAGCGCGCAG
>JAIRUQ010000001.1 GCA_031254315.1 Treponema sp.
TCCCAAACACCGGCATCTTTTTCTGATCTTATCGGCACATGGAAAAGGAATAACTACGGCAACACATTAACCTTTACCGCAAACACCCTCAAATCCAGCAGTCAAGATTATACATGGGACTTTGTGAGCGCATCCAGCGGTTCATTTAGAATACGTTCTGAATACAACTCCGGAACAAATATAAATATTAGTCTGACAAACGGCAATATGATAATCAGCGGCGACAGCGGAAGCGGAGAGGATAATTGGAACGGAACATGGGTAAAACAAGTTCCGGCAGGACAAACGCAATCTGCGGCACAGCAGGCACAAACAACAAATAGCGAACAGTCCGCCACAAGCTCTGCGGATTTATCGGGTGGTATTGTGGAATGGGCAAGGGGCAGATATCCCGATAATGTTGTTTTAAACGCAAATTCCATAACAAACGGCAGAGACATCAATATAACAGGAGTGCGGACAGACGTTCAATCGCCGCTTTCAGGACACCCCAATTTGAAATGGGCATACATTTATGCCGGCGACAAAAAATACGGAGTTGTATGGGACAGGACAACATATGACCGTTCTGCGCATAACGGAATTGAGCTTGGCATGGGAAGCGAGGCGCGATCCGCGTTTGACTTTTATAGCGGTTCAGACAAGGACAGTATTTTTAATGATATTGCCCGTGAAGCGCCCGGTATAAAGGTTGTAAAACAATGATTTGAATGAGCAGGGAGCAATTTCACGCAACGGCGGCGATGTATACGAAGGCGATTTTGTTGACCAGAGTAAACACGGCAGGGGGAAAATGATCTATGCGGATGGCAGGGTACAAGAAGGAAACTGGAAAAAAAATGAATTTGTGGGGTAAAAAATGAAAATTGAAAGTATTATTTCTATCATCAGTATTATTCTGGTGCTTTTCGGCGTATTGTTCTTCTTTTTCTCAAACATCGGGAAAAAACCGGGAGGGCTTAGAACACTTAAAAAAGGCAAATTCCCCTTGGACGGCGGTCAGGAACTTCCACGGACGGTGTATCTTATTTGCCTTTTCGCGGCAGGGATGATGCTTAACTGGACCAGTTTCATTTCAGTATCAGAGGCAAACGCAAAAACCGCATGGTTCTTTAAATTACTTGTCAGTTTTTTTGGAACAATGCCGTTTTTTGGCGGGTCATTTCCCGGCAGTAACGCTCTGGCGAGGACTAATAATTTATTTGAAATCGCGATAACCGTTTGTTTTCTTGGATGTTTCCTCTTTTCCGTGTTACTCGCCGTACGGATATTTTTCCAGAGGATAATCAATAATCTGCGTTACCGCTCTAAAGTAAAATACGGCCACGAACCCTCGCTGATTATAGCGGGTAACAGCCCTCCCCTTGAAATGTTTCTCGCGAGCCTTACGCCGAAACAGAAAAGCCACTCCATTATTATCCTTGATTCAAACAATGATGACCTGAAAAAAGAATACGGAGCGCGGGGTTTAGCTATATTGGCTCAAAAGGCGGACAAAGAGGCGCTTTTAAAGGCAGGTATTACCGCGGCAAAAGAAGCCATTCTGGTTTCACTGCTTGAAAATGATGAGCGCGGTCTTTCTATCGCGCGTACTTTTGCGGACATCGCTGAAATTGCGCCTAACGCAATAGCGCGTATCATGTACACCGGCATTGACCGCGCCGAACATTTCAGTTTCATTGAAAAAGCTAATGGCAGGATTGGTTTTTTCAATCCCCATGACATAATAAGCCGCAAATTTTTAATGCGTTATCCCGCCAGCCGCTTCCTGCCCTCATCGTATATTGATACATCAAATGCAAAACTTAAAAATCGTTATACGATTAATCATATTTTAATCGGCTTCGGAAAAACAAACGCTCAGATGCTGAGAAAGAGCGTGATCATGGAACAACTGCCCGGCTGTGATTATAACGCCCTCGTTATCGATACGGATATTGAAAACAGTCAGGCGGCATTTAAAAACGCGGCGCGTGGTCTTTTTATCGATAACAGCGAAGACGCGCAATTGTATTTCCCAAAGCCCGATGAACAGTACCGCATTGAATTCAAACAGATGAATGTTCTGTCAAAAGAATTTTACGAATTGATAACCGGCAGAATCACAAGCGGCGATTTCTCAACGGTAATTATCGCGCTAGGCGATGATCGACTGAACGCGGAGACCGCAATGGAACTGCGTCAATGGCTCTACGAAAAAAGCGCGCCCCCGGAGAAGCTGAAGATATTTATCAAGGCAAAAAGGCGTTCCGCCATTATCAATGACGAGACTCTTAACTTTCGCGTACAGGAAAGCGGCATACCCATAAATGTCTTTGGTATTGAGGATGAAATATTTTCCGCCGACATGCTTATCAGCCGCGACATTGATATTTTGTCAAAACACATCGCCGGTAATTTCTCAGGAGGCGATGCCGGCTGGGACCGTCTTACAAATGCACAAAGGGATTCCAACCGAAGCGCTGCGCTGTCTATCCGCGTCAAGCTAAATTTAATGGGCTTTGATCTTAAGTATGATCTTAAAAATACCATTAAACAGGATGAAACCACTCTTGCTGATTATAAAAACGCCTATAAAGGAACGTTACGCGATAACATTGCCCGTCTGGAACATCAACGCTGGAATACCTATCATCTTGCCTCAGGCTGGCAGGCAATGCTAAAAAACGAAGTTAGCGCGGAAAGACGCAAAAATGAACGCTCACGCAAACACGCCTGCATCACTACCTTTGAAGGACTGGAAGAGCTGGCAATAATGCAGGCGCAGATGAAAACAAAAAATATAAATGAGTCTGAAAGAGAAGCCGCCTACAAATCGGCGTTATCTGATTATGACACAAGACTCTATGACTACGACCTAATGGATAACCTGCTGAAAAATCTTGAAGGCACGAAATTTAGGATTGTTAAAACAATGAGCAATGA
>JAIRUQ010000055.1 GCA_031254315.1 Treponema sp.
AAAAAATGCAGGACTTGTGAGAGAACCAACCCGAACCTTAGGTTCAAAGTTCTGAACAAGTCGATTATCATAACCAACTAAAAATTATTTCCTGTCCAATTTCAACAGAAATTTCTTCAATCTCAAATATTTTAGTTAAATCTTCTATATATTTAACTTCAAGAATATTATTATTTAACCTTATTTCCATTTTTGATTTATACCAATTGTTTTCTTTAAATATCTTTAATAACGTTGGTTCATTTTCATCTTTATAATATATTTGTATAAAAACTGGTCCATAATCAGTTTTTGTAAAGTATCTATTTTTTGTTCCAATAATCTCCTTTTCATTTATTAAAACTCTATCAGGAGAATTATCAATAAAAATAATATCTAAAGAACCTTCATGTCTTACATATGAAATAATACCAAAAAGTATTATTCCTATAAATACTAAAATTAAAATGATGAATACAATTATTTTTCTCATAAACAACAACTCCTCAAATCATATTTACCCAATATTATGAATTTATTAACACAATAATAATCAACATACCCCACAGTCTGCTCTCCACTTCCTAAGAAACATTCGTGTAATTCGTTGCTCCTTTCTCTGGGTGCGCTACTCAGGCTAAAGCCCTCGCGCATTATTGGTCGCGTTAGCCTTATTTAGCGCCACGCCGTGTAGCATAATTCATCCACACGCTTTCGCGTGCATTATTGGGCGTCATGTTCTGACAAGCAAGCCGCCGCGTCTTTCCATACGAGTTGATCTTCCTCGCTAAGAGCCGCAAATTCTTTTTGTCTGCCGTACGCGGAAAGTTCAATAAATATATCCAGTCTTTTTTTAAGTTCTTTAAATTTATTTTCCTGAAAATTTTTAATCCATGGGGGGACAACTCTCTTTGCTCCCTTGAGCGTAAAAAGAAGTCCCGCGTAATGAGGAGCGCATAAGCCGTCCGATTTAGAAAAAAACAAACGCAGTTCCTGCTCCTCGCTTGAATTGCCTCCCGACTGGCTAAGGAAATCAAGATACTCCTGTTCGATTTTTTCGCGCTCAATGCAAACGGGACAGCGTCCCTTGGGACGCCATGGCGCTCTTTTTTCAAAGGAAGTTATGCGGTCTTCAAGAATATCACGGCTGAGGATCGCAACCGCAAGACCGTCGCGGAAAGACACCAGATGCCTTGAATGAAAAGAACAGAAACCTCCTGCCGCGCGATAAAGGGCGCGGAATCCACGATCGGAAATATGTTCAAATAACGTGTTGTCAATATATCTGTAGGCGCGGTCGCTTACAATTGTGCAGAGCGGACAGCCCGGCTTTTCGCAGGCTTTTTGAAGTTCAAAAAAGTTGATATGTTTTTCGATAGCCATGCTCTTCACCCCGGAGGCCAGCCAAGAGCGCGTCCGCCAAGGAAGTGAATGTGCAAATGGTCAACGGTCTGTCCGCCGTCTTTTTTGGCGTTAATGACAAAACGTCCGCCCTTTTCTTCACACCCTTGTTCTTTTGCAAGCTCTTGCGCTTTGTGTAATAATCTTCCGAGCAGAGCGGCATCGGACGCTTCCAATTCCAGCAGGCTCTCTATGTGTTTTTTCGGAATAACGAGAAAATGCACAGGAGCCATCGGGTTTATATCGAAGAACGCAAGCATTTCATCGTCTTCATAAAGTTTCTTGCCGGGAATCTCCCCTGCGATTATTTTACAAAATAAGCAGTTACTCATTCCCTAAGTATAGCATTCTCTACCGCTTCAAGAAAGCCCCTGCTTGATTCTGTCGCTCCCGAAATAGCGTCAATATCCGTGCTGTTGTACATTATCACAAGATCGGCAAGTTCTTCCATGGCGGCTTCGCCCACAAAACGGTCTTCCATAGAGTCAACTATAACGATTTCCGCGATACTTCCGTTGTCCAGCCGAACTTGCACAGTTATAGGTCCGCGGAACCCTTGAGCAGTGCCCTCATAGACCTCGCCTTCGCTGTTATTAAACCCACGCTGAACAGAAAGCAAAGCACAGCCGGACACAACAGTAATTAGGGCAAAAATTAAAAAGTTTTTCATAAAACCTCCACCTATATATGGCGCGAGAGTGGTGTTTCGCTTGCCTAAGAATCAAAAAAAATGAAAAAATATTGACTTTTTATATGGCGTGGAATACTAAAAAATCTGTTGATTTTCTTCCCCCTATAATGTATATTTTAAGTATGGGGACAACCCTACGAGTCATGCAAGAGAGGTTCGTCTATTATCCGGTTTTACCGGCAAGGCGAGTTGTACCTGAGCATGACTCTATTTTTATATCCTTGACAGTTAAAATATCATGTAGTATATTTTTTATATGGGCAATACTTTTGCTGTGTCCGCCAACGGGATTTCCCGCGCTACCGGCTTTGACAGTATTGCCCTTATTTTTTAATATCTTGTCCGCAATGAAAATATCATGAACATAGAATTTATTGTTGTGTCCTTTTGCAATCCTTAATCTGACTACTAAAATTTCCTGTCTCTCGCCTATTTGAATTGGGGCGGCTATCAAAGTGTTTTTTACCGGTTTTCCGTCAAAATCATTTGAAATATCTATTATTTTTCCTTTTTCTATTGCATCAGGTATTGCAGGAAGAGCATCAAGTTTATTTTGGTAAATACGGTGCTCAAAACTGGTTTTTACCCCTGCCCTGTCAAATATAACTTCACCAATATCCTCTCTGTAAATAATTTTATCACCTGTTTCTTTAATCCATTCTAGGGTCTTTTCCTTAGCCGTTTTGTTACTTTCTACTTTGATAAAATCTGCCTTTACCGTCTTTATAGGCTCACCTAAAAGAAATTCACAAATTTCTATCTTTTCTATAACCGAAAGTTTTGTCTCTTTAAGAATGTAAAATTTATCATTTATGACGTTGCCTCTTACCCCTTCAATCTCTGGTAACTTCAGTTTAATGCAGACCATCTTCCGGTTCTTATAAGCCGCCTGAGCAGATAAACAATGTTTACTGCTTAGGTATAACTTGTGAGAAGCAAACGAGTTCTCGAACAAGTAAAAGTTATACATATATATTGCGTACAGATGCGTGGCGCTTGCCTGAAAATGAAATATTTTTTAACTTTTTTTTGTAGCTCTAAATACTGAAAATCCCAAGAAAACAATGCCTGCAATGATTACCGTCATGGCTCCGACGGGAAGATCAAAAAACCAGCCGGACATAAGACCGCAAATTGAAAAGAGCGCCGCGAATAAACAGCTTGAAATCATCATGCCGCCGAGACTGCGTGAAAATACTCCGGCACAGCCTGACGGAAGCGTAAGCATCGCGATAACCATCACTATGCCGACATAGGTTTGAAGCAGTACAATAGCAACGGCGGTCAGTCCCAGAAGTAGCAGAAAAATTTTATCGACAGGGACGCCTCTTGTACGCGCAAATTCTGCATCAAAAGAGGACGCTTCTATCTGGGAATAGAAACGCCGTGCCAGTATCAAAACGATTATGTCAAGGAGCGCGAGAAAAATTAAATCCATGTTTGAGATAAGCAAGATGTTTCCAAAGAGCCATGTCGAAGGGTCGGCATAGCCCGGAGTTTTTGCCATAAATAAAAGCCCAAGGCTCATTCCGATAACCCATATTGCGTTAATTACGGTATCTTCGCGTTGTTTTGCTTTTAAGGAAACAAACCCGATAATGACGGCGGAAAGCAGAGCAAAGATAAGTGCGCCTGCAATTGGCGGAAAACCCGGAATGATAGTCGATGACAAATACAATGCCATTCCTATACCTCCAAGCACAGCGTGAGAAACCGCTCCTGCAAGACTGCCAATTCTGCGCACTGTTACAACAGAGCCTAATATCCCAAAAAGAAGTGAAGATAATAATCCTGCTGTTAAAGCATTTCGCAAAAAGGGAAAATTAGCATTAGTCAAAACTTCAAAAAAACTCTGCATTTATACTATTTTTATTCCAAGGACAAACATAATATTATTTTCTATTTTCTCCATAATGTCTCTATTTATTTTTGATATTTTTTCAATCAACCTTTCTCTATCAATAACGCCAATCTGTGAAACTAATATAACGGAGTCTTTTCCTAATTTTAACTCTCTTTTTTCTATATAAATATTTCCGGGAACATTCGCCAATAACAAATTGGAGGATATTGGGATTACAACAGTTGTATTTATCTTACTGTTATTGAAAAAATCATTTTGCAATATTATCACGGGGCGTCTGTATCCCGGCTCACTTCCATAAGGAATGCCATAATCTACCCACCATATTTCACCACGAGTCATTTTTTGTCAATTTCCTTATTGGTTCAAGTCCAACATTCAGATAAGGTTCAAATTCTTTTGTGTCAATTTTTTCATATACTTCATTTATTTTTTCCGTTATCATCTTCCCACTATATTTTGAGATAAATTCCTCAAGCGCCCTTGTGTACAATTGGCTTCTTTTAATACCCATGTACAAAGCGGTTTCTTCCGCCTTTTCATAGAGCGCATCTGAAAGAGATATTGCCGTTTTCATATCATAAGTATAACACTGGTATAACATAATGTCAACAATATTTTTATAGAAAATTCGATGTTAAAGAGTGTTTTTGATATTTTCTTAGTTGTAAACAGCGTGGAAAAAAGCAAACACAACAGTCTTAATTTCAAAAATAATTGTTTCCCTGTTATATTTCATTCCAACAACTCCTTATTAAACTTTATTTTATTTCTAATACTTTGTCAATATGTCAAATGCAACTGCTCCATACCCCCTACACTCCCCTACAGACAGCAATCGTCACCGGAAATGTTTTTGTCGTGAAGCACACGCACTTCACGACCTGCGCCGCCGTGACTGAATCGTGTCGCTGTGTCAGCCGCGCCTGTTTCAATATGGTGCTGGACAACTTTGCGTCCGTCTCCCAAACATAAAACTCTGTCCGTAAGAGAAGTAACAAATTCCGTATCGTGCGTAACGATCAAAATAGTAGTCGCTCCTTTGTATGCGCCAAGCGTTTCATAGAGCCGTGTTTCGCTTTCTATGTCCATGTTGGCTGTCGGTTCGTCCAGCACAAGAAGCTGTGGTTTTGCGGCTAACGCACGAGCGACAAGCGTCCTGCGCTTCTGTCCACCTGAGAGTGAGCGGTAAGGTCTTGGCGCAAGGTCAGCAACGCCTGTTTTTTCCATAGCTTCAGAAAGAGCGTTATTTTCTTTTTTGCCAAATATTTGCGAGTAACTTTTATACGGGTGTAAAAGCCCCATTCTTACAACATCACGGACTGTTATGGGAAACAAATTATCCGCAGGCATTTGCTGAGATACATACGCCATGTTGTTCTTGCCCTGATTTTGCCCTGCAGAGCCAAAAAGTTCGATAGTTCCTGAACATGGCGTTTCAAGTCCAAAGAGGAGTTTTAATACTGTTGTCTTTCCTGAGCCGTTAGGTCCAACCATTGCGACAAATTCTCCGCAGTGAATGTGGAACGACGCGTTTTCTAAAACTTGAACATCGCCGTAAGAAAAAGAGACGGAATTAAACCTTACAGCGATTTGACTTTCTGCGCATGTCATTTAACAGCCTCCTGTAATGCCTGCCCCATAATTCTGATATTCTCAAGCCAGTTTTGTGCGAGAGGGTCTAACTCAATTAACTGCGCTCCTGCGGCATTCGCAACCGTTCTTGCGGCATTAACAGGGAATTGGGTCTGCACAAAAATAGCGGCGGCATGTTCATCGTTAATTTTAGTTATTAAACGGTTAAGCTCACGTGGAGTCGGCTCTTTGCCGCCTGTTTCCACCGCTTCCTGATGAATTCCAAACTCATCAAGAAAATAACCAAAGCTGGGATGATAAACAAAAACGCTCCTGCCGTTTAACGGAGCAAGATCAAGGCGTAAGCTGTCAAATTCTTCATCAATTAATTTGACAAGATTTTCATATTGAGTACGATAGTACGCTTCATTTTCATTGTCGAGCAGGGAAAGAGTTTCTTTTATATGCCCTGCGAGTATTTTAGCAGGTTCCCTGCCAAGCCATGTGTGCCTGTCAATTTCCAAAGAATTATGTTCGTAATTATCCGCATCATCATGTTCTTCCAGCAATCTAAACTGTACGCCTTGCGTTCCGTCAACAATCAATATGTTTTGAAAAAGTGATTCAATTTTTGGGCGCAGACTTATTTCAAACTCAGCGCCGGAAAGAACCCACGCTTTTGCTGACGCAAGACTTTGAATTTGCCTTGGAGTCGGTTCGTAGTTGTGGGGATTTTGCCCCGGCGGAATCAGTATTAAAGAAGCCGCCTTTTCTCCTGCAATCTGCGAAACAAACCACTGCTGAGGAGGAATACTTACTGCGATTAAAAGATTGTTATGCGCCATATTGCGCGAACAGGATAAAAGTAAAAATGTTAATGATAACATAAAAACTCTTAAAATCATTTTTTACGTTTTACCCCAAGAAACGCTCTTGCGCATACGCCGATAAATTTTATAAAAAGCGGTTCCATGCGTTTTTTTACTACCGCAAGTTCTTTCATTATAGAAATACTCTGCGGACAGTGAGTTTCACATTTGCCGCATTTTATACAAAGGCTTGGACTGGCGCTCTTTGCCGCCATAAAGCCTGTGCTTGTAATAAATTGCTTCATCCCTTCGACATAGCCCATTGAATATATCGTATTAAACGCGGCAAAACTTCCGGGGATATTGACTCCCACAGGACAGGGCATACAGTAATTACAGCCTGTACAGCGAATTTTGCAGGAGCGTTTTAGACATTCAAGCACCGATTTGTAAACGGCAATTTTGGTGTCGTCTAACATACCTGCGGTCGCTGTGTCCGCAAGTTTAAGATTTTCTTCAAGCTGAGCCATTGCGTTCATTCCGGAAAGAAGCGAAGTTACTTCGCCCTGATTCCAAAGCCAGTTGAGCGCCCAGCCAACTGGCGATAGCTTTGCGTCCGCATCCTTGAAAATTTTTACCGCATCTTTTGGAAGCCCTGTCGCAAGTTTACCGCCAAGAAGTGGCTCCATTATTATAACCGGCATTTTAGCGGCGGCGGCGCGAAGCCCCGTAACGCCTGCCTGAAAATTCTCATCAAAATAATTGTACTGTATCTGGACAAATTCCCAATTATAATCATCGATGATTTTTAAGAAATCACTTCCCGAACCATGATACGAAAAACCAATTTGTTTGATCTGCCCTGACTTTTTTTTCTGCGCTATCCAGTTTTCGATACCTGCGCTTTTCAACTTCTGCCAATGATCAAAACCCGTCAGCATGTGCAGAAGATAATAATCGATGTAATCTGTTTTTAGCCTTTCGAGAGATTGAAAAAAATATTTGTCAAAATCAATCGTGTTATCACGGGAGGTTTTTAGCACGACAAGCGGCATTTTTGTAGCGATATAAACTTTATAACGCACATTATTTTTGTGCAAAATAGAGCCAAGGGCTTCTTCGTTTCCGGGATAAATCCAAGCAGTATCAAAATAATTAACGCCGTTTTCAATTGAGCGCATAATCAGCTCTTCAGTTTTATGCATATCGGTAACCCCAAGGGCGCTTGGAAAGCGCATACATCCAAAACTGAGGATAGATATTTTATTGCCTGATCTTTTGTCTATTCGGTATTGCAATTTAATTCTCCTTTATATAATTTAACGGGATTATACTCTCACGTATACCCAATAGTCAATTTCATTTTTTTCTATCTTTGTGTATTTTCAATAATATTTTTGATTGTTCCAATAAACAATCTTTTAATGTATCATCATCAATCAGTTTATATATCTCCATTATTCTTTGAAGTCTCATATCCGGCAGTGAAGGATTAAGCATTTTCCCGTTTCCTGTAATCAGCCAATTTTTTATTTATACTGAACCTGCCAACTATAAGTTGAATAATCCGATCCGTAGGTTCCCTGTCCCCGTGCTCGATTTGTCCGTATAAACTATATGAATATGAAATTTCTTTGGAGAATTCCCGAATAGACATATTTACCGACTTCCTGATTTTCTTTAATCGGTCGTGAATTTCTTCCATTTGATACAGAATATCTGAAAATTTGGCAACAATCCAGTGTATGAAAAAGTATACAGTTTGAAAAATAATCTTTATTTTCAGAATATATTGACAAATTTACATTAAAAGAGCCAACACCGAAGGTGTTGACCCGTCCGTCCGCGATAGCGGACAGTTAATAATTTCCTTAAAAGAGCCAACCCCGAAGGGGTTGACCCGTCCGTCCGCGATAGCGGACAATAAATCCATTCCCTAAAAGAGCCAACCTGAAAGGTTGACAAAAATACAGAAATCCACTATATTAGTAAGTGAGTAATCACTCATTTATTGGGGAAAAAAGGGTGTCAGGGAAACAGGATTGTATTGTCCTTGAGAAAATCAATCATCGCTTTGGAGATAAACAAGTCCTTTTCGATGTTAATCTGTCTGTGCCTAATGGATTGATTTATGGACTTTTGGGACCTTCAGGTTGCGGAAAAACCACAACAGTAAAGATTATGGCAGGGATATTGGAGGCGGCGTCAGGCTCGGTACTTGTACTGGGAGAAAAAATGCCGAAACTGTCCCTGATGAACCGGCTTGGCTATATGGCTCAGTCGGACGCTTTGTACCCCCTTTTAACGGCGGAGGAAAATCTTTCCTTTTTTAGCGGTCTTTACGGAATGAACAGGAAAAAGGCAAAAGAGAGAATCCTCGAAGTTATGGCTTTGGTGAATCTGCTCGATCACAGGGCAAAAGCGGTCGCGGCTTATTCCGGTGGAATGAAGCGGCGTTTATCTCTGGCTTTGGCATTGCTTCACGAACCTGAAGTTTTGATCCTTGACGAGCCGACGGTGGGCATTGATCCGGTATTGCGCAAAAGTATCTGGGACGCTCTTAATACCATGGCACAACAGGGAATGACAATTATCGTTACTACTCATGTTATGGATGAAGCGGAAAAATGCCACGAGCTGGCAATGATGCGTGACGGCTGTTTAATTGCTCAGGGAACTCCGTTACAACTTCAGAAGAACATCGGCGCTTCAAGTATTGAAGAAGCCTTTATTCATTATGGGGGAGGCGCTCAGAATGAGAATTAGGGCGATGGTTATCCGCATTTTACGGCAGATGCGCCATGACAAACGTACGCTTGCATTGATGCTGATGGCGCCAATCTTGGTTTTAACTTTGATTTAT
>JAIRUQ010000118.1 GCA_031254315.1 Treponema sp.
GCAGCTTTTAAAAAGACCCTCACTGCTGCCAAAAATCCTGATTGGCATTGTAATAGTTATTGTCGTACTTGGCGGGATTGGAGGCGGGGTTTGGTTTCTTATGAACCGGCCCCCAAGTACCAGACCCGCTACGCCGGCCCCCAAAACCCCGGTTGAATATACCATGAGCGGGGATAACTTTGAGCATCGTTTTTACCGGGGCGATTCAATTCTGGTCCCCAACGGAACGGATCAACTTAAGCTGGAATTGCTGAGTCTCGGCGAGGCGGTAACCATTCGCACGCCGGACGGTACGGTTATTCTGGATTTGACCCAGGAAGCGATTGTAAACCTCGACAACAACGGCGCATCGGAGATCCACATCAGCGCCGCGGATTATGCCAAAAACAACGCCGACATGGGCGTACTGCTCCGTTTTGAGCTTATCAACAAGGGTGCGCTTGATAATATCCCCGATGCCATACTCGTAGAAACCGCCGTCACTACCGGCCTTTCAAACTCCACGGTGATATTTTCTTCGCCTAATCCCTACCCGTTTACTTTGCAGGCCACTTTTCAGGGTTACTGCATGTTCCGCTGGGAAATTTTAATGGAACGCGACCGGCGGGAACGAAACGAACAGTACTTTCAGCGTTCCGATGAATTGAATATCCAGGCGCAGAACGGCATCCGAATCTGGGCATCCAACGCGCAGGCTGCAAAATTCCAGGTAATCGGGGGCAGCAGAACCGTACCTGTTGAAATTGGCAATGCCGGTGAGGTGGTAGTAGTGGATGTACGCTGGGTTCGGGACGACGACAACCGTTACCGGCTTATAGTTGCCCGCCTTGAAACCAGCCGTTCCTGAGCCTGATTTGTGCGTTATTATTTAGATCCTTTTGGCTGTGCGAAAAATCAGGTTGATGCCGAAAATATGATGGCCCATCTCGGCAATGCGGGCTGGTCTATGGCGGAGGATGCGGCAGATGCCGACATTATCATCGTTAATTCATGCGGATTTATCGAAAGCGCCAAGCGTGAATCCATCAACGCCGTTCTGGGCTGGCGAAAACTCTACCCTCGCGTAAAAATTCTTCTGGCAGGCTGCCTGGCCCAGCGTTATGAAAAAGAGCTTACTGAATCGCTGCCCGAAGCGGACGGTTTTTTTGGTATAGACGATGTTACTAAAATTGTTGAAAAGGTTGGGCAATGGGGAATAGGGGAGTGTAATTCGGATAATGCTATTTCCTCCAGGATATACTCCGGTAGTTCTAACAACGATTCCTACTCCCGTCCTCTTCTTTCCCTTCCGGGTTCCGCTTATGTAAAAATCAGCGAGGGTTGCGACAATCGCTGCACCTTTTGCGCAATACCCCTTATCCGCGGCCCGCTCCACTGCCGCACTGTGCCGGACATAGTGGAGGAATGTAAGGGACTTGTTGCAAGGGGGATAAAAGAGCTGTGCATCATCGGTCAGGACATTGGTTCGTACCGCTCAGGTGAATCGGAACTGCCGGAATTACTCAACGCCATTGCGGAGCTTACGGGGAATTTTTGGGTACGGTTGTTATACATACACCCGGATCATTTTCCCCTTCCCATTCTTGACCTAATGCAAAACGACCCTCGTTTTCTTCCCTATTTTGACATTCCCTTTCAGCACGGGTCATCCAAAATCCTTTCGGCAATGAACCGGCGCGGTACCGCCGAAACATATATTGCGTTAGTTGAAACCATCCGGGCAAAACTTCCCACCGCCATTATCCGCACAACTTTTCTCGCAGGCTTTCCCGGCGAGACAGAAGCCGATTTCGCTTCCCTCCTGGACTTTCAGGAAAAACTCCGTCCTGACTGGCTTGGCTGTTTTACCTATTCCCGCGAGGAGGGTACGCCCGCATACACGCTCTCCGGAAAAGTCCCCAAAAAAATTGCCGCCCAAAGGCAACATGAAGTTGAGGAGCGGCAGATTCAAATCACCGAAAAAAATATGGATCGCTTCGTGGGTCAGAAACTTCATGTGTTGCTTGAGGAACAATTCTCCGGCGAAAATGAAGAAGCCGACGACGACGAAAACCTTTGGCTGGGCCGTCTCTATTGTCACGCGCCCGAAGTTGACGGAACGGCAGTAATTACCGGTACAGGCAGTATGGAACCAAAGGCCGGGGACATACTACCGTGCAAGGTTATTGCCCGTCGGGGTTTTGATTTGGAAGTACGGCTGCTGTAGGGATTTTTCTAAATTTCTTTTACTGTCATTTTATATTCCCCTTAAATACTTTTTCTCTTCTCTATTAACTTTCCGGTAACATATTTGTGAATAACACTGGCAACCAATGTCTGATATGGTATACCTTCTTCCACAGCCTTTATTTTGATACCTTCAAGATCATTTCTGGTGATACGGATATTCATTCGCTGATCTTTGGTTAAAGTATTGGCTGCTGTTTTGGACAGGAGGGTCTTCCATGATTCCCGGTCTTTAGACGGATTCCATCCGTCTGTTTCAAGCGACTTAATGAGTTTTCGCTCTTCATTGTCCAAATAATTGGAATTTGTTTTGCTCATCCCGTTTCCCCCAAATATTTTTTGGTATATTTACGACTCGGATAAATTGTTATCAAATAACATTCTTCTCCCGAATCTGAAATAATTGCGGGAACAACATATATATAATCATTGTAATTAACCATGATATATATTTGCCCCTTATATTTTTCCTTATTCGGATGCTCAATGACATCCGCGATTTGCTTGTTTTCAATAGATAAAAGTATCTGTTCAAAAGAAATATTCCGTTGTTGTTTGAGCACTTCGTTTTTCTCTTCTTTCCAAACAAACCGCATGGTACATTATTGCACATTGTGTGCCTTTTGTCAACACAGTTTTGCCGTTTTTCTTGATTTAGGCAAATTCGGTATCAGCTACCGTTGTGTGTCCATTTCTCTTTGCTTTGCTCACCGTCCGATTTTAACCAACGATAGACGCTATATCTAGCGTACCTCGTGGGGCAAGGTACGCTAGACGATTTGGGTATCAGCTACCGTTAGCGCGGCGTACAGGGAGAGGATTTTGGGAAACGGCAGTTAAAATACTGACGAATAATTTTTTATGCTGTAAAATGAATGGGTAGTATGGAACAGAAAAAGAAGGATATTATGAGCCTAATTTTATCAACAAAGTCGCATGGTTATTTCCTGACATTGCTCTTTGTGTTGACGTTTTTAAGCTGGCAGGGGTGTAAAAATATTAAAGGGGATTCTATGCCGGCAGAAACCATCGGACTGCACCCCATTGACATACGAGCGCCAAAATTTTTCTGGCTTATACAGCCATGGAAACAGGGAAAGCTGGCGACTATAGACGGCTGGGGGCGTTATGCTGAAATCTCTTTTATCGGCGCGAACAGAATGCGGATAACGCCGTTGGTCAATTTCCCACGGACACAGATGGACAGGAAATTGTTAACATGGCCCGAAGCGGGTCTTATAGCAAGCACAACCGCTAAGATGCACCATCTGGCGGCTGTAGACGACAACAAGACCAAGAGCCATATTCCGCTTTTATCATGGGTGCACCGCGAAATGAATCCGGTTTTACTTGATTTTCAGGAAGGATTTGTCGGTTATTCCTATATGCTGGAAAGAAACAATAATGATACAGACATAACCTTATTTATATACAATTATAAAGAGGACAAAATGGTCTATGAAAGCCCCGATGGACATACCGTTTTGATGATACTGTCCATGGATGACCGGCATGCTCTGAGCTGGCAAAGAATTTTGAACGAAATAAAAGTAGAAGACAAAAAAATATTTTACAACTGGCGAACCCATGAGGTTGTTGAGAATGATCTTACCGAAGCACTAAATCGGAACAGTGTTGATCTGGTAATTAGGACCCTTCGTAATATTCATCCAGGAAGGCGGTATTTGTTTGGATATAGTAATACTATCAGGCAAACAGTTAAAGTAACATGGGATGAAGAATATTCCGATATCAAGATAACGCCGCTTAATTATCTATGTCCGGCGACAGGAATGAATTTTTCTAGTTTTATTTTTTCCACGGATGGTTCTTGGGCGACAACATTTGTCATGGGGTATCGAGGATTAAGGAATGAGCGGCTCAACAAGCGAGCGTTTTTTCACATGGACGAGCGGTACCCCAACGGAATAAGCATGCCGATCATAGCCGAAGACTATGAGGAATACCAATGGGACTACAGTGCGTTTGTAGAGCATCCGGTACACGGGATGTGTTTTGCTCAGGAATGGCATAAAGGAGGGGGCTTGTACCTTAGGCTATACAAGATGAGCGAAGTTCTTAATGAAATCAACCGGAGGTTGTTGGAGACAGCAGAAGATGTTTTGGACAATTAAAAGATTCTATGGCGAAGAAAACAATTTTAACAAAAAGAATAGACATTAATTTCATTTATAGTTACACTACACTTAGTCATGAATTCTGTTGAAAAAGTCCTTCTGGAAAACATAGATGCCCCCAACTCGTTATTCATCTTCCCTACAGATATAGCCGCGTCACGCTGGGCGGATCATGTACTGCGCCTTAAAGGCGGCACTATCGCCATGAACAAATTTATTGCGTGGGATGTCTTTAAGCAGAATTCAATAAAATCAAAAGTTCAGAACAAGCAGAGTATTCCTTCCGCTCTTAAAAAAATTTTTGTAAACCGTCTTGTCAGAGAGAACGCCAAAAACGCAGCCCTTGGCGAAGAACCGGTTTTTTCGTCATTGATAATGGTTCAATGGGCAGGACAGGCATCCCAATTTACGTCATGGCTGACAGGGATTTTACCCCAGTTGGGAGCGTGGTTTTGTAAAACTACGGGATTGTCTATAGGCGCTATACTGAGTGAAGAAGCTAAAAAACCGGCGGCAAAGTTTGAGGGCGACGATAAAGACATGTTTGCCCTCGCACGGCGTTATGCTAATTTTCTTGAAGAGCATGGTCTTTTTGAACCTGCATGGGAGACGCCGCCATTTAACGATGAGGGAAAAGATGTGTTTATATTTTTTCCCGAATCACTTTCCGATTACAGTGAATACAGGGAAATACTCGCGCAGAGCAGTCATGTAAAAACAATCAGCGTAAGCACAGCGGAAGAAATCGAAAGCGACACTTTTTTCTATACCAATTCACGAAGTGAAATAACAGAAGCCGCCCTGTACATACGAGCCCTTAACGAAAAGCAAAACATCGCTTGGGACTCTATCGCTGTTTGCATTCCCGACTCTGAAGATTATCTGCCCTATGTACTGCGTGAGTTTGCCAACAGAAATATTCCGTATGTAAAGCGTTTCAGCAAACCGCTTGCGGGCTTCCCTGCCGGAAGTTTTTTTCACTCTGTGCTTGATGTCTCAAACGGAAATTTTTCCTTTTATTCGCTTGTCTCTTTAATCATGAACAAAAATCTTCCTTGGAAAGATACCGCCCTTATCGATAAACTTATTCAATTTGGAATAAAAAACAATTGCCTTTATTCTTGGGTCGAAGAAAAGGACGGAAAAGAACAATACATCAATGTTTGGGAAGACGCTTTTAAAAGTCCTGTTGATTATTTTGAAAATGATGTTTTAAAGTTTTTTTTAGAACTGAAAAAAAGCCTTCACTCTTTTCGCGGAGCGGATTCGTTCGCAGAACTTCGCAAGCAGTATTTTATTTTCCGTCAAAAGTTTTTTGATATGGACAACTGCTCTGATGAAACCGATCTTGTTCTGTCCCGCTGTATCAGCGAATTAATGTACCTTGTAGAGATTGAAAAAAGTTACCCCGATGTGCCTGCGGCAGACCCGTTTTCATTTTTTTGCGAATATTTAAACGAAGTTTTGTATCTTCCTCAGTCAAAAACTTCAGGCGTAGCTATTCTTCCGTATAAAACCGCCGCCGCCGCTCCCTTTGACTGCCATATAATACTTGGATCGGGGCATGAGAGCCTTTCTGTAATTTATTCCCGCCTAAATTTCCTGCCTAGGAAAAAACGTGAAGAACTTGGCATTAACGACGAAGACGCGTCAACGACATTTATCAATATGCACAAATTCAACTCATTAAAAAACCCTGCCTTTTTTTGCAGTGAGCAGACTTTCTCAAATTTTGCCATACCTCATCCAAAAATCGGTTCTCCTTCAGAGCCGAGGGAACGTTATGCTGAAGAGCCAAAGCTAAAAGAAAAGTTCTCGCAGGACTACTACAATGTAGAAAGCGCCCTTTATTCTTCGGGGGCGGATAGCGGAGAGTTGTCAAAACTCCATGAAAATCAGCTAACAGGATTTTTAAACTGGAAAGACCGCCGCAAACAACCGGTATCAGATGAAAAAGAAAGCGGTTCTTTCTTTACAGCAGGAGAAGAAATTAAAAAAATAATTGATAAAAGTTATACAAAAAACGGTAAATACAGGGTATCGGCTTCTTCATTACAAACATACTTTCAATGTTCATTAAAATGGCTTTTTGAGCGTGTTTTCGCACTGGAAAACGTTCAGATAGATACAAGCCTTATGGCGGAGAATATTTCGGGCTCTGTTTATCACGCGATTTTAAATGATTTCTTTATAGAACTTAAAACAAAAGACGAACCTTTATTAAAACCAAATTCAAATGATTTTGGACTTGAGCTTCCTCCACCTTACAAAAAACTCCTTGAACAAAGTATAAATAGAATTTTTAACGCCTTCCCTATAATTAAATCGGACCGGGAATATAAAATAAGCGCGATAACAGAGCGGCTACTGCACGCGGGAAAAAAAGACTATCAGGAGCATTTAGAAAACTGCCTTGCGCATTTTCTTTCGTACTTTGAAGGGTGCAGTGTTGTTGGAAGCGAAAGTTACTACACACTTGAATCGGACTCCTGCCTTCTTAACGGATATATCGACTGTATATTAAAAGACACTTCTGAAAATACAGAAAAATATATCATCGTGGATTTTAAGCGAAAAATGATGCCAAAACGCGCCGATTGCACCACGAAAGATGAAAATCCTCTTACGGATTTCCAGCTTCCAATGTACATAACTCTTGCGGAAGAAAATGAAAAATATAAAGTATACACCGCTCTTTTTTACAGTATTCTGGAAGTAAAACCTGAAGTGATCATCGGCTCTGTAATCAATAAAACTTCAGATAAAATCATTCCTGCCAAAGAAGAAGATCGAATTGAGCGTAACAGTGAATTGTATAACCGTATATTCGAAGAATTTAAAATTAAAACAAATCAGTTTAAAGATGAAATTTCAACCGGCAATTTTACAGTCTTCCCTGAAAAAAACAGCGGCTGTTTTGATTGCAAATATCAGCGTATATGCCGGACGGTATACATTATCAGCCGAGAAAATAATACTTTGGAGAATGATTGATGAAGGGAAAAGTAAATACTCAGGAGCTAAATGAAGAACAAAAAAACGCCGCATTCTGCTCCGGCAATGCCGTTGTTACTGCCGGAGCCGGATCGGGGAAGACAAGAGTACTTGCCAATCGTTTTGTCTGGCTTCTCACAGAGAAAGGCTATAAAGCGAATGAAATATTAACGCTTACGTTCACAAAAAAAGCCGCCGTTGAGATGAAAAAGCGGATTTATAATCTTGTTTCACAAATTGCCGAAAATGAAACAGGCATAAAAGCGCAAAGGGCGTTGTCCGCGCTGGATGATTTTGTTCACTCAAGAATACAAACTCTGGATTCTTACAGCGCATCCATTGTAAAGCAATGCGCATCACGTTACGGCATAAGCCCTGACTTTTTAATTGATGAATGGCGCTGTAAAAATCTCGCGCTGGAAATTTCATATCCGTTCTTTCTCTCTCACAGAAATCATCCGGCAGTAGAAATTCTCTATTTAAACAATCATCCAAATACAATTGTTACCGACATTTTTTCGGATATATTATTTAATTATACTCGAATTGACAAGCCAAGAGATTTCCTTGCCGATGTTAAAACACAATTTGATATTTTGCATAATGAATGGAAAAACTACAGCGCAGAAGTTAAAACAATACTTGATAATTTTGAACGTGACATTAATGAAGACAACGACTTTCTTCCTGATATTGTCCCTTTAATGGCAAAGTATAAAAGAGAAAAAATTGAAATTCCGCCTGAGCGCAATATAAGGGAATATTTTGACTCTCTGCTGAATACTCCCGTAGAATCGGCAATTGAAAAAGCCAAAACACAGCCTATTCAAAAAACAATGGTTGAGCTTCTGTACTTTATTAATTCTATCTGTACTTTGAGCCTGAAATGGGGTAAACGTTCAAATAATCCCGTTAAGGACAATATCAAACTGCTTCGTAAAATTTTTGACGGTCCTCTTATGTCGCTCTCCATTTCATGTATGCAAGCCGGTATAATTATTTCTTTTATGTCCCTGCTGACGGAATTGCAATCCAATTACTTTGAAAGAAAACGGGCGGAGGGTGTTTTAACATTTCGTGATGTGGCAAACCTTTCCAGAACAATTCTTATTGAACAGGAAGATATAAGGCAGAGCGAAAAAGAAGCGTTCAAAGCAATCATGATCGATGAGTTTCAGGATAACAATGAATTACAGAAGGATATTCTTTTTTTACTTGCTGAAAAACCTGAAAAAATAAATAAAGATATTCCGTCTGCGGACGATCTATCCCCTGATAAACTTTACTTTGTAGGAGACGAAAAACAATCAATTTATTTTTTTAGAGGAGCTGATGTTTCTGTCTTTAGAAAACTTAAAGAAGAAATAAAAAGCGCGGAACTTCCCTTAAAAATAAATTACCGCTCCTCTGTTCAGCTTATCGGCGCGTTTAACGCGATATTCGGAGGAAGTAATTTCGATTCACAAGGAAAGCTACCTTTGTTTAGTTTTTCTTCAGTCTTTGCGCCTCACAAATCCCTGCCGCTCTACGAAGCAGGTTACGCGCCGCTTGAGGCAGGCTGTAAGAATGACGGTCAATTATCGGTGTGCGTATTAAATAAAAATGACAATGATGGAGATGACGATTCACAGCTTGACGCTTATGAAAACGAAGCCTTTTTTGTCGCTGAAAAAATAAAAAAATTATTAACTAATAACGGAAAAAATAATTATCAGCCTCATGATATCGCTATTCTAATGCGCGACAGCTCCCATCAGAACCTGTATGAAAAACATCTGCGTTCATTAAACATTCCCTATACATGCGAGAAAATAAACAATTTATTTTATGGCGGACTTATAAATGACATTGTGTCGGTGCTACGCCTTGTAGCTTATCCGATGGATGAAGCCGCTTACGCTGAAATGCTTCGCTCTCCTTTCGCGGGGCTTTCGCTTGCCGCAACAGCCCTGTGCATGTCCATTTTTTGCGATAAAACAAAAGAAGCCGTACCGTTTGATGACAAGCCGCTTGGATTTATGAATCCGCTTGATAAAAAGAAATATAATAACGGATTAAAGGTTTTTTCTTCGATATGTGAAAAGAGCGAAAGTAAAAACATCAGCGAACTTGTCAGCGAATTGTGGTATGAAGAAGGTTACCGTTACGAGACAGAATGGCATCCTCAGACAACCGTATATCGTGAGGTTTTTGATTATCTCTTTCATCTTGCCGCGAAAGCTGACGCGGAAAATCAGAGCCTTGCCTCTTTTACGGATTCAATGATCGCTTTAAGAGACTCAGGCGGACAGCTTTCTTCCGATACCGCCATACCTCTTGAACGTCCCAGCGCCGTTCATTTGATGACAATTCACAAAAGCAAAGGATTGGAATTTCCTGTGGTTTTTCTTTGTTGTTGCGGGAAAAAAAGCCGGTCAGACAGAGGCGATTTGGTTTATTATTCGGAAGAAACCGGAATTGTTTTCAGCCCACCGCCGCCGCCTGAATGTAGGGAGATTTCACCAAAGCGCAATAACTTTTTCTGGGAGCTGTCAAGTGAAGAAATAAAGCATAAAAAAACAGCGGAACTGCGCCGCCTCTTATATGTAGGAATGACAAGGGCAAGAAATGAATTGTACATAACAGGTTCCCTTGATATAAGTAATAATGACGAATATGATGATTTTTCACTTTTATTAAAAAATTATATAAATACCAAAAGTGAAAAAACAGAAAAATATATAGAAGGGGACTCAATTTTGAATAACGATACATTATTCGGAATCCTTTTACCGTCAATTGTTTCGCATATTCCCGCCGAAGGTTTAAAAAAATCCCCTGCTTTTTTTAACCTTGAAGAAATACCGCGTTTTTCAGAAGAATACATAAGAAAACAACTAAGAAAGAACTTAAAACTTTCAAACGATCAAAAAGGGCTTAATGAATTTATTAAAAAAGTAGAACCTTTTTATACACAATGTGAAACTATTAAAACTCCTGTTCTTAGTGATAATCACATAACACCGACATCATTTCATAAGCGGGAAAAAGAAAGCGCCGAAGAAGTGTCGTCCTCCTCGGCGGGAACATTAAACAATAATTTTCGTATCAACAGAGATTTCTCCGGTGAAAAATCAGATGATATTTTTAACAGAGTAGATTCTATTCTTGCCCGTTTTTCCCGAAGCGAAAATGAATCATCGGAAAGATTTAATTCCGGCAGTTTTGGAACTATCGCCCACATATGTGTTGCCTCTTATTTTAATAAAAAAGAGCCTATAATACCGTCAAATATTTCTTGTTTATTAAATCCGGCGGAAATGACAGCCCTTCTTGAAGCAGGCAAGGAACTCGCGGAGCGTTTTGTTGCCTCTCCCTTGGGAAAAATTACAGAAAAAGCAAAGCTGAGAGAGAGCGAGTTTCCATTCAGGACTTTGATGAAAAACAAAAAAGGCAAAGAAATTTTTATTAACGGCACTATTGATTTATTTTTTGATGATACAAACTCAATTCATATAATTGATTTTAAAACCGACAACAGGGAAGAACCCTCGGACTACATAGCGCAAATGGCTTGTTATTATCACGCTATTTTGTCACTTTTCGCCGTCCCCGCGAAAAAAGATTGCCGTGTCTGGCTTTACTATCTGCGAACCGGTCATGCCGTAGAGGTAACCGAAAGGATCAAACAATTCAATCTTGAACAAAAAGCGTTTGATAGTTAACATTTCTCACTTTTTATGTTATAATCAATCAGGAGAACAACATGTACAAATTCAATCCAAAAGAACTATCCGATTTTGCGCAGGATTACGGGTTTCATTATAATAGCGTTGATCCGCAAGCCCTTGTAAAAGAGGTTCTAAGTGAAATGGAAAAGGGGCTTGAAGGCTCTGCCTCCAGCCTTGCCATGATTCCTTCGTATATTACTCCCGTTACGCGCATTCCTCAGGGAAAAACAGTTCTTGCTTTGGACGCGGGCGGAACCAATCTAAGAACAAGCCTTGTTCATTTTAACGAAAATGGCGAGGCTGTCGCGCAGGGAACAAATAAAACTCCGATGCCCGGCACAAACGGACAATTAACCGCGAAAGAATTCTTTGACGCTATTGCGGACGTTACCCTTCCCCTGCTCAAAGACACAAAAATAGAAGGGATTGGTTTTACTTTTTCCTATCCAATGAAAATTACCTCTGACGCAGACGGAATTCTTATGGCGTTTAGCAAAGAAGTAGACGCTCCCGATGTGATCGGAAAGGCAATCGGTAAAGGGCTTAGAGACGCTCTTGCCGCAAAAGGCTGTACTTATGACGGACCAATTGTCCTTTTGAATGACACCGTCGCTACCCTGCTCTCCGGCTTTGCCACAATTTCACCTGACGGTGAGGGGGCGCGTACAAAAAACGATTTTGGCGTTGAAGGCGGACCTGTTATCGGGTTTATTTTAGGAACCGGTTTTAATACCGCATACCCCGAAGCAAATATTCCAAAAATAAAATTTAATTCTCCTTCTTCGCCGCAAATAGTGGTATGCGAAAGCGGCAACTTCGATATTCGTTATCGCGGTCAGCTTGACAAGGAATATGACAGCACAACAAAAAACCCGGGCGGATTTTTTCTGGAAAAAGCGACAGCGGGAGCTTACCTTGGTCCTTTGACTCTGCACATTCTTAAACAGGCGATAAAAGATAAAGTTTTACAATTCAAGAGAGCCGATGAACTTCTTGCAATGCCCCATTTAGAAACAAGATTTCTAAATGAATTTACCCACGCCCCTCTTTGTGCTCAAGGACCGCTTGGCTCTCTCTTCGCCCCTGATGAAAGCGACGCACTTGCCGCTGTTCAATATATCACTTCGATTGTTACAGAACGCGGCGCGCTTTTTTCAGCCGCGGTTGTAGCGGCGACCGTTGAAAAAATCAATTCAAGTTTTGAACCGTATTCCCCTGTCCGCATCGCCGTTGAGGGCACAACTTACATGATTTACAAAGGAATGCGCCGCTCACTTGAATCCTACCTTCATCAGATGTTATACAAAAACAAACCGTGCCCCTATGTTATTTCTCCGGTTCAGCAAGCCAGTCTTTTTGGAGCCGCAGTTGCGGCGTTAAGTAAAATTTAAGGAAAATAAAATGTCAGATAACGAACAGCGAATACCGTTACGCAGTGAAATAGCAGAAGGCGATAAATGGGACCTTTCAAAACTTTTTTCGGATGATGAATCATGGAACACAGCCCTTGCGGAATTTGAAAAAAAGAGCGAAAAGATACCGTCTTTTCAGGGAACTTTAGGGAAGTCCGCGGATCACCTTGCGGATTTCCTTGATTTCTTTAAAGAGCTGAACATTTTAGAGGAGAGGCTGATTTATTACGCGGAACTGCGTCAGCATGAAGATGAAGGCTCCGACACAGCAAGGACGATGACAGGCAAAATAACGATTGTCTCCGCGAAAGCAAGGACTGCCTCAGCATGGGAAGCTCCTGAAATAATAGCTATTCCTCAAAAAGATATGGAAACATTTCTAACGCATCAAAGAATCTGTGATTACAAAATTTATCTTCAAAAAATTATTCGGTATAAACCGTATATTTTAAGTGATAAAGAAGAGCGCATTATTGAAATGCATTCTGAAGCGGAAGGAACGTTACACAACACCTTTTCAGTACTCACCAATGTTGATTTTAACTTCGGCACAATCGACACACCTGAGGGAAAGCGTCCCCTTTCGCAGTCAACTTTATCCGTATTTCTGGAAAACACCGACCGCGATCTGCGCCGTCGCGCTTATGAAACATTTTACGCCTGTTTCGACTCGCACAAGCACACTATCGCAAACCTCTATTCCGGCTCTGTAAAACAGGACGTAATCAACGCACGTATAAGAGGTTATTCATCGGCGCGCGCCGCTTCTCTCTATACAGATAACGTAAGTGAAGAAGTTTATGACAACTTAATTTCTACAGTCAACGGTAAACTTGGCGCATTACACAAATATTACAGCCTTAGAAAGCGTGTGTTGAAATTAAGTGAATTACGCCACTATGACCTTCATGTCCCGATTGTTCCTACCGCAACTAAAAAGACAAGCTGGAATGAAGCGGTTGATCTTGTCTGTAATGCGCTGTCTCCGTTAGGTGATGAATACTGTTCTACGCTGAAAGGCGGACTTCTTGGACGATGGGCGGATCGTTATGAGAACAAGGGGAAAAGGTCAGGCGCTTTTTCAGCGGGAAGTTTTACGGCAGACCCCTATATTCTGATGAATTACAAGGATGAATCCATCCGCGATGTTTTCACTCTGGCGCATGAGGGAGGACATTCAATGCACTCATGGTATTCTGCGCATAACAATCCTTTTATGCATTACAATTACACAATCTTTGAAGCCGAGGTAGCCAGTACGTTTAATGAAGAACTTCTTTTCCGTTATCTGCTAAAACAATATGACAACAAAGAAATGCGTCTTTACCTTGTCAACAAACATGCCGATGAACTGCTCGCTACGCTTTACAGGCAGACCATGTTCGCTGAATTTGAAAAGACAGCCCACGAATTTGAAGCAAACGGAGTGCCGCTTACAGTCGAGCTTTTACGCTCAGAGTACCGCAAACTGCTGGAAAAATATTTTGGTAGTGAAATGGTTCTTGAAGAGGCAAGTGATCTTGAAGGGTTAAGAATACCCCACTTCTACAGCGCGTTTTACGTTTATAAATACGCCACCGGAGTTTCCGCCGCGATCGCGCTTGCGGATCGTGTTGTTGAAGGCGGAAAAAAAGAAAGGGAAGATTATTTCGCCTTCTTAAAATCGGGCGGTTCACGCTTCCCTATTGAAGCGTTAAAAGTTGCGGGAGTGGACATGAGCAGACCCGATCCTGTAAACGCCGCCTGCGATGTTTTCGGGCGGCTTGTCGAAGAATTGTCAACACTTATGGAGGAAATATGACAAAGAAAGAAATTATAACGGTAGAAGTAAAAGAGCCTGTTTATTTTCTTGATGAAGAAGTAACTTACGCGCAGGCGGACGCGTGGTTTGGGCACGTAACACGGGATTTAAGAATGGATATTATCTATCCCCAAACAGAGGGGTGCTATCCTTGCGTCATCTGGATATGCGGCGGAGCGTGGATGCAGATGAGCAAGAGTGCGCATCTGCCCTACTTGACAGAACTTTCCCGTCGCGGCTTTGTAGTTGCCAGTGTTGATTACAGGCTTGGTCATGAATCTCCGTTTCCCGGTGCGTTAATCGACATAAAAGCCGCTGTCCGTTACCTTCGCGCTCACGCAAAACGCTATTCAATAAATACGGAGAAATTCGCCGTTATGGGAGAGTCGGCTGGCGGATATCTCGCGGCAATGACCGCCCTCACAGACAGCGATGAATTTGAAGCAGGCGAATATCTGAAACATTCAAGTGCGGTACAGGCGGCTTGCTGTTGGTATGCGCCGTGCGATTTAGTAAAACTGGCAAAAGATAATCCTTTTATAATTATACCAACATTTTTAAACGGAGATATTAAGGATGATCACTACCAGCGTTTTATCAATCCTATTATTAATATTACAGATAAAGCGCCGCCTTTTTTGCTACTGCACGGCACTGATGACCAGCTTGTCCCGTTTGAACAGAGCGAATTGTTTCACGAAGCGTTAATCGCCAAAAAGATTGATACGCATTTGGTTGGCTTAAAAGGCGAAGACCACGCAGGACCGCAATTTTTCCAACAGCCTGTTTGGGATATAATAGCGGAATTTTTCAAGGATACGTTAAAATAAGAAAGAATAATTATGAAAAAATATTTTAATTGTTTAGTTATTTTAGTTGTTTTACTTTTAGCTTCCTGCGATTTATTTCTTCCTAAATCTGCTAATGAAGAAGAAAATTTATTCCTAGATAGCTATCAGCCTTTTAGCAAAAATACACGAGCTGTAAATTTGCCGGAAGCCTCAACACTAAAATTGACTGATAATTTACCCAGAATAGACGGCGCTATCGCTCTGTATCCTCTTTATGCAACATTCGTACAGGCAGTATATCCGGAAGGAAAATATTCCAGAATGATATATAGTCATTCTCCTCCACCAATAGTAACCGTAGGCACTACACCCGATGCATATAGCGCTCTTATTAATGGATCAGCAGATATAATATTCTGCGCCGCTCCTTCCTCTGACCAAATAGAAACAGCAAGAGAAAAAGGCATTACCTTTAATTTAACTCCTATTGGAAAAGAGGCGTTTGTATTTTTTGTAAACAGGCGCAACGACATTTCCAATCTGACAACAGAACAAATAAGAGGTATATATTCAGGAAGAATAACAAATTGGAGTGAAGTTGGGGGAAGAAAAGCAAGTATAAGAGCTTATCAAAGACCCAAAAACAGCGGAAGCCAGACAATGCTTGAGGTAATTATGGGTGAAGAAATAATTATGAAGCCTATAACAGAAAACGCAATAAGAAGTATGGATGGTATAATCACTCAAACAGCGGGATACAAAAATCGCAATAATGCGATCGGTTATTCATTTTTATTTTACACTACACAGATGATTAGAAACAATGAAATTAAACTTTTATCTGTTGACGGTATCGTTCCATCAATAGAAACAATACAATCGGGAACATATCCGTATTCAGATTACTTTTACGCGATAACCACAAACACACAAAATGAAAATGTCAGCCGATTTATCCAATGGATATTATCCGAACAGGGACAGTACCTCGTAGGAGAAACAGGTTATGTGCCGTTGAATTGAGTTTGTTCATGTGCTAAAGAGAAATAGGGAAAAACATTAAAAAAATACTTGACAAAATAAATATTATAAGATAATATTAATAATATGAAAACAAAAAATATTATTATTTTCATAATAATCCAACTACTTTTTACCCAATTTCTGTTTGCACAGAATAATTTAAATGAAGAGTATCTGGAGAAAGACCTTCAAATATTTACTAATTTTTTGCCTATTTTAGAATCAGGTGAATTTGATTTAACTACATTAATGAAAATTAATGATATAAGAATTTCAGATGAATATGGTAACCTTGGATTGGGATATAATAAAACAGCATATCATCTGACTGGCGGATATACTGTAATAACAACGAGGCTGTTATTAAATCCAGACAATTTAATTATAAAATATAGAATAAATATTTCTTATCATAATATAAATGTTTTCAATGTTCTTAATGAAAGACTTAATTTATATTATTTATTATCTCATTACAAAGAAAATAGAATATATGATTATATAATATTTGAATTAGAAGAAACTAATGAAGAATTATTTTCAGAAATGATGAGCTGTTTTCATGAATATTTTGGAATTAACGGAGAGGTTGTTATTCCATCTGCTATCTCTAATGATTATTCTTTATTAACCGATCCATTTAATGAAGATATTTATGGACATATTGTTGGTTATGTAGCCAGTGTTCCAAGTTTCCGATCAGCAATAGAAAGAATTAAGAAAGAAAAAAATAACGATATATTAGTCCTTATTATGGCTTCACCAAATCCAACAGGAAGGATTTATGCTATTGAAGCAATTAGTAATGGCAATGTAAATAATATAAAGAAGAATAGAAGATACTCAAATATATTAAATCGAATTTATAAATTAAAAATTCCAATTGAAGCTGGAGCCGGATGTATCGTATTTAGTATAACAATAGATTCAAATAAAAAATTAACTGAAGCAATGAATTACACAGGTTTCCCTAATGAAGATGAATATGGGGATGAAATAAAATCAAATGAAAATGTATATATAATTATAATTGGAGGAATAATAGGTATAATTGGGATAGGAGTTGGATTATTAATAAATAGAAAAACGCCCCACTTCGCCTAACGGCAACTAGGGTTACGAAAAAATCCAGTCGGGCTTGTACCAGAAAAGCCGCATTCTTAGCAAAACATGTAAACTTTCTTTCGGGCAACCCGGATTTGAACCGGGGACCTCTTGGTCCCGAACCAAGCGCGCTACCAACTGCGCTACTGCCCGTGAAAAAAAAAGGCTGTCCAAGAAGTAAGAATTTTACCACGGAGGACACGGAGTTTCACGGAGAAAGAAGCAAAAACATATCAAAACTCCGTGTTTCTCCGTGTACTCCGTGGTTTAATATTCTTCTCGGACAGTCCCTTCCTCTACGGGAGCGACGGGGCTTGAACCCGCGATCTCCGGCTTGACAGGCCAGCGTGATAAACCAGCTTCACTACGCCCCCAATGTTCCCTCAACTTATCAAAAATAAAAAATTTAGTCAACCCCTGCCCTATGCTTTCCGCTATTTTCAAAAAGTCCAAAACTTGCTAGACTGACCGTACTATGAACTATTCAGGCGCATTTATCCCAACCCTCAGAGAAGTTCCGGCAGACGCGGTAATCGCAAGCCACAGGCTGATGTTCCGCGCAGGGCTTCTTCGCAAACTCGCAAACGGGCTTTTTGCCTACCTCCCGTTGGGGCTTCGCTCCTTCCGCAAAGTAGAACAAATTATCCGCGAAGAAATGGACGCCATAGGCGCACTGGAAATAAAACCGACAGTGGTCGTTCCCGGCGAATTATGGAAAGAATCGGGGCGCTGGGACTCCATGGGCGAATCAATGCTTCGCGTAAAAAACCGGCTGGACAATGACTTTGTCGTCTCCCCCACCGCCGAAGAAGCCTTTACCGCTATCGTGCGAGACGAGCTTTCCAGTTACCGCCAACTGCCGCTCGCGCTCTACCAGATCAACACCAAGTTCCGGGATGAAATCCGCCCCCGTTATGGCGTAATGCGCGGACGCGAATTTGTAATGAAAGACGCGTACTCATGGCACACAGACGACAAAAGCCTCGATGACACCTATCAGGCGATGGGACGCGCTTACAGAAGGATTTTTAAGCGTTGCGGACTTTCTGTAATTCCTGTAAAAGCCGACTCAGGCGCAATGGGCGGAAGCGGTTCGGAAGAATTTATGGTAGAAAGTGAAATCGGCGACAACACGCTGATCCTCTGCAAGAAATGCGATTATGCCGCCAACTCGGAAAAAGCCGCCTGTGCGCCGGACTTTACGCCCTCATCTTCGATTGAAGACGCGAAAGCCGCCGCAGTAAATACTCCTGCCTTTGAAAAAATTGACACTCCAAATGTAAAAACGATCGACGAACTTTGCGCCTTTCTAAAAACAGAGCCGCAAACTTTTATAAAGACGCTCATCTACCGAGCCGTCAATGTCGAGCTTGATCTTTCCTCAGCCCCCGCCTGCGCCAAACTTCAGCGAAAAAAACCGTCGGCGGAAGCGCCTGCCGTTTATACCGAAGCCTTCTTCGCGGTGGCAATTCGAGGCGACCTTGATGTAAATGAGGTGAAACTTGCCTCCGCCCTCAAAGCAAGTGAAGTGAGCCTTGCCTCAGATACCGATGTCGTCCGCCTTACCAACACTCCTGTAGGATTCGCGGGACCTGTCGGATTGACCGCTCTTCCTCTCATAGTTGACCGTACAGTTACAGGAATGAATGACGCGGTAACAGGCGCGTTGGAAAAAGATTTGCACTACAAGCATGTCGCATACGGACGTGATTTTACAGCATGGATGATCGAAGATGTCCGCACCGTAAAAGCAGGAGATCATTGTTCTCTGTGTAGCGGCGAATTATATACAAAGATGGGCAATGAACTTGGGCACATTTTCAAACTTGGATACAAGTACACACGTTCAATGAATGTAAGTTATCTTGATGAAAACGGCAAGAGCCAAATGCCGATCATGGGCTGTTACGGAATTGGCGTTGACCGCACACTTGCTTCTGTAATCGAAGAACACCACGATGAAGCGGGAATTATCTGGCCTGTCTCTGTCGCGCCGTATCATGTGATTATCGTTCCAATCAAGTATGACGGCGCAGTTAAGGAAAGTGCAGACAAACTTGCCACCGAATTAACTTCTGCAGGTATCGAAGTTTTGCTTGACGACAGGAGCGAGCGTCCCGGAGTTAAGTTTAACGATGCCGACCTTACAGGAATTCCGTGGCGTGTAGTAATCGGCGACAAAGGTCTTGCGCAGAATATTCCTCAAGTAGAAATAAAACGCCGCAGTGAAAAAGACAGTACCATGACAGACTTGGACAAAGCCTCTGCGGATATTGTGAAAAAAATACGAGAAGAAATCGCCCGGCTTAACAACTAATCAATAGCCATTGCTTTCTTGAAGTTGATCACAATCTCATCAACCATAGGTCGCGCGTCAATGTCGAGTAACAGTCCTTTTTCACGGTAATAATCGATCAATGGCGCTGTTTGAGCGCGGTAAACTTCGAGCCGTTTTTGAATCGCTTCAGGTTTATCGTCATCGCGGATATAAACCTCGCCTCCGCAATGGTCGCAAATCCCCTCTTTTGAAGGCTTGTTAAAAACAGCGTGAAAATTATATCCGCACTTACGGCAAACGCGCCGTCCGCCCAAGCGTTCTATAACACCGGAATCGGGTATATCAAAGTTAATTACTTTTTCTACAGTGGAAAATCCAGCGAGCGCCTCAGCCTGCGGTATTGTCCGTGGAAAACCATCCAAAATATATCCCTTTTGAACATCATCCTGAGTAAGCCGTTCTTTAACAAGCGCGATTGTAGTCTCATCGTCCACAAGTTTTCCCGCATCCATAATTGCCTTCACCTTGAGACCCAATGGACTTTGCGCCGCTACTGCCGCACGAAAAATTGACCCCGTACTAATCTGAGGAACCTTGAGAATATCTACGGCTCTTACAGCCAAAGTGCCCTTGCCCGCTCCGGGAGGACCCAAAAAAATCAAGTTCATGTTTTACTCCTTATATTATATAATACATCTTTCTCGATAAAGTAACAAGTAGGCATATTTGCAAGGCTTTTCCTACACTCTCGTTGTTGTGAAGTTGCGCTGTATTAAATAAAAAATTTTGAATATGCTTGCTCTCGTTTGTTTAATTCGTTGTAGTGACACTGATTATATTATTAAATCCAAAATGCCTGATTGACCATTCCAGTCTGGTTGCAAGTTCATAGTAATTTCCCTTATTTATAATCAATTCAAGCAACCCAAAAAAGAACATGGCGGACGATCTTCTTTCAACTAAATAGAGATAATGTTCTCTCCCTTCATTTTCAATAAACAATTCAACAGAACCATAATGACCATAAAAATATTCACCGATTTCTTCGTTAAATCGCCTTTCTCCGAATAATTCCCTGTTGTTATTAATAAAGTCTATTATTTCATTAAAAGTAGATTCATCTACAGCATAACAATAAAAAAATCGCCTGCCTTCCAATTGAATTCCCTGTTCCAGAGCATGGGTATTTATGATTAGCGAATGCCATATTGTATCACGCTCTCCTATCTCATTTATGGTTATAGATTTCAGTCCGTCACTATATAGTTCAAAAACCGTTACAAGGAAAAACAGAATTAAAAACTTTTTTTTCAAGGTTTATCTCCTCTTAAAGCATTTAGCGAAGTACCGCCATGTCCCCCATAACTTATATCACCATTAGAAGAAATATAAAAACTAACACCTTCTCTAACTTCCGCATTAATTTCATTAATAACATAAATAAAAAATCCTACTCCTAAATCTTCCCATTGATCCCAATCTTCATTATAGTATGGTTCAAAGAAAGTACATTCATTCCAAATGTGCCTATCGGCAATAGCCCAACTTTTCATTCTTGTTTCAACTATTCTTGTTTCAAATTCAAACTCAAGTCTTCTGCCATTTATAAATATAAAAATATCATTACGCCCATTAATAATAATTGCATTAACAATTTTATTCTTATAATTTATTTTATTAGTTAAATTTTCACTATCAATAACACCGGATATACGATAACTAAAATAATCATTTATTCCATTGCTATCAATATCGTATACAAGCGTCTCTATTCCAATATATCCACCCCATATATAACCTTCTAAATCTCTATGTTTTATTTTATACCAATATTGAAAAAACCCGTCTATTCTTTGTTCATTACCCATATTTTCAATAACCTCAATTTCATCAAATAATTGTAATTGCCCAATTATATTACCATTTAAATTTGGCTGATTATAAATATTTACAGTAGAAGCTAACACATGATATTTTCCTATTTCAATATTATAAGGACGATCCACATCTACAGACTCATTTAATCTGACATTATTTCTTCTCTCAACTTCTGTAGAATGATCAGCAGAATTAATCTGCTCTATTTCCTGTTGCAAAGGAGGAACTTCTTTGATAGTTTTCTCATTATTCTTTGTACATGAAAAAAATATAATCACAGCAACAAATATTAAAATAAATTTTTTATGTTTCATTGTTATCTCCTTGATAATTTAAACAATTATACCATAGATACATAGACCTGTCAATGATTTTTTATAACCGCTTCTTCCCTCGGTGTAATTTCCTTTATTAGCTCTCGTAGTCCGGCAATAAATTGCGGGGTTTCACAGATCATTTTGGCGGTATCTTTAACCTTACCGGCTTTTTCCAGTTCTAGCGCGAAGGCGGAAAGTTCTGTTTTACCGGCGGCGGCAAGTGCGCTTTTCATACCATGAACGGTGATTATATACATCTGCGTATCAGCATCGCGGCGAAATTTATTTTTATATATTTCTTCTAACGTCAGAACGGCTTTTTCTAAATCCCGTACAAAAATTTTCACTAAACGCGGATTTGTTAATATTTGTAGATGTATTTTTTTACTGCTATGACTGCCGGTTTTGCGATGTACAGCTTCAATTACCTCAGGCGGTTGTTTGTCGCGTATCATTTTGTTGAGCAATATGTCAAGGCGGTGTATGTCTATCGGCTTTGAAAGATAATCGTCGAAACCGTTTGCCAGAAACATCTCTTCCTGCCCTACTATTGCGTTAGCTGTCAATGCGACAATGGGACGGGTATAGTTCATACTGCGAATGATTTTTACCGTTTCGATTCCGTCCATTCCGGGCATCATGTGATCCATAAATATAATGTCATAGACATTGCCGCGCTTTATTTTGTCAACAGCCTCAGAGCCGCTTATGGCAATATCAATCGACAATTTGTAAGGCTCTGTCAATCCATGGGCGATGTATAAATTTGATTCAATATCGTCCACAAATAGTATTTTGCCGTAAGGCATCGGCTCATAAGTAATCTTTGCCTTTTTTATCCTTGACACATCACTGGAGCGAAGCTTTTGTAAATTTTCAGATAACTCCCTGCCTAACACAGATGAACCTGTAACCCCCTGTGGCAGACGCACGGTAAATATTGAGCCTTTCCCCGGTTCGCTCTCTACGAAAATTTCTCCGTTCATCATTTGTATTAAATGTTGTGTAATGTTCATTCCAAGCCCCGTACCCTCGACATCGCGGTTGGCTTGCGGATTAAAACGTGAATATTCATCGAACAATTCATGTATCTGTTCAGCTGTCATGCCCTGCCCTGTATCACTGATACGGAAAACAAGCGTTACTTCGGAATCTGAACTTCCGCTTTCGACACGGAGCGAAAATTCTATTACGCCTTCCTTCGTATATTTGAACGCATTTGACAGCAAATTGCTCAAGATTTGGCGAATACGAGCCGAATCACCAAACAATACCGAAGGTATGTTCTCGTCAACAAGAAGTTTAAATTCAATCTGCTTACTTTTGAACCGCATTATATTCAACTGCACAGTATCGTTAATAAAACCGGCAACTTCATACTCGACAGGCAACAATTGAAATTTACCGGATTCTATTTTAGAAAGATCAAGCACTTCGTTAATAAGATTGAGTAAGATACTGCCTGAATTGTGTATCATATAGAATGCTTCTTCTATATCCGGCGCAAGCCTTTCGTTTTGCATTTTCATTTCAGTGATGCCCAGAATAACATTCATCGGCGTTCGTATTTCATGGCTCATCATGGCAAGAAATTTGCTTTTTGCCTTGTTACTTGTCTCGGCAATTTCAGTTCTGCGAATCTCGGTCAGATCATGAAAAACAAGCATTGTTCCTATAACAAACCCGCTTTCATTAAGCATGGGTGTAACACGAACAGCATAATGACGCAGATTACCGTCCCTTCCAAAATCAATTTCCTTATCCACTTCCGATATACTTTTGTCCGTAATGGCTGTTTTGAAAGATTCATTCATACGCTGTAAAAACTCATCGTCCATGAGGGGGGAAAACAATTCATTAAAGGTTTTATTCAGAATTATGCTTGCATCATCTGTTTTACTATAGAAGAGATATGATTTACTTGTAGAAACAATCTTTCCGTCAATGTCAAATAACAGAACGATATCAGGGAAATTTTCCAGCAGAAGGTTTACATACTGTTCTAATTTGGACTTTGCCTCGGCATCTCTTCTCCGGCGCTCTTCAAGCTGATGAACCATCGTGTTAAACGCTTTTGAGAAATCCCCCATAAAATCAACGCGCTGTTGATAGTCCCCAAGGGCTACCTGTTGTGTCTGCCATGTTAAATGCTGTAGCGATGACTGTAACGCCTTAAGCGGAGCGGCTATCTCATTGTTACGCGATATGGGTTCCCCATCCAACTCTCCCCTTGCCAGGGCATTGGCAAATTTTCTGGTTTCAAGAATACATTCTCCGAGATATTTTAAACCTTCTCCCAAATCATGGAAGTCCGCAGGCAGTTTTTCTGCGTCCAACACGGCATAAGCCGGGTTGTATATTAAATCGCGTATATAATCAAATAATAATTTTACTGCCGCCTCCACATTATTTCACTTAACAACACCTCTAAAACGGCATACCCTGTCACCGTTAGCCCAGCAATCTACCTCGCGTACAACATATTTTTTTCCGGTATACGCCTCAAGAATGCCGGCAATAAACCCCTCATCGTAACAGCACACCGTCTCATTGGTAACAGGCAACCCACTGCAATCTAAATCCTGCGCAACGGTGAGTACAATATTGCCATTTTCAGAATTAAACGCTTCCATCCGCAGTATACCTATTTTCAAAGACTGCAATGCCTTCTGCAAGTTTGCCCAAAAAGCGTTAAAATCCGTTTTTAAATCCAGCGCATTTTTTGCAAACTCTGTTCCTGCCAGAAAACCGGCTTGGCGGAAATGTTCATCTGCCTGTTCTTTGCCATAAGTTTTTGTCAATATATCCAGCATGGTAAACTGCATTAGGCGATATACAAGCACGGGCATTTCTTCGCCCAAGTCTCCGCGACCTTCCTTAATATTGCCAAGATTTTCCCAAGAAAAAACATTATGACCGGCAGTTTTTAGAAAAATGTTACCCATAAAAAATACTCTTATATAATATAAGAAAAACATGGTAACTGCGACAAGTGAAATTTATTATAGAAGTATTCTGTAATAACCAAATATTTTACAAAACATTCTTCCCAAAACACCTCACACAAAGGCACGGAGAGCACAAAGGGAAGAAAGAAGGGATATGGGTACTGATTAGCTTATTTTATATCTTAGTGCCTTCGTGTGGAATATTATGAAGTATATCCTCTCCAGTCCCCCCTAGAGACAACAATTTCGTAGCCGATGCTTTGGATTCGTCTTTGCATACAGGCTACACATTCGGCGGCTTCATCGCCGGTGCAAATTTTATTGTCATATAGAAGATATTTACTGCGCACATCAACAGGTGAAAGGTTGGGCATAACAACATTAGCCCCGGCGAGAATACCCAATTCACGTCCCTGAAAATCGAGGGTTCCGAGCGCCGTTGTCGCGGGAATTAAGAGGTTCGGTTGCAGTAGGCGCAGGATAGCCAAAATATTCAGCGTTAGGCGCAAATTGCCGGGGGTATCATTTTTGAAAGGAGTGTCTGAGTGGGGAAGAAAGGGACCAATGCCTACCATTTGCGGTTTTAAGTCCTTAATAAAGAACAAATCGTCAACGATATTATCAAGCGTTTGATTCGGAGAGCCGACCATAAAGCCGCATCCCACCTGATAGCCAATCTCTTTTAATTCATACAGGCACTTTTTCCGGTTGGCGCACGACATTTTTTGTGGGTGCAGTAACGCGTAATGTTGCTCGTTTGCGGTCTCGTGGCGTAGCAAATACCTGTCCGCGCCGGCTTTAAACAAACGCTCATAGCTTTCAAAACTACGCTCCCCGATTGAAAGAGTTATGGCGCAGTCGCCGTGAGCCGCTCTTATTTCGCTCACAATTTCAACCATAATATCGTCTGTGTAAAACGGGTCTTCTCCACCCTGCAGTACAAAAGTGCGAAAGCCCAGCGCATGACCTTTTTCACAGCACTCCAGAATTTGCTGTTTTGAAAGCCTGTACCTTTGAGCGTTCACATTTCCGGCTCGCAAGCCGCAGTAAAAACAGTCATTTTTGCAATAACTTGTAAATTCAATGAGTCCGCGCATAAAGATTTGATTGCCGTATATTTTTTGCGCCGTAAACCGCGCGCGTTCAAACAGATAATCGTCCTCACATGCTAATAGTTCTATAAACTCTTCCCTTGAAAGGGTTTGAAGGTCTTCTAATTTATCAATTGTTTCTTTTATATCGATATTGAGCAAAGTTTCCATTAGAACATTTTAATATACGGGAGTCGTTTTATCAATATTCCATGCAAACCTATACCTAAAAATATAATTGGAAACAATTGATTACATCTCCGGCTCATTCCCCCGCAAGCTCCCTTGACCTGCGGTAGAAATTTTCGAGTTTTTGATTTGGCGCTAATTCGACAAAGGGTCCAGAAAGACTGAGCGCAAATGGTTCTATATATAAAGGCTTTTTTCCCAAATAGCCCAAACGAATGAGCAAGCCTTCGTCTCCGCCTTCTATAATCCCCATGCCTGAAAAGACAAAATTACCCAATGACCAGAAAATCAGTTTATCACCAACCCATTCAAACCCTTGTACAATGTGAGGATGAGAGCCGATTATAAGATCAGCTCCTTCACTGACAAGACCGGTATAAAGCTGACGAGTGGCAGAGCTGGGACTGTGCGACCATTCCACTCCGCCATGAAAAAAAACTATGTTAAGGCTTTCGCCGCCTTGTTTCCTTAAACGCGCCTTTAGTTTTTCCGCGCTTCCTCCGTCCGAATGAAGGAAGCCCGCTTTATTCTGCCCTGTCACAAATCTAAGCCCGTCCCATCCTGTGCTTTCTTTGGGAAAGGAGGCGAGTCCCCAGACATTCGCGCTGAAATTATCTTTCTTAAAAATGAAAGGGCTTAAGGCTTCTTCTTCATTTCTGCCCACACCCAAAAACGCTATACCGGCTTCTTCCAGAAAATTTATTGTGTCAAGAAAAGCTTCTTCTCCAAAGTCGAATGTGTGGTTGTTTGCGAAAAGAACCGCATTAATTCCCGCATTTTTGACAGCGTATGCCAATTCGCGCGACGGTTCAAAACGAAAGGTGAAGGTTTTTCGCTCGGGACTTCCTCGACTGCTCAAAGGTCCTTCTAAGTTCACCATTACAAGATCGGAACGCAAAAATATTTCCGCCACTCCGTCTAACAATGCGCCTGCTCCCTGATCAATGAGTATGTTTCCGGCGTTACGCCCAAGCATCATGTCCCCTGCGGCGCTTATCCATGTCAAAACAGGTTTTTCATTTATAAGCGGCTTTGGAAGATCGAGCAGAAATTTTTCCAGAGAGGCGGCTTTTTTCGCGCAATGCTTATCGCCTTCGTCAAAATTGAGGCGTATTCCTACAAGCTGAATCAAAGGGTAGCCGTCATCTTCTGCAGTGAGTCCGTCCACCCTAAGAGCAGAAAAAGGGGGAGAGAGTTTGTTGAGCGTAACGAGGCTCTCCTTTTCTTCGAGGCACAACTGGAGAGAAGTATTCATGCGCCCTACAATAGCATAATCTTGAGGAACTAACCATGTTTTGGAAACGGGAATTCCGTCCCGCCTGTTTTCAAAATTCCATGATGAAAAGAATTCTATGTGTATTTCAGCGGTATTTTTATTTGAAGAAGGCTTATTCTGAGGATTTACGTTCTCACGAACGCCGCTTAAACGAAGCCCCAAAGCCTTAAATTCTTTTGAACTACTGAGGGTTTCTTCCAACCATATCTTTTCATTTGCGAAATCACCTTCTTGAATAATTACAAAGACTTCCCGATGTCCGCATGAGGAAAGAAAAGAAAACATAAAAATTAAAAGAAGGCAGACTAACAGCCTTCTCCTGCTGGAAATACAGAGCATATTATTAGTATAGCGGAATAGTTATAAATTAAGAAGCCTGCTATACATTTAAAATAGTAATTGGCATGAATAATTGCCGCTTAAAATTATAATTTCCTTAAATGCCTTAAATCAGCCCAATTACATAATATTTCCACTCCATTCTCGCTACCAAAATAAATATATTTTATTTTTACGAACTGCATATCCCCATCAAAGCCACCATATTCTATAATTTCTACAACTGACCCAGTTTCTAATATCAAGTGGAACCCGGTCCCGGTTGCTAACATAAATAGTGGATTAATCCTTTCATTATAATCGTTTTCATACAAATAAATAAATGTTCCAGCCATTACATCATCATAACCCTCAACAACATGAGTTGGTGAGAAATCATCAACTGTACTAATTCTTCTAAACCTTCTTTTATCCAGATAACTTAAATATGCACTACTATCTTGATCTAATAAATTAACTTCATATATATTATCATCTAATTGAGTAATCATAACTCCTCTTATAGGTGTTTTCCAAAACCCTCCTTTATCAAAAGTACCGGTGTCATCTTTATCATACACATCTAAAATAAGATCATTACTATATTGCGAAATATGATCTATATCCACATGATACCAATTGAAATAATCGTGTTCAAATATTTCTGGAATTCTCAGTTTTTCATTAACTGTAAATATTAATTTTGAATTATATGTATCCAAACATATAATTGAACCATCATCATAAACATCACGATATTCTCCAGAGAAATGGTAGTATCTTTTATAATTATTATTTTCAAAGAAAGATACATCACGACTAGAATCAATAACCGTTTCCTTAATATCTGATTCAATAAAATTGTCTGATATTATATTAGTGTTACTATCGTTTATCTTATTATCATCTTTCTTTGTACAGCCGAATGTAGTTAGTATGATAAAAATACCAATTAAAAAATATTTCATTGCTTTCCTCCATAATACACACAACTCAACTTAAATTCTTCAACCTCTCAAGCGCAGAGCGTAAAACAGAACGGGGACAGGCGGCGTTCATGAACATCTTACGCTATGAATAACGTGAAACGTAGGAGCGGTCTTTTGCGATTGTTGTTTTTTCATCCAGCTTATTCACCATCTTACTGCTTTGTCCATACCGTATTGGGAGGTGCTCTAGTATACATTCCCGGACCACCATTTGCGGCAAAATACTTATCCCGCAAGTCTCCGCGAAATGGGGAGAGTGTCGATCTGATGTTGCTATAGAAGTAAAAGCCACTCGAAGGAATCGTTCCTTCAAAAGTTACTCTAACAAGGTTTTCGGAGTAAAAAGCTCTATTCTCAAGGCTGATAACACTGTCTGGTATGGTAATGTTGGTAAGACCGGTATAGTCAAAAGCCCCATACCTAATGTTTTCAACACTATTCCCTATAGTAACATTGGCAAGACTGGTACAGCCGAAAAAGGCATATGCCCCAATGCTTGTAACGCTGTTCCCTATAGTAACATTGGCAAGACTGTTACAACCGTCAAAGGTATGTTTCCCAATACTTGTAACGCTGTTCCCTATAATAACATCAGCAAGTTTGTTGCAATCCTTGAAAGCCTCCTCCCCAATGCTGATAACACTGTTTGGTATTATAATGTTGACAAGGTTGGTACAACCCAAAAAAGCCCTTTCCTCAATGTTAGTAACACTGTCTGGTATGATAACTGTTGTTTTTCCTTCCGGGCATTGTAACAAGACGCTTTTATCTTTGTTATATAACATACCGTCTACCGAACTATATACCGTATTACCGCCAGCAACAGATATTGACACCAGACTGGTGCAAGCGTAAAAAACCTCTCCCTCAATACTGGTAACGCTGTCCGGTATGGTAATGCCGGTAAGGCTGACGCAACCCATAAAAGCCCCTCTTTCAATGCTTGTAACGCTGTTGGGTATGTTTACCGTACCTGTTTTTCCTCCCGGGCATTGTAGCAAGGCGGTTTTATCTTTGTTATATAATATACCGTCTGCCGAACTATATGCCGGATTGTCATCGGCAACAGATATTGACATCAGACTGGTGCAAGCGCTAAAAGGTCCATATCCAATATCGGTAACACTGTTTGGTATGGTAATGTCGGTAAGGCTAGTGCAATGGGCAAAAGCCTCGTACCAAATCTTGGTAACACTGTTTGGTATACTTAGACCAGTAAGGTTGTCGCGAGTGTAAAAAGCAGATTTCCCAATGCTGGTAAAGGTACTGTCGGAAAGATCAAGGTATACATATTTGCCCCAGTTAGCTTGGAAAGCGAGTCCAAAACCTTCCAAACTGCTAACGTCCAACTTTATGATATGGGGGTTATCGGCGGTATTGGCGGGAAGTTCTTTAAGCATTGAGTCTAATTCGTTGTTGGTTCTTTCGTAACAACTGATAAAAACAAACGTGAAAAGGCAAAAAAGAGCTACGATTGCTAATAAGCAGGTAAAAGTAAATTGTTTCGATGTTTTCATAGGATATTTCCCTAAAATCATTCTACCATAAATATATCACCTTTGGGCTGAAAAAACATGCTTCGCATTTTAATTTTTTGCCCCTTTTTGCTACCAGTTTCCATAACAGAACATAATATAGTGAAGAATAAATTAGCGTTTAACTCAATCTAAATTCTTCAACCTCTCAAGCGCGGAGCGTAAAACAAAACGGGGACAGGCGGCGTTCATTCGCTGAAAGCCATTTCCGCCTTTGCCAAAGGAGGGACCGTCATTTAGCCATAATTTGGCTTTATTTGTAACAGCGTTTACTAATTCGCCCGAAGACAGCCCTAGCGCGGAAAAATCAAGCCACGCGAGATATGTCCCTTGCGGTTTAACAAGTTTTATTTTAGGGGTGTTGGTTTTCAAAAAATCATCTATCAGCGACATATTGCCGGCAAGGTAATCTATCAATTCATCCAGCCACTGCTCCCCTCCGGCATAAGCCGCTTCGCAAGCAGAAAGCCCCATAGTGCCGGGTTGGCTTAATCCGCAGTTAGCGTACTCCTGCTTGAATTGAGCGCGTAACGTCTCGTTTGAAATAAAAATATTCGCGTGTAAAAGCCCGGCAAGGTTAAAGGTCTTTGACGGCGCTGTGCAGGTAATGGTAATGTTGTCAAAGCGTTTATCAAGAGCGGCAAATACGAGATGGCGGTAACCGGAGAAAATAAAATCCTGATGAATTTCATCGGCAATGACGGTAACGCCGTAACGCAGGCAAATCTCGCCCATGCGCACAAGTTCATCGCGTGTCCAGACACGCCCGACAGGGTTATGCGGATTGCACAGAATGAAAAGTTTTGCCTGTTTAATTTGGTTTTCAAAATCTTCAAAGTCTATGCTGTAACTGCCTTCGCTGTACACAAGTTCATTGACAAGTAACTGCCGCCCGGTCTGCCGTACCGCTGAATTAAACGGATAGTACACAGGCTGTTGAACGACAACGCCGTCGCCTGGTTTTGTAAAAGCGCGAATAGCGATATAAAGAGCGACTACAACACCGGGAGTAATGGTGAGCCATTCATTTTCCACATTCCAATTAAAACGCTTACTGAACCAGCCTTTTACAGCGGAAAAATACGAGTCATCAGGTTCACTGTAGCCAAAAATTCCATGCTGAGCGCGGGAAACAAGCGCATCACTTACGCATGGCGGTGTCGCAAAATCCATATCGGCAACCCACATCGGCAATACATCATCGGGCTTTCCCCGCGACGCAGGATTGTACTTAATACTGTATGTATTGCGCCTGTCTATCACGCGATCAAAATCGTATTTCATATCATTCCTCTCTGTTTATTCTTGTTCCATGTAAACTAGGTCGCTCTTCCCACGGGCGCACTTTACTCCCTGCTCTCTTCTCTTTCTTCCTCCGTGTTCTCCGTGTCCTCCGTGGTTGATCCTCTTCTCTCTGCTCTTTGCTAACTGTTCATTGCCCGTTTCAAATCCGCGATTAAATCATCCGCCGCTTCCAAGCCCACCGACAAACGCAGTAAACAGCCGTCAATACCGCGAGCAAGCCGTTCGCTTTCAGGCAGATCGGCATGTGTTTGCAACATCGGGTAGGTGATAAGGCTCTCAACACCGCCAAGACTTTCGGCGTATTTAATAATTTTGACGTTTTCCAATATTGAAGCCGCTGTCTGCTCGGAGTCTACGGAAAAAGAAATCATGCCGCCATAACCGCTTGCCTGACGGCTGGAAATTTCATAACCCGGATGATCCGGCAAGCCTATGTAATACACCTTCTTCACCTTGCTTTGCCCGGTAAGCCACTTCGCAATCGCAAGGGCGCTTTCCTGCTGGCGTTCCATACGAATAGCAAGGGTTTTGATTCCGCGGACAATTAAAAAACTGTCAAAAGGTGAAAGACCTCCGCCGGTTGTTTTCACAATAAAGCGCAATCGCTCTGAAAGAGCGGCATCATTTACAACTAACATTCCAGACAGCGTGTCATTGTGTCCGCCCAGATATTTTGTTCCGCTGTGCAGTACAATGTCCGCGCCTAAAGACAGAGGTCTTTGAAAAACAGGCGTGAGAAAAGTGTTGTCTACGACAAGCAGTAACTTTTTACTTTGTGTAATTTTAGCGACTTCCGCAATGTCTATCACATTCATCATGGGATTTGTGGGTGTTTCTAAAAAGACGGCTTTTGTCGCCGGAGTAATTGCCGTTTCAATGTCCTGCGGAGTTCCGGCAAAAGAGAATTTAATGCCGTTCTTTTGGGATATGTGGGAGAAGAGGCGGAAAGTACCGCCGTAGAGGTCATTGGACGCTACGATATGATCGCCCGGCGAAAACAGTTCCATAAGAGCGCCAACCGCCGCCATGCCGGACGTAAACGCTACTGCTTCCGCTCCGCCTTCCAACTCTGCGACCGTATGCTCCAAAAACTCTCTTGTGGGGTTTTGCGAGCGTGAGTAGTCAAAGCCCGTACTCTGCCCCACTGCCGGGTGAGCGAAAGTAGCGGACGCAAAAATAGGAACGGCAACCGCTCCTGTGGAATCGTAGCGTTTATCACAGCCGTGTACGCAAATAGTTCTAATATCCATGACATTGTCCTCTGAGCCTTTTTCAAAACTCGGTTAGTTTTGAAAAAGCCTTCTTAATTAACAAATACAGTAAAAAAGGAATTGACGCAAGAGGGCAAAGAGGCTTATAAACCTTGTCTTTCTGTATCACCACAAATTTACATACAATATTTTTTCATAATAATAAATAAATTCTTTAGCGTATTAATGATCTTGATTTTTTTCCATATAATCTGTAATATAACAAAGGGGAAAAGCATGAGAATATCAATAACATATCTTATAACGGTTGTCTGCTCTATACTGCTTCTTTTTATAGGGCATAAAATAGCTGTAAACGGGTTGTTTGTTTTCCAAAACAACACTCAAGAAATTGTACAGGCAAAAGTACAGAAAGTAATTGAACGCATTGAACCCGTCAATGATTTTTTTGATGACGAATACTCTGACCCCTTTCTTCCAATGCAGGGAGATAAATTAATTTTTGAGGCAAAAATAACAAGCGGAAACAGAAAGGGCGAAGTTATCAGAGCCGCGCAAAACTTTGGCGGTTTTTCATGGGCTCCGCAAAAAGAAGTCGCAAAAGGCGATTCTATTATCATGATCAATATTAACAACGAATGGAATTTTAACGGCTACTTGCGCATAAACAAACTGATTAGTTTGGCTATTATTTTTATGATAGGGCTTTTATTCTTTGGTGGCAAAAAAGGCTTTAATACAATTCTTGCTCTTACTTTAACGTGTGCCGCTATTTTTACCGTATTTTTGCCTTCTATCCTATCAGGAAAAAATATCTACATTATGTCGGTGCTTATATGTATTTATACAATAGCGGTAACGCTTTTACTTGTAGTCGGGTTTAACAAAAAATCGCTTTGTTCCGCGCTTGGCGGTCTTGGCGGACTGGCGGTATCGGGAATAATTCTCGTAATAATGAACAGGCTTCTTGTTTTAACCGGATTTGTAGACGAAAACTCACGCTATTTAGTCGGTCTCCCGCTGGACAATCCAATAAATCTTAAAGCGATAGTTTTTGCCGGTATCATTATCGGCGCGATGGGCGCTGTTGAAGATGTGTCAACATCAATAGCGTCTTCGTTATGGGAAATAAAAGAAAAAGCAAAAACGATTAGCTTTAACGCTCTGTTCCGCTCCGGTTTAACAATTGGCAGGGACATAATGGGCAGTATGGCAAACACGCTTATCCTCGCGTATATTGGCAGTTCGTTATCTGTCGTTTTAATTTTAAGCGTATACTCAGGCTCGTTATTGGCTTTGTTCAACATGGAAATGATCGTCATAGAAATTCTACAGGCATTAATAGGAAGCCTTGGCATTTTATTTACAATGCCGCTAACCGCCTTGTTTTGTTCAATTATTTATTTTAGGGATAAGGGAAAAAGTACTAATGATTAGTAATTAGGTTGTCTTTCGTGATATAGGGAGTGGGTGGTAGGGAGTAGGGAGTGGTATCCCTGTTAGTTATCAAAACGTGAAAACAACACGCTACGCTTGCTAACAACAACACTACTCCCTACTCTCAACTCCCTACTCCCCACCTGCTCATATCAACATGTCCGTCGTGGGAGACTTCTACGCCCTCGCCGCGCAGGAGGGTTATCTGCAATTCCCTGCCCTCCCCTTCTCCAAGGGCGATTTGCCCGTTTGAGCGGATTATCCTGTGCCAAGGGAGAGCGTACTTTTCAGACATGGAATGAAGAACTCTGACAGTCTGTCGCGCTCCGTTACTCAGTCCAGCCCGTGCAGAAATGTCGCGGTAGCTTGAAACTTTGCCTTTTGGGACTGCTAAGATTTGTTCGATAATGCGTTGGGTGGTTTCTGTCATTTGAGTTGTTGGGAACCCGGAGTTTTCATAATTCTTGTCCGGCTAATTGTCCCAGAAAAATGTTAGCCACGAAAGAAGAGACAGAAACCCAATCTGAACTCCGTGTTCCTCCGTGGTTAATGTTTTTCGGAAATTTCCGGTGGTTATTTCTTTTTTACGGTTGCCGCGCTTGCAATCTTTTGGTTTATATCGATAAGGTCGGCGCGTACGCTTCTTGCCTTATCCATCGCGCTGTCATATCTGCCAAAAGTTTGATCTATTTCCGCGTCATCTGCGGTGCTATGCGCCCTTACTATAGTACTGTCCAGCGCGTTGTAATCAAGAGCCAACTGAGAATAACGCGCACTGGCAATATTCCTGCTGGTTTCTTCAATTTCCGCCCTTAGGGCAGTAATAAGGTTGTCGGATTCACCGCCCGCCCTGCCTGCTCCGGCTCTGCCGTCGGCAATTGCCTTTTCAGCCGCAGATATTGCTTCAGCCGCGGCGGCTCTTGCGGCGTCATAACGCTTGGAATCAGCCTCTTCATTCATGCGCCTTAAAGCTTCCCTCGCACGCTGAACGGTTCCGCTGGCATACTGAATGGCATTAGCGTCATTTTCCGCCGTAAAAACCGCAACCCGGGCTTTATCCATCTCTTCCAAAGGGGGTTTTGCGCACCCAAAAGCAAAAATTGAAACAATGCACAAGATATAGATTAATTTCATCCTCATAAAATACTCCTTCTTCAATTTTACTACATTTCTATAAATTATTCCATAATATCTTGATCAATATCCCTTCAACCTTTATTTTCTATATATGAACTTAATTAGGCTCCTAAAGCCCGGTCTTTTTATATACGAATGTATCCGCATTATGGTCATAACCACGGTTATACTTATAAACGGGTACGATTCGGCTCTTCTTATTATATTGATTTTAACCGCGCCTGGAGTGTTATTCCCGCTGATGTCCCTGTTTATCTGGCTTGACACAAAACGCTATAGTGTCTATTTGCCCCTTTTTGCCGTGGGAAAATGCATAGGTATATTGCTGTTACTGGGCTGGTTAATTGCTTCCCGGAAGTATACAATGATAGGTAGTTTTTTTAGCATCAAAATAATCTCTGAATTTTTGCTATTGGCGGGCGATTTACTTGCTTTGACCTCTGTCGCTCTGTTTATCAAATTTGAGCGTCAATTAGAAGAGCCAAAAACAGAGCAGAGCGAACCGGCGGAAAAGCCGGAAATAACAGAGAATTGACTTGTTCGGAACCGCGAACCTACGGTTCGGGTTGGTTCTCTCACAAGTCCTGCATTTTTTCAGGCTGTAAGCCTGCGGACTAAAGTCCGGCAAAAATGCTTTTTATATGGAAGTTGTTCAGAAACTGAAGTTTCCGAACAACTCTAATGTCAACACGGAGGGAAATTAATGCGTATTATTCCAATTGCGAGCGGAAAAGGCGGAGTAGGGAAATCACTGGTTTCGGCGAATTTGGCTGTTTCTTTTGCGCAGGCAGGACAGCGTGTTATATTGGTAGACCTTGACCTTGGAGCGTCAAACCTGCACTTGGTCATAGGGCATCATTCGCCGCAGATGGGCATTGGGACATTTCTTAACAATACAAAATCAAAATTTGCCGATGTCATTGCCGATACCGATATACGCGGACTTCGATTCATTCCCGGTGACAACGAAATCCCTGGAACCGCGAATTTGACCGTAAATCAGCGAAAGACCCTTGTCAGGCAATTACTCGCGTTAAAAGATGACGCCGACATTCTCATTCTGGATTTGGGAGCCGGAACTCATCAGTCTATTTTAGATTTTTTTCTTCTTTCAAATCAGGGCATTATCGTCTCCGCTCCTGCGGTAACTGCGGTATTAAACGCTTATGTGTTTCTTAAAAACACCGTGTTCCGTCTTATGTTCAGTACCTGTGCCAAAGGCTCCCCTGCCCGCGCCTACCTTGAACAAAAACGCAAAGACGGAGCTGGTCATCATAAACTGTACATTCCTAAGATGCTTCCAGAAATAAGAAAAATCGATCCTGAGTCTTACAAGAAATTTAAGGAACGCCTTGACGAAATTCATCCGCGCTTGATCATGAATATGGTCGAGGACCCAAAAGGCGCTGATGTCGCAATGAAGATACGGCGTTCCTGCGAAGAGTACCTCGATCTGAAACTTGAGCACATGGGAGTAATCTACCGCGATACACTTCAAGATACCGCTCTTGCGTCAAGGCTTCCAATCACTCTTTATAAACCTCAGTCGCTTTTGTCGCAGGCAATTTACCGTATTGCCGATAAAATTTTGGAAAGCCCGCAGGACGAATATACTCCTGATGACAAGCAGATTGATGACAGTTTTCAGGAAGCGGAAATGGAAGCGGAAATTGACTTTGACTCCAAGATGGGATATGTCGAAGACCTTCTTCATTCAGGAGCGATGAGCCACAGCGATTTGATAGAAACCGTAAAATCTCAGCAACTTGAGATTTCCAAGCTAAAGAAAGAAAACAACTTTATCAAATTAAAACTTACACGCGCGTTACAGCAAGGTTTTAAGGTGTAAGATGTCGTTATCTGCCAATTTTCTTTTATGGATAAATCCGGAAATAATTCCCGGCTTACCTGTCCGCTGGTACGGGCTTATGTACATTTTTGCGTTTGCCACTGCGTTCATTTTATACAGAAGGCAGGTAAAAGAGCGGCATTTCCCAATGACAGAGGATGATCTTTCAAGCATGTTTGGCTGGGGAATTTTATCGCTTATAGTAGGGGCAAGACTTTTTTCTACTCTTATTTATGAAACCAGCGATTTTTATTTAAAACAGCCGTGGCTTATCTTCTGGCCTTTCCGTGGCGGACAGTTTATAGGGCTTCAAGGAATGAGCTACCACGGCGGAGCGTTTGCTGGTCTTCTCTCGGTCGTTATTTACGCGAAGGTTAAAAAAATAAGTTTTAGAGAAATAGGTGATATGTTCGCGGCAAGCGTTCCGCTTGGCTACACATTCGGGCGGCTTGGAAATTTCATCAACGCTGAACTTTACGGCAGGGCGACAGCAAGTCCTTTGGGAATGATCTTTCCCCACGCACAGCCGCTTCCTATAAGCCAAAGCTGGGTAACGGAAATCGCTGAAAAAACCGGAACTGTCATAACAGGAGCGTTTGTTAATCTACCGCGCCATCCTTCGCAACTGTACGAAGCGTTTTTTGAAGGGATTGTACTTTGGGCGCTTATCTGGTTTTTCCGCAACCGAAAACCTTTCAAAGGTTTTCTGGTGGGGCTATACTTCCTCGGCTACGGTTTCTTCCGTTTTATCATTGAATATTTTAGAGAGCCTGACTCCGACCTTGGCTACCGAATTGAATTTGTCAAAACTGATCTTCCCACTGCGTACGCGCATCCATTGTTAAGTTTTTCCACGGGGCAAATCCTCTGTTTTCTAATGATGCTTTTTGGCGTAGTCTGGCTGATTGTCGCGTCCCGTCTTCCAAACAGGGAAGTTATCCGCGTTTATGAAGAAGCGGTAAAGCCCGTCGTTAATGAAGAGACGGCGGAGCGCAACAGGCAACGCAAGTTAAGGAAGAAGCTGAGATAGGGTAAAGAGCAATGAGGTTATTTTTGTGATTAGTGGCTGTTTTACTTTGTGCTGTTACCGGAATTGGCAGGGCTGGCAGTTTTTTAATCTATTATTTCAAACTGGTGCTTTTGTTTGAATAAATCACGCAGAGATTTAATTGGAGAGAAATCACAAACATTATTCAATGATTTAATTAAATTATCCATTTCTTGCTTTACAATGGGTTCATCATCACCATATTTTATGCCAGGAACAAAATCATTTAATAATACACAATCATTTTTTATTGTTTCAAAGGAAATATCAATTTCTGTTGCGGATTTACATAAATAATTCAGGTTATGCGTTTTCTCTATTTTTTTACCATTGTTTATAATATAACTTTTCAGGAGTTTTTCAACGGCTTGTGTTGCATGAAAACATATAGGAATATACATCATATCTTCAGGATAAAATTTTTTGGAAAGCAAAACTTGAACAGTTATGATATCCCTTTCTGCATTCATCAATAATTCATCAGGAGTTTCGGTAACTAACGATCTATTCATAAAGCACTTTACCCTCTGTAATTATGGTATTTCTGATACCATTGGGATTTGTGATATTATAGAAAAAGTTTTCTTTATACACTAATAAATCTGCCGGAATAATATCATTATCATATAAACTCAGCGCCATTTTCATGTATTGAGCAGTCCTATTAAATTTATTATTGATTATCACACACAGGTCAATATCGCTTTTTTTTGTTGGTCTCCCATAAGCATAAGAGCCAAAAAGGTAAATTTTCTTGATTACTCCCGGTTTCACGCTGGCAAGGATAAGAGAGCGTATAAATGGGATTTTATCGGCAAATGGGGCTGTACGTTTTCGAGCCGCAGTCGGTTTTTTTGCAATCGCCGTTTTGGGAATCTTGCTTTTTGCGGCGGTTTTGGCTGACTTATTCATAATTTAACCCTGTAAATACATTAAAGCAGGGCAAGATGGTTGTCAATTACCGTAAAAACCACTTGAAAAACCTTTAATTTTTCGGTACTATAAAAACAAGTATCTGCCATTAAAACGGCAGATACTAACACGATAAGCGACATTAAAACGCCGCTTATCTCCAAATGGAGGGTTTATGACCATAAATGAGATGCTGATTCAGGGCAATGTTTTGAACCTGTTTATCATGGGGATTATCTTTGTTATAATGATAATATTGATTTCCATAATCGGTAACGGTATTGCGGCAAGGTCTGCCGGAGATAAGGAACAGCCTGCCGCTCCAAGTATTCAAAGGGCAGGAAATGACGCGGTTACAGCCGCCATCTCCGCCGCTGTTAATGAACACAGAAAAAACAACAAGTCATAAGGAAGGGAAAAATGTCAAAAGTACAATTAACCGACTTGGTGCTTCGTGATGCGCACCAGTCACTGTTTGCTACCCGCATGGTTACTGCGGATATGTTGCCAATTTGCGGACAGCTCGATAAAGCGGGCTTTTTTGCTCTTGAAGCATGGGGCGGAGCCACTTTTGACTCCTGCATAAGGTTTTTGAACGAAGACCCATGGGAGAGGCTTAAAAAACTGAAAGCCGCCCTTCCCAAAACAAAGATAATGATGCTTCTGCGCGGACAAAACCTCTTAGGTTACCGCCACTATGCCGATGATGTTGTCGCTAAATTCGTTGAATACGCGGCAAAAGACGGCATCGATATTTTCCGTATTTTTGACGCTGTAAATGACCCGCGCAACTTTAAGTCGGCGACAGAAGCCGCAAAGAAGACGGGAAAGCACATTCAAGCGACAATTTCCTATGCGGTAACCCCGTTCCATACAATAGAAAAATACGCTGAATTCGCGAAACAGCTTGTTGATATTGGTGCGGATTCTCTTTGTATCAAAGATATGGCAGGTCTTCTTAAACCTTATGAAGGTTACGAACTTGTAAAAGCGATCAAAAAGGTAACAAGTTTACCGATTGAAATCCACACCCACGCCACTACAGGAATGTCTGTGGCGACTCTTACCAAGTGCGCCGAGGCGGGAGCGGAAATCCTTGACACTACAATTTCATCAATGGCGATGGGCACGAGCCATAGCCCCACAGAAACAATGGTCGAGATTTTCAAAGGAACCGAATACGACACAGGACTGGACAACAATTTGTTGCTCGAAATTGCGGCGTATTTCCGTGAAGTCCGCAAGAACTACAAAAAGTTTGAGTCGAGTTTCCTTGGAGCGGACACACGCATTCTGGCAAGCCAGGTTCCCGGCGGAATGTTAAGTAACCTTGAAAGCCAGCTTAAAGAGCAAAACGCTTCCGACAAGATGGATGATGTATTAAAAGAAATCGCTGTCGTTCAGAAAGACTCAGGTTATCCGCCGCTTGTTACGCCAACAAGCCAGATCGTAGGAACGCAGGCTGTGTTCAACGTGCTGTTTGGACGTTACAACAAACTGTCCGGCGAATTCCAGGACCTCGTTGCCGGAAAGTACGGCGCTTGTCCCGCTCCAAAAAATCCTGATGTCGTTAAGAAAGCTCTTACTGCCCTTAAAATGGAAAAAGAAATTACGCACCGCCCAGCGGATGATATTCCGTCCGAATACTCCAAACTGGAAGACGAGACGAAAAAACTTTTGGGTACAAGCACCGTTACAACCGAAGACGTTCTCACCTACGCTATGTTCCCCAAAGTCGCCCCGGACTTCTTCAAAAAGAGAGCAAACGGACCGGTTGTTTTCAAACCCGAACCCGACGCTCCCGCTCCTTCTTCAGCAGGACAAGCCTCTCGCTATTCAGTAAATGTGAACGGCGCGAATTACGATGTAGTTGTCGCTCCTGCAGGATCGGTAGCTGTAGCTCCGTCTTCCGCTCCCGCTCCAATGGCTTCTGCGCCTTCTGCTTCCTCAGGCGGTAAAGGAACATTGGTAATCCCTGCTCCTGTAGCCGGAACTGTTCTTCGCTATGTCGCATCTGAAGGCGCGGAAGTAAAATCCGGTGAAACAATAATGATCTTAGAGTCCATGAAAATGGAATTGGAAATTAAAACCTCAACCGCCGGCAAAGTACATTTCCTTGTTCCCACCGGAACTCAGGTTGTCGCGCAGAAGCCCATCGCAGAAATCAGCGGCGCGGATGTTCCTGCCGCCGCGGCTCCGGTAGCGGCTCCTGCTCCTGCGGCAACTCCCGCTCCAACAGCGGCTCCCTCCGGCGGAGGCGGCACTATAATTCCGGCTCCGATTGCCGGCACTGTCCTGCGCTATTCAGTAAGCGAAGGTCAGAATGTTGCCGCCGCTACAACGATTGCAATCATGGAGTCCATGAAAATGGAACTGGAAATTAAAGCAAGCGTGGCAGGTAAAGTACACTTCATTGCGGCACTCGGCTCACAGCTTGTTTCAAAACAGCCGCTTGCAGAGATTAGCTAACCTCGCTTTTATTTGGAATTTTGCACCCTTGCGTGTCGTAAAACGCGCTGTCTTAAGGGGTGCAAAATTCTAAGGTTGAATATATGATAATAGATTATTTCATTAAAAATCTAAAGGATTCTCAGGAATATTTGTGTAAGGATATTAGGGTTATAATTGAAATAAAAAAAGACAAGTTAACATTATTTAAAAACAAAAAATATTGGATTTCAATTATTATTATAGATGAAAATGAAGTAACAAGAGATATAAAAAATATATGTGATTTCTTAATTGAAAAATTCCTAGAAAAATCTTATCCAAATATTAAACTATCAATTGATTCAAATTGGTATATTTTTAGTAATGTTGTAAGCAAAGATATATATTATAAAATTAACATAAAAGAAAATATCCGTTATAAAAATATGATTAATAGATTTGCTTTAATAAATAATATTAATGGAGAAATATTTTTTAATCCCGACAAAATTGAAAATAATGTTCTTTCTGCCAGAATGAAATTCATTTACAATAATTATCAAACGGAATATCCGCTGAATGAAGAAAAAGAAAAATTATTTTCAAAAGAAATAACGGACATTTTTGAAGTATTAGAAATAATTTTAAATGACAAATAATCTCTATTTAACAGGTGGGGGCGGGCTACGGGGCAGAAAAACATTTTCTGGAATTCTTCGTCGGAGAGACCTTGCAAAGGGCTCGTAGACGAATTCCTCCAGAGTTTTTATGACCCGCAGGCGCCCCAACCTGTTAAATGAATAGGGATATATCCAAAATATTTGTAAATATTTAGCTGTAACAGACTACTAGAAACTTCAACGATTTAAGTATTTTCTCTCAACTCGCGCAGTTCGTGAAGTGTGCGAAGTTTCCAAATCGCTTTTTCCTGAATTTGCCTTACACGCTCACGTGTGATGCCAAGAGATTTTCCGGTTTCTTCCAGAGTAAGGGGATTTTCTCCCGTTAAACCAAAACGAAGCTGAATTATTTTCATCTCTCTTTCGGATAACTGGGAGAGAATTCCGCCCATTGTTTCCTGCAATGTCATGGAAAAAACCATCTCGAAAGGTTCGGCTCTGGCGTCATCTTTTAAAAGGTCGGCAAGGCGGGTCATATTTCCGGCGTCTACGATGGTGTCAAGACTTGTTGTCTCCTGCGCCAATTTTACTATTTCTTTTACTTTGGAAACAGGAACATTCAAATATTGAGACAGCTCTTCTTCGTTGGGGTCGCGTCCTAAATCCTGCGTAAGCTGTTTCGCCACATAGTAACATTTTTTGATAGTGTTAAGCATGTGAATGGGTATGCGAATAACCCGTCCTTTGTCCGCGATGCTTTTAATAATCGCCTGTCTTATCCACCATGTTCCGTAGGTTGAAAAACGACAGCCCCTCTTATAGTCAAAACGCTCAACCGCTTCGATTAAGCCGATGTTCCCTTCGTCAATCAAATCCAAAAGCGAAAGTCCCCGATGCTGATAATTTTTAGCAATAGAGACAACAAGACGCAAATTGGAATTGATCATTGTATTTTTGTAATGAAGAAGAGCATTATCAAGGGCGGTCTTATCTTTACCGTCTTCAATTTCTTCATTTTTACCGGATTCTAAATCTTTTAATTTCGTGCGCAAGCTGATAATTTTTTCTCCGATGTTCTGCTCTTCCTGCAGAGTTAAAAGAGGAAACCTTGAAATCTGCCTGAAATACAACGCAAGCGGGTCAGACTCTTTTACCGCTTTGATCCTCTTTTGAGACTTTTCAATGAGCGTTCTGGGACGCTTCCCTACCTTTTCGATTCCTGCTTCCATTTTCTCACCTTAAGTTCTTGAATTGCCCCCGGCTCTCGGAGCCAGTGCGGGGTCAATGGGATTATCACTGCGAAAAACCATGAAAAAAAGCTGTGGCTTTTCTGAAACAGGATTAATTCCCAGTCTTCCCACTTCCAATCCGGGCGTTATTCTGTCGCCGACATTTACCGATATACTCTCACAGCCGCCGTACATGTAATAATACCCGCCCGCTGTTTCTACAATTACCACTCTGCCAAACTTCCGCCAGGGTCCAGCGGACACCACATTTCCCTGAGTAAGACTGCGAACAGATTCGAGTCTCTCTCCCTCAACAACAACGCCCATCTGCCCGGTCATGTAGGTAATATCCTTCGGCGTAACAGGCCAGCGCAGGGCGTAAATCCCTCCGGCAACCGGGGCAGGCGTATTGTTCGCGGGCGGATTACTTGGCGTACTGCGCCCCGGCACTCTTATTACATCGCCCACCCTCAGCACATGATTAGAAGAAAATCCGTTAATTTCCAGCAATCTCTGTAAAGTAATTCCGTTAGTCCGCGCTATGCTGTAAAGTGTGTCGCCTCTTACCGCCCGGTAATTAACCAGCGTTTGGGCGTTTGTCTGCGCGTTTACAGTAACGGACGCCGGAGTATCTGAAGAAACCGGTATTACAAGCCTTCTTCCTGCCTGAAGCGTAGAAGGGTCGGTAATCCCATTGGCGAGCATAAGCTCATCGGCGGTTACACTATAAAACCGGGAAAGTGAATAAATCGTCTCTCCCCTGCCGACTACGTGGATCAGGTCGTCTGCGGACAGCGCTCCTGAGGAAACAAGCCCTGCCAAAACAAAAATTAATGAAAAACTTCGTAAATACTTCACGGCTCTTCATTATCGGCAGTTTTTGCGAATTTCCACATTAGTTTGCCTCTAATATAATAAAAATGGGCGTGAAAAGTTACAAAAAAAGACAAATTAAGTTGTTTGGAAGGGCTATTTGTTGCTTTTCCCTGATTATCAAGGTAAATTGATAGTGAGGTTATTATGAGTGACTATAAAAGACCAAGTTGGGACGAATATTTCATGGAAGTCTGCGAAGCGATTTCCAAAAGGGCGACCTGCGAACGGGGACGCTCCGGCTGTGTTATCGCCAGGGACAAGCAGATTTTAGTTACAGGCTATGTAGGCGCTCCGGCGGGACTCCCCCATTGCGATGATGTCGGTCATCAATTTAAGAAAATGATCCATGAAGACGGCAAAGAGACCACTCACTGCGTCCGCACCGTCCATGCCGAACAAAACGCTATTTGCCAAGCCGCGAAAATGGGTATTCCCATAGACGGAGCAACTCTCTATTGCAGAATGACGCCGTGCAGAACATGCGCCATGTTGATCATCAACTGCGGCATAAAGCGCGTAGTATGCCAGCGCAGATACCATGACAGCGAAGACTCTCTTTCAATGTTTGAAAAAGCAGGCGTAATAATTGAGCATATACATGATGAATTCCAAAAATACGAAGATCAGTGATGCTATGCTAAATTTCTGCTAGTAGTCTGTTACAGTTAAATATTTACAAACATTCTTCCAAAAAGACCACACAAAGGCACGGAGGCACGAAGAGTGGCAGTATATTTGTCAATGGCGCGTTCCCTACCATACAAGGATTAGAGAACAAAGAGCAAAGTAAGACTTAAGAGAAGAGGAGCAACAAATGAAGCAAATGTATACAAAATTTCCCTTCCATTCCCTTCTTTATCTTCCTCCGTGCCTTTGTGTGAGATTTTTGGCGAATAATGTAATGTTTTAGCTGTTACAGAGTACTAGGTTGACTCTAAAATTATCCGGTATTTAAGATAGGTTTCTTCAAGGGTGTTTAGCGGTCCGGGAGCGCTGACCCTTTTTCGCAAAGTACAAGCGTCCTTTCTTTCGATAAAAAAGTCATAAATCGCACGAGGGTCATGGTCATTTACAAACGAATAAACCGGCTTTGAATCGAGATAAGAGCGTAATTCACTATGGCTTACGGACGATACTCCGTATTTTTTTAGCCTGTTTCTGACCTGCAAAATTTCCTCATAAGACAGACCGAAAAGGAATTCTTCCAGCGCCCATCTTGTACTATCATTGGTTGATTCCTCCTTAAGGAAATCTTCCCATTCGGTGTCAGAGCCCATATCAATGGAAATCCTTAATAGCTCTGTATTACCGTCCATCGTCCCAAAACTGGGGGGGGCGGAATCTCTTGCCTTCCAGAGGGAAGAGAGCGCCATAAGGTGATGAATACTGCGCTGGTCAATGCCGCTGTCCCAGAGGGCGATTAAATCATTCGCAAGCCTTGCCTTGGTATTGTTTGAAAAGCTGGGGTCTTCCAGACAGGAAAAATAGACATATTCAGCCATAAGGGTAAAAACTACGGTAAATAGGATATTTCTTGCCGGAATATACAGTTGGTCGTTCGTCTCGGTCAACCTTGTAACCAGCGCGAAAGCGTGAAATTTGGCTACTAAAAAACTGCGAAGAGCCGCTACTTTGGCAGGGGTGCGGAGCATATGCGATGGGGTAGAAAAGGCAAGCAATGACTCGGTAAGCTGATGCTCATTAATGAGAATATCCCTGACAAACCGTGTTTCTTTTAAGGAAGGATAGTCAAAAACCGCACTCCCCAAGTTACGAAGCCGCCGGAACCTTTCGTGCATAAGGGTATAATCCTGAGGTCTGCTTTCCTTGAGCCAATCCTCAACCTCCCCTATAAGGATTTCCTCTTCTTCTGACAGAACCTGCGCATGGTGCGTTGGAGCCTGATCCATAATATAATATTATAACACAAAAAAGAAGAAATTACAAATTTATTTTCACTATAAAATTTCACATAATTTGTGAAAAAAGTGCTAAAGTTTGGGCTTACACTTTTATGAGTTTTGTCAACTAATTAAGACAAATAATCTATAAAAATGAAGAACCCCGCGGCAAGCCGCCGGGGTATCTTCGTTGGAGAGGAAATTTATTATACTGGCGAGGGTCATACCCAATTACCCTTTTATAAAATCCATACTAAGTGTTGAAATTTTAAGCGCGGCAAGCCGCGGGGTATGAACCCCCGCCTTCCAATCAGGTGTCATTCATGTCTGGTGCATTAGTCTTAATGGTGCGCGGTTAATGGGGCTTTTATTGTGCGCTACAACGTGCCGGAATATTGATTTACATGGCGCACTGTGTTATATTATTGATTAGCGGCGCGCGCTGGGCGCGCTACTCGGACTAAAGTCCTCGCGCATTGTTCGTCTTGATGCCTTAAATTAGCGCCACGCCGTGCTAATTTATTCATCTACACCGCTTGTCGCGGTGCGTTATTCGGCGCAGACTAAAGTCCTCGCGCTTTCGGAGGATGGGGCTTTTATTGTGCGCTACAACGTGCCGCATTATTGATCTACACGGCTTCGCCGTGCTATCTTTGGTTGGGGGGTGCACCGGTTTCGACTGGTACGTCTTCGGGGTATAGACTGCAGATGGAGCGCTCATCTCCTGATTGGGCAAAAATTTAACTGCCAATACTGTCAGTTACGAATACGCCATAGCTGCGTAATCGCGTGGAACTGTTCCGCCGCTCTGAGGAACAACTTCCGCGTCGCAATCAGAGCTGGTTATGCCGCCGCTTTCGGAGACGGCATGGCGAGATTTTCCGGAATACGGACAGACCGCGCGCCGTTTAGCCAAGTCTGCCCCGACAAAAAAATAAACGGCTAAATCTGTAGATGTCTATGTTTCGCGTATTGGGACGCGGGTTCGACTCCCGCCACCTCCATCTAATTTATTAGAAACTCCGCATTATTATTACTGACAAAAAATTTAAAAATGACTCCACTAACGCGGGAGTCGAAACGGAGCGCTCCTTGAAAAAATTCAAGGCGAATGCCTTGCTTTGAAAAATTTCTGCGCATGGATGCGCAGGGAGCGCGCAGTCGGACTGGAAGCCTGAGGCAGGATGCCGAAGGCTGGAAGGCGACTCCCGCCACCTCCATCTAATTTATTAGAAACTCCACATTATTATTACTGACAAAATATTTTAAAATGACTCCACTAACTCGGGAGTCGAAACGGAGCGCTCCTTGAAAAAATTCAAGGCGTAAGCCTTGCTTTGAAAAATTTCTGCGCATGGATGCGCAGGGAGCGCGCAGTCGGCCTGGAAGCCTGAGGCAGGATGCCGAAGGCTGGAAGGCGACTCCCGCCACCTCCATCTAATTTATTAGAAACTCCGCATTATTATTACTGACAAAAAATTTAAAAATGACTCCACTAACGCGGGAGTTGAAACGGAGCGCTCCTTAAAAAATTCCAAGGCGTAAGCCTTGCTTTGAAAAATTTCTGCGCATGGACGGCGCGCTACTCGGGCTAAAGCCCTCGCGCCTTTTTCATCCTAATCACGTTTTTTGTGCGCCACGCCGTGTTGCCTTATTCATCCGCACAGCTTAACGCTGTGCATACTTGGGCGCAGAGAGCGCGTAGTCGGCCTGTAGGGAGGCAACAGGATGTTGCCGACAGGAAGGCGACTCCTTGCCGCTTTCGCGGCACTGGACCTCAAAAACTCCCAAATATTATCACAGATAAAAATTTGATACAAACTCCACTAACGCGGGAGTCGAAACCAAAAACCTACTGATAATTGCGTGAAATTTCTCTGAACTTATCCTGTATTTGCACTACAGCGTCTGCAATAACGGGATCAAATTGGACATGTTTTCCCTGAATTATTATATCAATTGCTTCTTCGTAGGGCATTGCGGCTTTGTAAACACGGGCGCAGACTAAAGCGTCGTACACGTCAGCTAACGCCGCAAGACGGGCGGTAAGGGGGATTTGCTCTCCTTTTAACTGCCAAGGATAACCTTTGCCGTCCCAGCGTTCGTGATGGCTGTAACAAATGTCTTCGCAGTGTTTCAGGTAAATAGAAGTATTAACATCACCAAGCTCATGGATAATTTCTTTGCCGCGTACGGTGTGGGTTTTCATTATTTCATATTCTTCCGGGTCGAGCTTGCCGGGTTTTAAGAGAATCTTGTCGGGAATTGCTATTTTACCGACATCGTGAAGAGCCATGGATTTCATTATTATGTCGGGCTGGAGTTTTAATAATTCTTCAGCATAAACAGAGTCGGTTTCAACAAGATGATCGATCAATGCTTTTACAAACAACTGAGTTCTTTTAACGTGTTCGCCCGATTCTAAATCGCGGTGTTCAATGACGTTCGCAAGTCCCTGTAAAGCATTTTCAAGAGTCTTTGTAGCTTCGGCGGCTTTTTCAGCAACCATTTGTTCAAGACTGTCGCTGTAATTTTTAAGCTCTATCTGGTTTTTAACACGCAGTTTTACAATCTCAGGCAGGAAAGGCTTATTAATAAAATCTACCGCGCCTGCCGCTAAAAGCTCACTTTCAGAATCATTTTCGGCAGTGATAAAAATAACCGGAATACGTTTGAGTTTTTCATTGGTCTTCATTAACTCAAACATCTCTCGCCCGGTCATTTCGGGCATAACTACATCAAGCAGAATTAGCTTTGGCAGAGAAACAGAATCGCCAAGCAATTCAAGCGCTTCCTTGCCGTTAGAGGCGGTTATCACATAATAATCATCTTTTAATATTTCTTCGAGAATCATGACATTTAATTCAACGTCATCAACTACAAGAACTACAGGTGCTTTATCCGCCATATTTACTTATCACCTTATCTATTTCCGCCAAAGTTTTAGAATGAATGTCTTTTACTAACGTAAGTTGATCTCTATTAATTGTTCCGGCTTTCATTTGGGTTTCCAGTTCCAGAGTCTGATTAAAAAGCTCGGTAAGGGACAAGTTTGCAGAAAGCCCTTTCAATGTGTGAACCAAAGGCTGTGCCTTTTCTATACTTTCTTCGGCTATTGCCGTTTCAATAGCAGGCAAAGATTGATCGTCCTTGAATTTAGCAAGAAGTTTGACATAGAGCTTGATATTGTTCATTACCCTTTTAGAGCCATCTTCAACATTGACATACACTACATCATCTGCCATAACCACCTCTTTAAAATCGTTACAAGTTATCGTTCTATCGTTCGCGGTAAATAATCCTGCCTCTGCTTAAATCGTAGGGAGAAAGGGCAATTCTGACCCGGTCGCCGGGAACAATACGGATATAATGCTTTCTCATTTTGCCTGAAAGATGAGCCAATATAAGATGCCCATTCTGATTGTCTAATTCTACCCGAAACATGGTGTTTGGAAGGGCTTCCTTGACAACGCCCTCTACCTCTATTGCCTCTTCTTTTGCCACTTTTACTCCTTATGTCTATATTACAGCCAAAACCCCTTTATGTCAATTATGTCTATATGCTAAAATAAGGAATGTTTTACTACAGTACCAGAAACAAAAACGATAAAACGGCTTTTTCTACGGCGGCGCTCACGGGACTTGCGCCGGATGGGGGGCTTTTTGTTCCCGAAGAAATCCCCCAATATACGGCTCAGGTGAAATCCTCGCTTGGATCAATGGATTTTCGAGACATTGCTTTTGAAACAATAAAACCCTATGTAAAGGACGAAATACCTGACAGCGCGTTATCTGACATTATTCAATCGGCTTTTACTTTTACAGCCCCGCTTGTAGCTGTCGCAGACCGCTTTACAGCGGAGCTTTTTCACGGTCCAACCGCCGCTTTTAAGGACTTTGGGGCGCGTTTTATGGCTCGCTCTTTTTCTTATCTGAGGCGGGGCGAAGAACGCCCTTTAAGAATTCTTGTCGCAACTTCAGGCGATACGGGGGGCGCGGTAGCGGACGGTTTTTTCGATGTGCCGGGCATTTTTGTTACCGTGTTGTACCCCAAAGGCAGGGTAACATCTTTGCAAGAGCGGCAAATAGCGGGGCTTGGTAAAAACATTAGCGCCCTTTCCGTAGAGGGAAGTTTTGACGACTGCCAAAGATTGGTTAAAGCCGCTCTTGCCGATGAAGGCTTAAAAAAACGGATGGCTCTTTCTTCGGCGAATTCAATTAATATAAGCAGACTTATTCCGCAAGCCGTCTATTATTCAGCCGCCGCCGGAAGAATTTTTGCGGGACTGACCGACCCTGACGGAGAGGCAACTCCTCGTGTCGCGGGTTTTGTAAACAGGCAGGAGAAACATTCAGGCGCGCCTGCCATTCTCTGCGTTCCTTCCGGTAACTTTGGCAATTTAACGGCAGGGCTTTACGCGATGAAGATGGGTGCGCCTGTAAAGCAATTTATCGCGGCGACTAACATAAATAAAACGGTTCCCGATTATCTTAATTCAGGCGAATATCTTGCGCGTATTTCACAGGCGACAATTTCAAACGCAATGGATGTAGGAGCGCCAAGTAACTTTGAGCGAATGTCCGCTCATTTTTCATGGGAAGAGATGCGGCGTATAATTTTGGGAGTCTCTGTCAGCGATGATGAAACGAAGGAAACAATCACGCGCATACATGAACAGGCGGGCTACTTTCTTGATCCCCACAGTGCAGTCGGCTGGAAGGGCGTAGATAAACTCCGCGCGGAGAATAAGATTGATTCAAGCCCCACAGCGATACTCTGCACCGCCCATCCTGCGAAATTTTCAGAAGTTGTAGAGCCGCTGGTTGGTAAGCCGCCTGTGCCGCAATCTCTTTCCATGGCAATGGAAAGAAAAGTAAACTCAAAAACAATCCCTGCCGAAGTTACGGCATTAATTGACGCATTAGTATGAAAAAGTACATTTTAACATTTTTTTTACTATTTCGTATAACATTTGCGTTTGCGTGCGATCTTCCCGGACATTTTGACTTTGAGGTTTCCAACGGGGAGGAAATCCTTTATTCGGGATGTTATGACGCGGTTAATTTTGGACCGCATATAATTGATTATATACTGACAAGAGAGAGGGCGCAGGCTACCGGAACAAGGCGTCCGTCCGCATCTTTTACACAGAACAGGGACGGAGGTGTATTAATGCGGTTATTAGCGGAACACGGCTATTCGCTTCCCCATCACCGGGATTATACCAATTCCGGTTTTGATAGGGGACACATGGCTCCAAACGCGGATTTTAACGACACTTATGAAAACGCGATTATGACTTTTTTTATAGCCAACATCTGGCCTCAAACACCGAATTTAAACAGGGTTCAATGGCTTGAAACAGAAAACGAAACAAGAAGACTGGCGGCGGAATATTCTTTGGTAAGGGTTGTCATCATTGTTGATGAATTTACGGAAGAAAGAGTCGGAAACATTCTTATTCCTTCGTGTTTTAAAAGGCGAGTCTTTAACATGGACGGAGAATTAATTTATGAAATTGATGTTTATCAATTAAGAGAAATGAGAGAAACTGAGAGCGAGGATTAAGTTTCTTTTTGCGACAGAAAAAATAAATAACCGGATAATCTGTTTAAGTACGCGCCCGCTTTGGGGCATAAAGGTTTTTCTTCGCTAGCCGCCGTAAAGAGCCGTTCCGCTCTTCTCGCGACAGTTCTGGCTATTTGGATTTGCGCTTCTAAAACATTTTTTCCGGGTAAAACAAATTCATTTAATTTTGAAGACTTTTCAATTTCTTTTTCTAAAACAGTAATGTCATCAGAAAAATTGTATACGTTATTCGCGGGATCAGATACGGCAGACATCAATATCATCAAGTTTTTTTGAATACCTTCAATAAATTGGCAGGAATCCTTGCGCTCTTTTTCTACAAGCAGGGCTTTAACCAGTCCCAAATGTGAATTGAGTTCATCCAGCGTACCAATTAAATGAATTAATACGCTATTCTTCGAGAGATGTTGTCCGCTTAAATCAAATGTTTTACCGTTATCGCCCGCGCTCATTTGTTACACTACACTTATAAAGTATCAGGCGAATCAAGCCATGCCGGCAGTTGCATACTGGTTTCCAGATAGCCCATTCGCCGTTTTTTTACGGTGATGTCCATAAGAGCGTAACCTTCATTTTCCAATAAGCGAAGACGTGATATTGAAACAGGATCGTCTTCTGAAATTCCGGCTTCGTCAGCGATTGAGCCTCGAACTACTTTATTTACGCGAAAACTGGATGAAAAGAAATTGCTGTGTAACGGCGAGAGTACCATTCCAAACAGAGGAGCGGCAATTCTTTCGCGCCTGTCAATTCTTGCCGCGTCCAACAGCGGAATCTCAGGACGGGGAACGGTCATCATAACCCATTTCCTTGTCGCTCCTTCACTGTCAACAGTTTCCAGCGCAAGCAGTTCTCCGGGACCGGATGAAAATACCGCTTTTTGAAGAGCGGGGATAATCCCTCCCTGCGGAGCGGTTACAACCCTTCCGTTGATTGTTCTTAAAGTTAATCCTTCATCGACCTGAAGTCTTGAAGCGGGAGTATTTGGAGCGACATAGATTATTTCAGCTCCTACTGAGGTTTCGCATAACGTAAACCCAAGCCACGGGCGTTGAGCCTTCCCTCCCTTTATCATGGCAGGCAAAGCGGCGGCAAGACTCTCGGCAGGAACCGCAAAATTAAGTCCTTGAAAATGTTCAGCCCCCGCAAAAACAATTCCTACAAGCCGCCCTTCATTGTCTACTACAGGACCGCCCGAATTGCCATGATTAACCGAAGCGTCAATTTGAATAACATCTCCTATCTGCAAAAAGCGTCTTCCAAGAGCGGAAACAATACCGGATGTTACGGTTTTTTGAAGCCCAACAGGAGAGCCAATCGCAAGCACCGTATCGCCAACCTGCGGAATTACGCGATCTACAATTGAAAAGACATATTCGGTTTCTATTTCGGTTTTAATAAGCGCGAGATCCAAAGCCTTATCATAACCGATAACACGCGCGGGAATACGAGGACTTGAAGCGTCTCCCATACGGACATACATTCGGGAATATCCTTTGTACTTTGGATCAACTTCGCTGGCAATAACATGGTAGTTTGTGATTAACAAACCGGAAGCGTCAATAAAAAACGCCGAGCCTAAAACTCTGTCTGGGATTCCCATTCCCCTCTCAACTCTAAATCCCCTGTCAACTATAACCGTAGCTACGCCCTTAATCATATCGGAAACCGTATCACGTCCTGTCGCGTATTCACGCAAAGAAGCGCTGATATTCCTGCTCCCACCTGCTTGAGCGGCTGAATAGAAAAAAGCGGCGGCTCTGCGCTGTCTTACCTGTACGGCTCTTTCCAAAAACAAAAGCGCACTCGCGGAATCTATAGCCTGCATTTCGTGCGCTCTTACAGCAGAAAGAAAAGCGCTAAGGTTATCGCCTTCAGATAATTTTTTCTTTGCCCCGGCAAGGGTAAAAGCCGCTTCCCTTCCCGTATTTGGTGTTCTTACTCCGATACTTGCGATAGACCTTCCAAGAGACACAGCGTCATCCCATCGCTCTTCTTCAATCGCGGTATTTTGCATTGCGCATAACTTTTCGATTGCTTCTTTTTCATATTGAGCTAACAACGCCCAGTCTTCGTTTTCACTATTTTCTGTTACAGAATAAACTTCCTTATAAATATAAATTAAATTCAATGCGGTAATAGGGTTTTCTTGAATACTGCCGCTGATGTCATCAAGCCTGATCGCGCTTGTCGATCTTGAATTGACGTTTTCTTCTGTTTTATCAAGGCTTTGGCATGAAAAAACCGCGAGAAAAACCACAAAAGCACACAAAGGCAAACCAAGCAATTTATAGGGCATTGCCTTTGTTTTGTGCGATTTCTTCGCTGTTTTGGTACTAGTTTTGATATTAATCGATACTTTTTTCATCATTGATTTCCTGTTTCTGAATAATTTATTTCTCCACTGCCATCCATATCCCATGAATAAACAACTGAACCGTCCAATTGATACACTTCCGTTGTCTTGTGCCGCCCATCCCCCGACCAGTCGCTCTCAGAAGAAGCGATTAGTCTGCGGTAATCAAGTATATCCTCCCACACATAGCCAGGCGGCGGGCGGCGGAAGCGGCGTATTGTTTCCATTCTGCCGTCCAAATCCAAATCAATGTGCTGAACAACAGGCAGTCCTCTTTCAAACTCGGTGATGGAAACTTGCCTTTCGTTTAATGTTTCAACAACCTGTAAAATTCTTCCCCTGTCAAAAAAGATTGTTTCCGTAGCGCCGGCAATTTCCAAACTTGGACGGCTGAGGCTATTGCACGAAGCAAGAAGGGAATGATAAGTAAGCGTCATGTTTTGATATAACGGTACAGGATAGGGAATGCCGGAAAGCGTACGGCTTCCGCCAAGTTCAATGAATGTAACAGGCGCGAAATTAAACTCTGTGGGAGCGAACTTAAAAACATATTTGTCCAGAGTAACTTCTTCAACAGAAGGATAACGTATCCATTGTATTAGGGCGTGCGAGATGTTCCCTTCAACAGCCCACAAAGAAGAAACGGGAATGCTATCCGTGTTACAAGAAATTACCATATCAAAAACATTGATTTTATTTCTGTCAAACATAATTAGGCTTAGTACTCCTGAGCGGTAAATTGTAAAATAGTCGATATATCCGTCGCTGTCTTCATCACAGGAGATAACACCTGGAAAAGAAATCATCTTTTGCGTAAACAATTCGCGCCCCTCTTCGCTTCTTAGCAAATTATAAACATCGATTATTATCTTTTTTTCTATAACAAGCGTGCCATCTGCCGGTCCTGAGCACAGCTCTTCCACATCTATTATTGTATTTCTTTCAAAAATAAGCGCACCACCTGCCGGCTCTGCAAACAGCTCTTGTACAGCAGTAGTGTCGTCAATAACTCCAAGATTTAGAGCGATGGGAATTGAGGCGGGCGTTGGTATAAACCTTTCCGTTTGTTCACCGGACAGCCCACCCGATCTGTAAGAAGCGACCATCCGCCGCGCGTCTTCAAGATCACGCATGAAGGAAGCCGCCATCCACGCGAGATCGGGGTCTGCTTCAAGCAGGAAAGGAAGCCGCCTTAAAGCAAACTCCAATAAGTCTAAATCACTGGGATAAGATATGCCTCTCTCTTCTGAGGCAAAACCCGGCAGATCAAAAAGTTGATGCCTTCTGTTATTCGCGTATTCAAAAAAGATGCGCAAGGGGCGTGGGTCGCGCGGGTATCTGTCCATCGCGGTTACAACAAGACTGCGAAAACGCGCCTGAGATTGAACAGAGTCATAATTCGGCGAGTTAATCATTGCCATCCCTCTAAGGGTTCTAAGCTCCAGCATCACAGAATCGGCGGTTAATTGCGCGCTTCCTGCCGTTGTTTGACTTGAGCTCTTTAGCTGTTCAATATTTTGCAACGCGCCAAGATAATTCTGCATAGCGATAAATTGTTCTATTAATAAAAGACGCGCCTGCATCTCGTTGTAATTTACCCAGCGGTTTGTTTCAATCGCGTCAACAAGAGATTCAGATGTTATGCTCCTGTTTCCTCTAAGGCGTGAATTAGCAACAGCAAAAAGATAAGAAATATCAGAAGAAACAGCGGAAAAGTCTATGGCGCGCCTGAGAGCCGTAAACGCTTCTTCCCAGCGTTCTTCACCAATTGCCTTCTGTATCCATTCAACATATTGCCGCGCAACAGCAGAATCATCCCGTTGTCCGCTATCCTGAGGGTCTGCGAAAAGGTTAAAAGAAATAGTAATAAACATAAAAATAGTTAAACACAAAAATGAATAGTTAAAACAAAACATGTTTTTATTCTTTGGGACGCGCGGCTTTGCGGAAAAAATCATTGCGCCTCTCCTTTGTCAAAAGAAGCGGCTTCTTCTCTTGGGGCAAGTTTGAGAATTTGACGCACTTCATCATCAATTAGTGTTTCCCGCGCAAGAAGGGCGTTTGCTAGATTTTCCAAATCGCTTTTATGTTCGTTTATTATAACATCAGCGGCTTCCCTGGCACGGTCAAGGATTTCCCTTACTGCCTTGTCTATACGATGAGCTGTATCTTCAGAATAATCCTTGTGACGCGCAATTTCCTTGCCAATAAAAATAGGCTCATCTTCCTGCCCGTACGCTACAGGTCCAAGTTCTTCTGCCATTCCCCATTCGCAAACCATGTTACGCGCCAACTCGGTAGCGCTTTTAATGTCATTCTTTACACCGGTGGTAGTTTCATCATAGAAGAGTTTTTCCGCAAGCCAGCCGCCGTAAAGTATAGAGATAAAATCTTCGATCCAGCCTTTTGAGCGGCTGTACCTGTCTTCTTCGGGAAGAGAGATTGCCATGCCCAAAGCGCGTCCGTGCGGAACAATCGTAACCTTGTGCAACGGGTCTGCGTTTTTCAAAAAGTAGTGAAGCAAAGCGTGACCTGCTTCGTGTATGGCTGTCATGCGCCGCTCTTTGTCGGACACCACAAGCGTCTTTCGCGCAACACCCATCAACACTTTATCACGCGCTTCTTCAAAGTCGGACATTAAAACTTCCGCTCTGTCCTTGCGAGCCGCGAACAGAGCCGCTTCATTTACAAGGTTCGCTATATCCGCGCCGCTCATTCCCGGCGTAGCTCTTGCGATGCGCGAGAGATCAATATTCTTATCCAGCGGAATTTTTGCCGCGTGGATTTGTAAAATCGCCTCACGTTCCTTTATGTCGGGCATCGCGACTACAACCTGCCTGTCAAAGCGTCCCGGTCGCAGAAGAGCCGGGTCTAAAACATCGGGGCGGTTTGTTGCCGCTAGTATAATTACGCCATCCTTTGAATCAAAACCGTCCATTTCTACAAGGAGCTGGTTCAATGTTTGTTCGCGTTCGTCATGACCGCCGCCGTAACCCGCGCCGCGTGTTCGCCCAACAGCGTCCAATTCATCAATAAAAATTATGCAAGGAGCGCTTTTGCGTCCCTGTTCAAAAAGGTCTCTTACGCGGCTTGCGCCAACACCGACAAACATTTCTACAAAGTCCGAACCTGACATGTGAAAGTAAGCGACTCCGGCTTCGCCTGCGACAGAACGTGCCATCAATGTTTTGCCTGTACCCGGCATACCGACAAGGAGCACGCCTTTTGGAATACGCGCCCCCATCTTTGTAAATTTTTGCGGATTTTTTAAAAACTCAACTACTTCTTCAAGCTCAAATTTCGCGTCCTTCTGCCCGGCGACATCGGCAAAGCTGACTTTTTTTCCTTCGTCATTATAACGCTTTGCCCTGCTTTTTCCGAACTGGAAATTTTTCATTCCCATGCCCTGCATATTTCTCAACATAAGGAAAACAATGACAAAACAAAATATCCAAGGGAGCATATTCGCAAGAAGAGTCATCGTATTAACTTTAGCCGGCGCTCCCGAAACATTGATATTTTTTTCCCGCAAAGTAGTTAAAAGAGCCGGATCATTATAGGGGATATTGGTTCGAAATTGTCTTGAGCCATTGACTGTCGCTTTTAGAAAAACATCCACTGTGTCATCTTTATTAATGATAACAGATTCAATCTGGTTCTGTTCAACAAAACGTGTAAATTCAGAATATGTGATATTCGTTATAGGCGCGGAATTCCCGCCCTTAAATAAATACCCTGCAAAAATAATTATCAGCGCAAGAAAGAAAAAAAGCGCGAACCCGCCGGGAAGCCTTGGCTGTGCAGGTCCTCGATTAGGCAAATTATCATTAGGATTGTTAGGCATTATACCCCCAAACAGTCTTTAATAGTATCTGCCGTTTTAACGACAGTCCTTTATGGCGGTTTACGACGTTCCGCCTCAAGCGGAATGTAGGGGCGGCAACCGCCCCGTAAACCGCCACGATAAACGACATTTTAATGCCGCCTATCACAATAGTATCTGCCGTTTTAACGGCAGTCCTTTATGGCGGTTTACGACGTTCCGCCTCAGGCGGAATGTAGGGGCGGCAACCGCCCCGTAAACCGCCACGATAAGCAACGTTTTAATGTCGCTTATCGTAGTATCTGCCGTTTTAATGGCAGTCCTTTATGGCGGTTTACGACGTTCCGCCTCAGGCGGAATGTAGGGGCGGGAACCGCCCCGTAAACCGCCACGATAAGCGACGTTTTAATGTCGCTTATCGTAGTAGTATCTGCCGTTTTAATGGCAGATACTACTTATTGTATGCTTTTTTTTAACCCTATACCAGTAGTCTTTAATACCCAAATATTTACCAAGCATTTATAATATTTCACACGGAGGCACGAAGGCACAAAGATATAATAGGTGACCAGAGGTTGAGCGTAGCCATCATGCTTTTTTTACATTAAAATCAAAGAGAAAGCATGGTAAGAAACGCGCTTTTTCTCCTTTGTGCCTTCGTGCCTTTGTGTGAGGTATTTGGGAAAGAATGTTTTAACGATTACTCTTCAATTAACATTGAATAGCCGCTTTCAGAAAAATCCTTATATATACGGGACAGCGAAACCGTCCCTGTCTCCACTTTGACCCTGACAGCCCCAAGGTCGGCGGCAGTTATTTCTCCTTCGCAAAACCGCCTTATTACGGCTCGTTTTGGGACAGAAGAGGTTGAGGCATGGGGAAGAGCATTTATACCTTGAAACAACGCTTCTTCACGGACAATTTCGTCTTGAGCGAAAAAGTTTTCGGCATCTGTTACAAAATTGCCGTCTTTCTGTTCCCAGCAAACACGCATTTGCGCCTCTTTGCTTAAAAAGTCCGCGACAAGCCTTTGCGTCTGCGCCATCGCGGAAAGACCCGCTTTCCATGAAGGAAATGATTCATTCAGTAACGGAACAATCTGATGCCTCACCCGGTTACGCAAGAATTTAAGATCAGTGTTTGTAGAATCTTCGCGCCAAGAAATGTTTTTTGCTTTTAGGTAGCCTGTCACATCGGCGCGGGTCATGGAAAGCAGGGGGCGAAGGAGCCGCCCTCTTTTTTGGGGCATTGCGGCGAGACCTGCGGGTCCTACTCCGCGCAAGACGCGCATCAACGCTGTTTCCAATAGATCGTCTTTTGTGTGGGCGAGTAAAATTATTGTTTTTTCTCCTAATTGCGCGGAATGTTTGCGAAATGCCCTGTGCCGGAAATGGCGGGCGGCGGCTTCAATACCGGTTCCCCTGCGTTTGGCATAATCTGCTATTTTGCCCGGCGGAAGATGTTCAATGTAACATTCAATTTCTTGCTCTTTACAAAAGGTACGGACAAATTCAGCGTCGCCACAGCTTTCTTCCGCCGGGCGAAGAGCGTGTTCAACGTGAAGGCAATAAATCGCAGTAGCGCGAAGGAGGTTATTGTGTCTGAGTGAACAGAGAGCGGTAAGTAAAGCCATTGAGTCTGCGCCGCCCGAAACGGCGGCAAGAAATACGCCGCTTGCGAAATCTTTTAACGTGGCGAAAACATTATTTTCAAACTGAACGCAGTCGTAGTTCGTTAGGCTTTTTTCTCCCCGGCGCCGGGAGCGGCTTTCTTGTCTCCGGCGGCAGGAGCCCCTTTCTTGTCCCCGGCGGCGGCAGGAGTAGCGGCAGTCCCGGCGGCGGCTCCTTCTGCAGGAGTAGCGCCTTCCGCAGTTGCGGCTGTTTCAACAGGAGCGACAACTTCAGCTTTGGCAAACTTCACAAGCGCGACAACTTGATCCGGATTGGAATGAAGTTTTACCCCCTCTGCAAGAGTAATATCCCGTACATACAGAGAATGATTAATCTGGAGAGCGGAAATATCAACTTCGATCCTTTCGGGAAGGTCTTTGGGCAGACATTCAACTTCAACTTCGTGGGTGGGATTTTCAAGTATACCGCCCTCGCGTACGCCGACAGAATTCCCCTGCAGAACAAGGGGAACTTTGGCGCGAAGAACAACGCCGCTTTCAACTTCATAAAAATCGATATGAAGAATATTCCCATCGATAATATTTCTCTGGGCTCCCTTCACAAAAGCATCGTAAGACTTGCCGTCTACTTCAACCTTTACTATGGTACTTTCAGAGATTCCTTTTGTACCCTTAACAAAATCGGCGGCGTCCATATCAATAGAAACAGCATTGCCCGACCTTCCGTAAATTACGGCAGGGATTCTGCCGCCACGCCTAATCCTGCGGGATTCGGCTGAACCGTGTTTTTGACGATTTTTTGCCTGTAAAACAACCTTGCTCATATATACCTCAATAAAAAATTAATGGGATTAACCCTATCTGGGACGACAGGATTCGAACCTGTGAATACCGGCTCCAAAGACCGGTGGCTTACCACTTGCCGACATCCCAATCTAAGGAAAAGCTTACCAAAAACATGAGAAAGAATCAACTATCCCTTGAGAAGTCTCCGCAGGCGGTCCCGAAAAACGGGTTAAATATCCATATCCTGTGTGTCGTCCGTTACATCGCCGGATTCGTATTTTTCCAGAATACGCTTCTGCAGTTCCGCCCTGAATTCGGGATGAATCGGATGGGCTACATCCTTGTATTCCCCCGCACGGGTCTTCCGGCTGGGCATGGCTATAAAGATTCCGGTCTTACCTTCGATGATCTTTATGTTGTGAACTACAAAACAATCGTCAAAAGTAACCGTTACATATGCCTTAGGCTTACCGCCGCCGGTCACTTTGCGGACCCTGATATCTGTAATTTCCATGTGTCATCTCCTTTTGACTTTCTGGCTAAAACTTAA
>JAIRUQ010000015.1 GCA_031254315.1 Treponema sp.
CATAAAACAGGCGGCTATGCCGGAAGCAAGGCATGGTCAATAATCGCCCAAATACATTCAAGAAAGGAAGAATGGCAACAAGCTGAAGAAACTTGGCTAAAAGCCGCCCATAAAGGAGCGAGGACATACCTTGGTCCTATAGCGTTATTTAACGCCGCCGCCGCCGCAGAAGAGCAGGGCAAGCTGGAACAGGCGATTGAGCTTCTGGAACAATGCCTCGCTCACAAGTTTGAGTTTCCAGCCGCTCCGCGCGCCCAATTTTCCATAGGAAGGCTCAATGAACAGCTTGGCAATACAGGAGCCGCGATGGAAGCATACCGTATTGTATTGATTAATTGGGCTGATATGCCTGTATGGCAGCAACTTGCCAGAAGTAGGATTACCGCCTTAGAGATTCAATGAAAAAGATTGTAACGCTGGTAATAATTACACTGGCGCTTTCAAACTGCGGAATTGAAGAGTTTTATTTTCTTCCGCAATTAGAAGACATGGGAGGATGGGTTCAAACTCAATTAGATTCAACTGCTGAGATAAGAGTTCCGCCAATTCCTTCCCAGTTTAATAGCTATTCCATGGGTTATAAAATTTTTTATAGAATATATTTAAGTGATAACACCGGTCTTTTCCATTCAGAAGATTTAAGCGGCAGTTCCCCTAGTAGTAGTGATAATAGATATAATATTAATCACGATCTTTCCAGTGATTATAGCGTACTTGCTCGTTATGAAGACAGAACCAGCTCATTACAAATGAGTGAATCAGTCTTTTCAAACCGTAATTATTATGAACTGTATTATGAAAATAATAATAGTTTTGTTAGTATCAATAATAAACTGACAAATAGCGGCGGTACTGTAAATATTAGATTCAATAATACAACAAACGATACACCTGATTTTTCTATTAATACTGATACTTTTCCCATGGCGCGATCGGTCAAAAAAGGAACAAATATTTTACCCAATGACAGGTATTTTTTTTGGTCAACAGAGCTTACCCAAGTAGATTCAAGTACAAATGTTGATGTCAGCAATTTATCATCGTCACAAACGGCTTATATATCAATGTACATTGTCGCCTTTGGGGTTACTAATATGAAGAGTGTATACGGCAAACCCTTCCATGTGGGTATTTTTAAATTGCCAAGCAGATAAGTAACAAATAAGAATATCTCCGTGCATAGGCTTTCCTTTCACATACGTTACTATCGATAATGTATATTCTGTCTACTTGGGCATATAGGTCATTGGTACAAGCGCCTATAAACATCAAAATACGAAGCCCCTTCATCCTCATTACTGTCTTGCGTCTTTTTTGCAAGAACTTCACAGCGTCTCAAAGAAAATAACGACGTGCAATCACCCTCAAGGCGTTTTTGTCTGTAAACCTTTTCATTTTTATGGTTAACAAAATCTATTCCCTCATTATTGAGATACGAAAAACCCCACAAAAGCGACGACAACGAATGTTTCTTCATGCCGCTCTTTATAAAAAAACTCTCCGCTTTTTTTATGCATATACCCTGCGGTAAGTTCTTGTTAAGGTCTTTAATAAATCTTTCTGTCGATATTGCCCCGGTAAAATCAACCGCCGCTATCTCACAGTCCGCGCTGATCCCTGTAGCTAATGGCGAGGCAAACTCCATTTTTGCAAGGGGGTTAAAGCCCTGCGTATAGACAACGGGAATTGCCGCCCTTCTGAACGACATTGAAAAAATCTCTATAAGGCTTAAATGACCGTGAAAGACGGCGCTCCCTTCCTTACTAAACCCAAATAGAACCCTGTAGATCGGAGGGTCGCTTTTACCTGCGTTGTTTTGGTTAACCTGTGCATTTTTATGGTTAACCAATTTTTCTGTACCGGTTGAATTTGCGGCAGGTGGAGTGTTTTTTCTTCGGACTGCCCCCTTACACACGCCGCACTGCGTACATTTTTCATTGCAGGGGACGGTACGCAGGGAATTGTTTGATTTTTCCAGTTCTTGTTTTAGATACTCGCCCGTAACACATGAGTCAACTTGCTCCCAAGGCATTGTGTCCTTTTTGGCGGAAAAAACACCTTCAACATAACTTGAGTTTTTATCCATTATTTCAAGCCATTTTTCCCTGTCTATAAATTCGCTCCACGGGTCTAGCCTGCTTCCGGCAGACCACGCCTCCTCGCATAAATAGCCGCTACGCTCATCTCCCCTGCTTAGCAACCCTTCAATCCGCGAAATGAGCGAATCGGAAATACTTACCTTATGCCCGAATGGCTTTAGAGCGGAACGAATAAAATTGAGTTTTTTTTCCGCTGTTTCGCCGTCAAGCTGTGGAACCCATTGATAGGGGGTATGCGGCTTTGGGATAAATATGCCGGCGTTTATGTTAAAGCGCATTCTGGTTCTGCGCCCGACATCGGTGATAAACGAAACAATTTCTTCTTCCTCGCTTTTTTCTTTGTCTTCTACGGGAAGCCCAATCAAAAAGTAAAATTTCGCGCCTTTCCATCCGCTCCTTTTCGCCTCTTCAATAATAGCAACAACAGAGTCGCGTGTTACTTCTTTGTTGATAGACATTTGCCATGAATCTTTTGGCGTTTCCACAGCGAAGGTAAGTCCGCTTTTTCTGGTTACCGAAATTTTTTCAAGAAGCGAAAGGGTAAAAGTTGACACCTTAAGCGAGGGCAGTTGAAATGAAACGTGTAAATTACTGAACAAGGCGTTTAAGTTTTCGACCAGTTCGGCGATATTGGAATAATCGCCTGAAGAAAGGGAAGAAAGGCTTATCTCCTGCCAGCCGCCTTTCATTACCATCTCGTTTACTTGAGAGACAATCAACTCTGCGTCTTTTTCCCTCTGAGGTCTGTACCAAAAACCGGCATGGCAGAAACGACAGCCGTTGGGACAGCCTCTCATTATTTCTACCGCTCCGTGGTGCTGAATTATTTTCATGCTTGGAATGGGAAACACAGATGAAACTGCGCTGTCTGTAGAAAAATTATTGTGAATAGCGCGTACGGTTTTTTCTTTTCCCCTGACCCAGATATTAGGATGTAAAGATATTTTTTCAAGAAGCGCTTCCCTGCCCTGCCCTTCTTTTTTAAGTTTTGCCAATTCACCGGACAAGTCAAAAAAACCGGCTTCCGCCTCCCCTATCCAAAATGCGTCAATGAAGGGCGAATACGGCAGAGGATTTGAAACAGCGGGACCGCCCGCTATTATGATTGGATAATCATAGCTTTCATTTCTTCTTTCTTCGCAATGCAGTGGAATTCCCGAAACATTAAGCATCGTAAGAATGCCGTTTAGCCCAAGTTCATAGCCAAGGGTAAACATCAATAAATCAACAGATGCAAGGCTTATTCCTGTATCAAGTCCGTAAAGCGGAATATTTTTTTCGCGTAACAATTTTTCAAAATCGGGAGCGGGAGCAAAAGAGCGATCGCAGGAAATACCGTCTATATTATTCATACGGTTGTAGATTATCCGTAGAGCCTGATTTCCCATCCCTATTTCATAAAGGTCGGGAAAAGCAATCAAAGTGCGAAAATTTTCTTCTTTTTTTGCGAGAATCCCAAACTCTCCGCCGGTATAACGTCCCGGTTTTTGAACAGTTAAAAGGAAATTACCTAATTCATCTAAAGGATTTATATACTCAACCGGCATCAGCGGTTAAACCTTCTTATGTAAATGCTTAAAACCAGCCCTATACCAACCATAGAAGATATAACAGCGGAACCGCCATAAGACATAAATAAAAGCGGAAGACCTGTAATCGGCATAATTCCCATAGTCATTCCGACATTAACAATAAAGTGAAAACTGTACATACCCGCAAGTCCTGCGCACACATATTTTGCAAAAGGATCGATTACGGTTTTCATTGTGACTAACAAGCGGTGACAGATAAACAGATAAAGTGCGAAAACTAAAAAGCCTCCCAAAAACCCCGATTCTTCCGAGAAGATTGAAAAAATAAAATCGGTGCTTTGTTCGGGAAGGAAACTGTAATGGCTCTGTGTCCCCTGTAAATATCCTGTTCCGGTTAATCCTCCCGCTCCTATAGCAATTGCCGACTGATTGATATGCCAGCCTGCGCCTAGCGGGTCCACATTTGGATCAAGAAAAATAATCAGGCGCATCAACTGATAATTTTTTAGCACCATACGAGCCACATAAGAAACGCAAAGTGAAAATATTATAATTGCCGAAATATAAACAAGCCAGAAAAAATATCTTTTCTTAAATTTTATATAACCAAAAATAGAAATTGCCGCAATAACAAAGAAAAACAGAGATATTAATATTACTATTTTCATGCTGGTAAGAGCGGAAATAAACGGCAACGCTTTTCGTAATATATAAGTTTGCCAAAGCGGCAGTACAAGCAGGACGCCTGTTAACGCCATACAAGATACCATGAATGCCACATAACGCATTGGCACTCCTGCCATATAGATCATTGTTATAAGAATAGCGATGTAAACAAGTGCCGTTCCAAGATCGGGTTGAAGAAGAACTATGCCCATAGGTACAAAAGCTATTAAACAACTTATAAAAAAACGTGAAAATGCCGCCCTGTTTCGATCCGTATCCGCGAGAAAACGCGCGAGAAGAAGTATAACGGATATCTTAACAAATTCAGACATTTGTAAGCCAAAAGCGCCTATTCTTAACCAGCGCGCCGCATTATAAATTATTTTTCCAAACAGTAATGTATATACAAGCGGTATTAGGGAAATTAAATAAACATAAAGAGCAATATTAAAAAATCTGCGGTAATTTATCATGGAAAGAATAAGAGCTATCAATAAGCCGGCTGATGCCCATATTATTTGTTTGACATATTCGTAATCAAGCAAAGACTCTTTAAAAACCTGAACGCCTGCTGAATCTATTCCTGATGAATAAATAAATAATATTCCAAGAACCAAGAGAATAATTATGGGCAACAGTAAAAAATAATCTATTCCTAAAATGTCACGGAATTTCATTGCTGGCTCTCCTGTGTTACCATATATTGAAATCCTAAAGAGCGCATTGCCGCTTCATAATCCTGATTAGCGAAATATCCTTGAAAAATAATTGCCGATGCCGCAGTAGCTCTCCAAACTTGAAAATTAGCGGCTTCTATAATAACCGTAACTACTATTTGGTCATCAGGGTTTGTGCTGTTAAATGGAGCGTACGCCGTAAACCACGAATGCCACCTGTCGGCAAGTCCGATTTCAGCAGTTCCTGATTTTCCGGCAATTTGTACTGTTCTCATATTCAGCGGATATTGAGCGGTTCCCTGACTGACTACCCCTCTCATATTCTGTCTTACAGTTTCAAAAACAGAATTGTCAATATTACTTTCGTGCATTAATTCAGGAGACACAACCATTTCAATCGCGTTTGTAACGGGATCGCGCACTTCTTTTAAAACATGCGGTTTGTAAATTTTACCGTTATTTACTATCATGCTGACCATACTGGTCATTTGAAGCGGAGTTACAAGCGTATAGCCCTGCCCTATTGACATATTCATTGTATCACCTAACACCCATCTTTCGTGATAGCGGCGTTCCTTCCACTGGGGAGTCGGAATGAAGCCTGTAATTTCTCCGGGAAGATCGATTCCTGTAATTTCACCGTAGCCATAATCTCTTGCATAAGTAACAATCTTCTCCGCGCCGACATAATCCCTGCCAACCGTCATAAAATATATATTGCACGATTGACCTAAAGCGCCTCTTAAATTCAATCTGCCGTGTCCCGGAGGAAGTATGTGGCAGTGCCAATCCCTATTACCGTATCTCATTACACCCGAACACAGCACATTTTGTTCCGTAGGAAATAAATTATCCGAAAGAATAGCCGTGCTCACTATTATTTTAAAAGTAGAAGCCGGAGGATAACTTGATTGAATAGCGCGGTTAATAAAAGGTTTGCTTGGATCATTAACAAGAGAAAGATAATCCGTACTTCCAAGACCGTCCGTAAAAATATTAGGATCATACCAAGGGTATGAAACCATCGCTAAGATTTCCCCGGTAGAAGGGCGCATAACAACAGCCGCTCCGATTTGTGAGCCAATCGCTTTTTCAACAAGGGTTTGTAAATTAGCGTCTATCGTAAGTACAAGATTTCTTCCTCTTTCAGGCGGCACACGGGCAACATTTTCCCTTCCGGTAATACGTCTACCCCTGCTGTCTACCGTCCTTGTTTCCCAACCCTGCTTCCCGCGCAAAAGCTCGTCGTATTGTCTTTCAATACCGGACTTACCTATCACGTCCCCCTGCTGGTAGCCCTGATTGTAGAGCGTTGTAAGCTCGTCGCGTGTTATATCCCCCACATAGCCTAAAATATGCGAAAGACTGCCGACATCGACATAATTTCGCACAGATTTGATATTCCATGAAATACCGGGCAGTGTATTTTTTCTTTCAGCAAGGGCGGCAATAGCAGAAAACGGAACGTTAGACGCAATTTCAACCGGCTGATAGAGCTGTAAATACTGGCTTGGAAGCCTCGCCCTTATTTCATCAGGTGTGAGGTTCAGTATAGAAGAGACAGAGTTTATAACATCGTCCATATTGCCGCGCGGCACTTCCGAGGGCGTAATAAATACCGCAAAAGCGTCCCTGTTTATGACAAAAGGATCGGTAAAATTACGGTCATAAATCTCCCCTCTTTGAGTCGGAATTGAATAGGTTCTGCGGGAAATATCCTGAGCGCGTGAACGGTAAACATCACCTGAAAGAATCTGCATATTAAAAAGTTTTATTGTATAAAATACAAAAATAAGAATTAAAAGTATTCTGAATACATTTATTCTTGTTACCTGACTTTCGTTCATGTTACGCCTCGTCCAACATGAATTAGTTTAAAATGTTTTAAAAGCAGGAATAACAGCGGCGCGCTTAAAGCGTTAAGTCCAATCTCTATCCATAAAAGCGAGGAAGTGAACGAATACGCGGGAACAGCGGGTCCCATAATCAGATGAAGGACAAAAAAGATGGCGGCTTTTAGTATTGTTCCGATAGCGCAAAGAATTACCGGCATAAAGAAAAAATCCAGAAATAACATTCCCTTAAAAACACCTGCAAAAGCTCCGATTAATGTGCGGACAAGGCAATTTAATCCTATAGGTGAGACTGAAATAAAATCACACAACAGCCCAGAGAAAAAACCGGAAACCTGTCCTGTCATAGTTCCGTTTACATAGGCGGAAAAAATTAAAATACAAAGCGCTATATCGGGAATAACCTTAAAAAAAGCAATCTTTGGAATAAGCGTAGACTGCAAAATAACCGCGACAGTACATAGTATAACTGTAGTAATAATGCTTCTAATCATTTATTTGTCCTTCGATCTGATATTCGGGAATCTCTGCGGTTTCGGCTTCAATAATAAAAACATATTCCAGCCTTGAAAAATCAATCATAGGTATAACTTCCACTTCCAGAGTAGTTTCATATTCTAAAACATTCACTCCGCTGACCCGTCCTATATTTATTCCCGGCGGGAAAATCCCTCCCATCCCGCTTGTAATAATTATATCACCGATATTTATCTCATCCCTGCCGCGTCTTGGAACAAAACGCATTAAAAGGGGAGTCTCTGAATTTCCCTGACCTTCAATAATGCCTTCAAAACGCGAGGCAGAAAGACGGCAGGCAACAAGCGAATTAATGTCAAAAACAGGCATAACCAAACTTTCATAGGCTCCTGTTTGAATAACTTTGCCTACCAAAGCCTGAGTGCCGTTCTGCCACGCGACAACAGTCATGTTATTTGAAACTCCGGCAACACTGCCCTTGTTAATTACAATCGCTGAAAAAAGGTTACTCGGATCGCGCCCTGAAATTTGCGCCGGGATTCGGCGGTAACGAAGAGTTCTAGCAAAATCAAGTTGTTCTTTAAGACGGATATTTTCCTGATAAATTTCGGCGTTACTGCGCTCAAGTTCTTCAAAACGGTCAAGTTGTTTTAAAAGGTCTGCATAATCTTTTCTTAAGTTTGACAGTTCTTTGATACTCATTATTGTTCTTGAAGTAAAAGAAGACAATTCATAAATCCCGCCTCTTACTCCCGAAAAAATTGAAAGACCCGCGTTTTTAACGCCAAAAATAAAGTCTCTGCTTGAAAGTAAAAGCAACAATGTTGAGATTATTATCAATGTAAAAAATACAAAGATAGTCGAGTTTACTTGCGCTCCCGGTACTTTACCGCTTCCCCTCCGCGATAGCATTCCGAATCCACGTTGCATACATCATCCATTCAATCTGTCATATATATTCTTTGTAAGGTCTGCGCCCTTTATATAATCAAAATACTTACCCGCTCCAAGCGCGACACAGAGTTCAGGCTGTTCTGCGATAATCGCGGGAACTCCCGTCTCTTTTTGAATGAGCTTATCAAGTCCTTTAAGAAGGGAACCTCCGCCTGTCATAACAATTCCGCGATCGACAATATCGGCGGCAAGTTCAGGCGGCGTCTTTCCAAAAACTATTTTTATCTCGTCTATAATTTGAGTAACAGGGTCTTTAAGAGCCTCTCTTACTTCGACAGAATCAACTTCAAGTCTGCGCGGAAGCCCTGTGATTGCGTCATTTCCTTTCACTTCCATTTTTTCGATTATCTTTTCAGGCGAAGCGTTGCCAATTTCAATTTTAAGTCTTTCCGCCATTTGTTCGCCAATAATCAAATTATGAACTCCGCGAATATGTTTAATTATTGATTCGTCAAATTCATCGCCGCCAATTCTAATGGCGCTTGTTACAACCATGCCTCCCAGTGAAATAACAGAGATTTCCGTAGTGCCGCCACCAATATCCAAAATCATGTGGCCGGAAGGCTCTCTTATCGGAATGTCAGCGCCGATTGCGGCGGCAAGACTTTCTTCGATTACGCGCACTTCCCTTGCCCCTGATTTATACGCGCCTTCTTCTACGGCTCTTCTTTCTACTTCGGTAATGCAGGAAGGAATCCCGATAACCATTCGCGGTTTTACAAAACGGTATCTTGGATAAACACGGTCAATAAAACAACGTATCATTTTTTCTGTTGATTCAATGTCCGCTATTACTCCGTCACGCATCGGTCTTATAGCGATAATATTTTCAGGAGTTTTCCAAAGCATTCGTTTTGCGTCCGCGCCAACGGCAATAATTTTCTTTGTACCGCGTTCAACCGCCACTACGGACGGTTCATTAAGAACTATTCCCTTTCCTTTTATATAAATAAGGGTGTTACAGGTTCCTAAATCAATTCCAAAATCCGATGATATATTGCCAAACATTCTTGTCTCCTTTTATATATTAAGCCGCGCTCTTGCTTTTGCATGAGCAGGGTCCTGTCTATACGCTAATCTCCATTCCGCTCTCGCTCTTGTCGTATCGCCTTTTAAATTGTAGATTTCACCTAACTGGTAATGAACTTCCGCATTTTCGCCGGAATCATCAATTATGCTTAAATACTGCGTCTGCGCATTGTCATAATCTTCCGTGAGCTTATATACTTCAGCTAACAATATGCGCGCCAAAATTACAGATTTTGAATCCGGCGAAATTTCTATACACTGCTGAAGATAACTAAACGCCATATTGTACTCTTCCATTGCCATATACGAACGCGCAATTGACAGTAAAAGATTATCTGAAGGAGGTTTGCCCGGAACAAATGCCTGTGTAAACGCCGCTACACTGCTTCTGTAATCGCCATGAGCCGCGTACGCCAAACCTAAGTATTCAGGTATATCCTGCGCATCGTAGGAAAGGTTATTCGCCATTTCAAGATATTTTACCGCAAGTTCTGAATATTCCCTGCCTTTATAGCCGTACGCTTTACCAAGAACATAATAAATCTTTTCGTCTTTTGAAGTTATAAGCGCTTTTCTTAATGAAAAAATACTTTCGTTAATATAATTCAGAGTATTCTGATTGTTAATTTGTGAAATTCCAAGTTGATACGCGGAAAAACCATTTATAGTCAGCAGAAAATTATCTACCGGATTCTCAGAAAGCGCGGCTTTGCTGAATTCATAAGCCTGTTCATAATCACCGTCATTCCAAATCCGCAAAAGTTCACGTCTTTCATTCCTAGTACCGTTATTTACACGTGAGATTACAAAAATTGAAACGCCAACTACTAAAATTGAAAGAAGGACAATACCAAGCGAGCGAATTCTCCTGAGTATGAATATTTGCCGTCCATAATTAGACCATGTTTTATTGATAATCATCTTACTTTATTAGAATTCTAAAGAAAATTTGATATAATGTCAATGAAAAGGGCGAAAAAAACAAAAAAAGCGATGAACCATAAGCCGGGTTCTGTACTCAAAACCCCTAAGGACTTTGAGCCGGGATTTCGCAAGCAAAACCCCGGTGCGCCCCTCCCTTTTGGGGAAGGCGCACTGCCGCCATCTGTCTAAAAGAGCCGTTTTCGGCTCTTTTTAGCAGTCTACCCGCGCTTAACCAACGGGTCATTGGCAGGGACTTGCGTAAAAACGCAAATCTCACGCGCTGTTTGACTTTGCTCCTGATGAGGCTTGCCTTTCCGCCGCCGTTACCGGCTGTGAGGTGGGCTCTTACCCCGCCTTTTCACCCTTACCCGACCACTTAAAATACCAACAAGCAATACCCTGCCAAGCAGGTTTTTAGTATTTTAAGTGGTCGGGCGGTATATTTTCTGTGGCGCTGTCTGTCCCTGACCACTTTAGCGGTCAGGTCCCGGGAGTTACCCGGCATCATACCCTACGGAGCCCGGACTTTCCTCCCGACCACTTAAAAGTGACCGAGCGGCGACCTGGTTCATCACTAAACTAGAGATATCTAAGAAGAATAAGTAAACCACGGAGGACACGGAGTTACACGGAGAAAGAGGAAGAAATCTTATAAGAACTCCGTGTTCTCCGTGTCCTCCGTGGTAAAATTCTTACTTCTCGGACAACTCTAGATTATTCTTCAGAATCGATGTTTACAATCTCTTCTTCTTCGTCATCATCTTCATACTCGTCTTCTTCACTTTCGTCAAGGTCTGAAAGAGCGCCTGTGTCCTCGGTGTTAAAGTAATCTTCCTCTTCTTCGGCAGATTCTTCGTAATAGAGAATACGTGAACAATACGGGCAAAAAACAAATTCTTCGCCGATTCTGACTTCGTTAGCGAATTGTACGGGGAGGATCATGTGACAGCCCATGCAGACATTTCCCTTAATCGCTACAATGCCAATCCCCATTTTGTTCTTGATAATCCGCTCAAACTTAAACACCACTTCTGAATCAAGATTCTCGGTTAATTTGCTCTCTCTTTTGAGCAGAGCGTCAATTTGCTTATGTTTGTCGCTTATTTCAGCTTCGATTTTTTTTCTGCGCTCTTCCAGTTCTTTTTCCTGCTGTTCAATCAAAGCACCCTGTTGCTTAATCTGTTCATCAAGTTCAGAGAGGAGCTTTTCTCTTTGCTGTAAATCTTTGCGGTACTGCTGTTCCTTTTCGGAAGCGTCTTTAATTTCCTTGTCCAGCGCTTCGTATTCCCTTTGAGTGCTTACAACATCCATGTTCTTTTCGGACTTTTCTCTTGTGGATTCAGCTTCGGCAAGTTTGTTTTTAAGATCGACTTCTTCCGATTTGATTTTTTCATAATCGGAATTCTTTTCTATAAAAGTTTTCTTTAACCTGTTTAAAAGCTCTTCCTGCGTACCCAGCAATTTGGGTATTTCTTGAATGCTTTTTTCCAGCCCGATTTTCTCATAGATAATTTCCTGTAGTGATCTAAGTTTGTCCAGATCGTTTTCAGTTACCATAGTCCCTCCTCAATGGTCCAAATAGTCTTTTAACTTGCGGCTTCTCTTTGGATGCCGTAAGCGGCGCAGAGCTTTTGCTTCAATCTGCCTTATTCTTTCTCTTGTTACATTAAAATATAAACCTACTTCTTCTAAAGTAAGCGAATATCCGTCATCCAAACCAAAACGCATTTTTAATACTTCCTGCTCACGCGCCGGCAACGTCGATAAAACTCCGCCAAGCTGTTCTTGAAGCACCTTGAACGCCGTCTGGTTAGCGGGATTTTCAACATCTTTGTCTTCGATAAAGTCACCTAAAAGCGAATCTTCTTCTTCGCCAATCGGCGTTTCAAGACTGATCGGCTCACGCGCGACATTCTTTACCGATTTTACACGTAACGCTGTCCAGCCAAGTTTCTCGGCTATTTCTTCGTCCGAAGGCTCGCGTCCGAGGGTTTGTAAAAGCTGTCTTGCCTCACGAACAACTTTATTGATCTGTTCGATCATGTGAACAGGGACTCGGATTGTTCTTGCCTGATCCGAAATTGAGCGGGTAATTGCCTGTCTTATCCACCATGTCGCGTAAGTCGAAAACTTAAAGCCTTTTTGGTATTCAAATTTTTCTACAGCTTTAATAAGACCGATATTTCCTTCCTGCACAAGGTCAAAGAAATGAAGTCCCCTATTTGTATATTTTTTGGCAATTGAAACAACCAAGCGCAAGTTTGCTCTTATAAGTTTATCCTTTGCGTTCTTCATCATTATTCTGCCGTGGAATATTTCATTTGCCATCTGATTAATGCTTTCTATTGACTCTTCAAATTCTATCTCAATAGTCCTCAATTTCTTATCCGTCACCTGAATAAGTCTGATTTTTTCCTTAATTTCATCGGCGGAAAGCCCAAGTTCAGTTTCAAGTTTTTCACGCTCTTCCTTGATTGTAAGGAACCTTCCAAGTGTGCGAAGTTCTTTTAATGAGCCTACTCTAAGGTGTTTTTCAAGTCTTTCCTGCTCTTTTATATAGCGTTTGATTTTTTTTGAAGATATAATAAATTTATCAGAGAACGACTGTATTTCATCAGGATGTATCTGGGTATTTTTAACGGCTTTCATTATTCGTCTGCGAATAACAGAACATTCCTTGTCTTCTTTGTAATCTTCATCTTTGGAAATAAGCTGTTTTTTTACTTCCATGTAATTTTTTAAGTCCGCCTGAGTTGCGCGTAATGTGTCTTTGTAGAAACTGTTTAATCTACGGTATTCCGCCATGTGCTCTGTTATTTCTTTTTTGGAAAGGTTAAGCTCCCTCATGTCTTTTTTAGAAAAAGCTTTTTGTGTGATTGAATAGAATTCGGGTATTATCATGCCGGATTTTTTTATAACTTCTATGACAGTTTTTTCGCCTTCTTCCATTTGTTTGGAAAGTTCAATCTCCTGCTCGGCGGTTAACAGGTGCTCTCTTCCTATTTCGCGCAAATAGAGTTTTATAGGATCGTCTACAAGCGAAGACTCTTTATCGCCGGTTGCCGTTCTTTTTTTGGCAGTTTCTTGCCCTTTACGGGTATCTGTCTCATCTTCTTCAGAGGAGCCTTCTTCTTCTATCAACTGAACGTTATTCGCTTCAAGCAGGGCAAGAACGCTTTCGATTTTATCGGAGTTTGTTATATGCTCAGGCAGAAAGTCAGAAAGTTCTTCGTAAGAAAGTGTTCTTTTTAACTTTCCGTATTCAAGCAATTTTAAGATAGCCGGATCAGAAATATCCTGTCCAAGTTCTAAGCCTTGTGCGCCTGTGGCGTTTACGGCTTGTTCTTTCTTAAAATTGATTCTATGTACGGGTCTTTTTTCAAAATGCTTAAAAAGCGGAGATGTCTTTTTATTTATAAAATTTAGCTTCTTTAACATCAATTATCTTCCCTCTAGTTTTCGAATTTGCGAATCTATAATCTTTTTATCAGCGAGTAATTCATCAATATTCAAATCCTGCGAAGAGCGTTCGCTTTCGCGCATTTGAGCGTTTATTTCTGTAATCCTTTTTTTAAGTATTTTTATCCTGACTCTTTTTATACCATCCTCCATAAACCTGCGCGGATCGCGGGCTGAAATTCCTTCCATCTCGCTTTTAAACTCACCTGATGTTCCCAGACTTGCGACAAAATTACGCAAAGCTTCATCATCAATTCTGGATAAAAGAGCGTCTATTCCGCTCTGTCCGTGCTTAAAGCACTCTTCCAACGCGATGAAAAGCTCCTTCGCAGCCAAGTCATCAATATCTTTAATCTCGACAGCGGCACGGAAATCCGGGTACAACTCCGTATTTACAGCTACATTCGCAAGCAGGGTAAGTTCTTCATTTCTACTAACGTGCAGTTTCGGCTTAATGCCGTCATCCTGCCTTTCGCTAAAGTCCTTCGTCCCTGTAGATTTCCAGTGCGAATAATCCTTTTGTACCGCGCTTCGCTCAATCTTGTAAATATCCGCGATTCTGGTTATACTATCAGAGCGGTCAATTTCTGAATCAAGCGCTTCCAGATAAGGAAACATGAATTCAGCCGCCCGGTTAATATTGCCCTTCGCCGCATATTGAGAGTTGCCGCGTACAATTAGGTATTCAAAGTCATTTATAGTAAATTTCAAGACTTTTTTCAATATCTCAGCGTCAAATTTTTGCAAAATATCAGCAGGATCTTTAATATTTGCGGCATTTTCGCCTCCGGTTTCGGTTTTTAGCCCCTCCTCTAAGGACGCAATCGAGCAGGAAAGAGCGTTTTTTCTGCAGGTGATAATCGCCTTGTAAGCCGCTTTCTGCCCTGCTTCATCGTTATCAAAAATAAGGACAACCTTTTCAACCCAACGGCTTAGCCATTTTGCCTGTTCGTCCGTAAAAGCGGTTCCAAGGGGGGCTACGGAGTTGACTACCCCACCCTGATGAAGGGCGAGCACATCCATGTAGCCTTCGGCAAGGTATACGGTCTTAGTTGTCCTCATTTCAGATTTCGCGAGGTCTATCGCGTAAAGGGTCTGCCCCTTTTTATAAATCTCAGTTTCCGGTGAATTGATGTATTTTGGCGGCTCTTTACCGTCGCTTTGAAGGATGCCGGGCAACGCTCTTCCGCCAAAGGCTACAATCCTTCCCTGCCTGTCCGTAATGGGAAACATAAGCCTGCCTGAAAACATGGGAAAGCTCTTGTTCCTTGAAGAAAACAGCCCGCTCTTTTCAAGAAAATCATCCGAGTAGCCTTTTTGTCTTAAAAATTTATGCAGAAAATTACGGTCTTGTGGAGCGTATCCAAGTTTGAAGGTGTCGATCATTTGTGAGTTTACGCCCCTTTCTTTTAGGTAATTAAGAGCGTTCTTTCCTTCCGGTTTTTCAAGTAAAAAATGCTGAAATGTGACTGTTGTCCTTCTGTATAATTCAAAAAGTTCTTCTCTTAAAGAATTGTCATTTTCGTTTTCTTCAGAGGGTCCTTCTTCATAAATGATCTCTACTCCGCTCTTTTTGGCAAGGACCTTTATCGCTTCGGGATAGGAGAGTTTTTCCATTTCCATTACAAAGCTGATAACACTGCCGCCCTTGCCGCAGCCAAAACAGTGGTACATTTTTAAGTCGGGGTCTACTTTGAAGGAAGGGGTTTTTTCCTGCCCTCCACCGTGAAACGGGCATCTGCCCCACCAGCGTCCGCCCTTTTTTTCAAGACGGACAAAATCGCCGACTACAGCAATCGCGTCGAGTCTGTTGTTGACTTCTTGAATAGTAGCTTTTGATATTAACGCCATGATGGTTTTGTAATAAGCTGTCCGGCGACAATATGCTCGTCATAAGTCCGGGAAAAATAATGTCTGCCGCTTGCGACATCCTCAAGACGGAAGTACAGAAAACCTGTCGTTTGCGGATTAATTGCCGCCCGTAATGCGACATTCCCCGGAGCGGAAATTGGTCCGGGAGGCAGACCCGGATACATGTATGTATTATACGGATTGACAATTTCTAAATCCGCAAACAACAAAATATTCGGATGAGGTTTGTTTTGAATATCTGTAATTATATACACGACAGTCGCGCATGATTGTAACGCCATATTTATACGAATACGGTTATAGAAAACTCCAGCCATTAAGGACGCTTCTTCTGCTACTCTGTATTCACGTTCGACAATAGAAGCGATTATTACCTTTTCATTTAGTTCGCGCATGGACATTGTACGAATCAACGGATCGATGTTTTCAAGATTGGTAAAAAAGTTATCTGCCATTTTTCTTACGGTTAGTTCAGCGGGATAATCACCGGGAAAATAGTAAGTATCGGGGAAAAGGTAGCCTTCCATTGAAGTATTTAGGATTCCGTACTCACTTATTATTCCCGTATCTCTGCAAGAGGCAAGAAAATTTTCCGCTGAGCATATTCCCGCTTCTTCAAGTAATCTTGCCGTGTTTTTAATAGTAGCGCCTTCGGGAATTGTTACCCTGTGCAAAATCTCCTTGCCGGATACAAGTACGCGGTGAATAGCCATCTGGGTCGCCGGCATTTCAATCCTGTATGTTCCCGATTTAATCGGCTCATCGTCAAGACGGCAAAGTAAATTCCAAAAATATCTGTTGCTGATAATAGCGGCTCTTTCCAGTCGCATTCCTACAGATTGAGCGCTCTCTCCCCTGCGTATATCAATTATGTAATTGCCGTCTTCATCTAACCTTATCGCATCACTTTCCATAATAAATACCGGTCTTCCATCTGTTACAGGAGAGTTAAAATAAATAAACGCGCCGATAAATACCGGAACCATTATTATAATAAGCAGGATAAGAACGGTAATTATTTTTAATAAACCGGAAAAAATATTTATTTTTTTCTTTTTTCGTTTAGCCAATAAATTCCCCGACTATAAGAACCTCTAAAAATTTAGTTTTTTGAAGTTCCCTATATTGAAATTTCAAGCCCTTCGTATGCAAGGGTTAAATCAATTCCTTTTAAATTCATTCTTTCAAGATACCAGCGAGCGGATTGCAGTAATCCGTAAATTTTTTCATCATCATAAGTAGGATCGTGGTGAAACATGACCATGTGCCTTATTCCCCAGTTGACCGCAAAGTCTACCGCGAGACTAAACGCGCTGTGCCCCCAGTTGTACTTTTCGATAGCTTCGCCCAAAGTGTACTGACAGTCAATTACAAGCAAATCGGCTCCCGAAAAGAAAGCGGCGTTTTCATCGTTCTTTTCAAAATCGCTGGGCGTAAGTTCCGTATCTGTCGCGTATATAAAGCGTTTGCCTTTTTCGTCTACACAATAAGCGTAAGAACCACCGGGATGGTTCATCTTTTTCATGCCGATTGTGTGCCCTGAAATTTCAACGTCTTTTTCCATATAGTGAAAAGTTCTTTTTGCTCCCATAACATCCATAGAAACCGGAAAATACGGATTAGTCATCTGTCCGCCCAATATTTTTTCCAGCCCTCCTACAGGCGAATAAAACTCGATACTTGCGGTTGGATTATAAGCCGGACCGAAAAAAGGCAGTCCCTGAAGATGGTCCCAATGAAAATGTGAAAGGAAAATATGAAAATGGTTTGTTTTTCTTTTTTCAAAGACTTGAGCCATTCCCAATTCGCGTAGTCCTGAGCCGCAGTCAAAAACAATCATTTCATCGGCGTCATCAAACGTAACGCTTACGCAGGGACTGTTTCCGCCGACCGTTCCGAAAAGCCAAGGCGGAAGACCGGCTAAAAAGCGTTCGCGGGATTCGGCGGTCGCAAGGTCTTCGGGAGTGATCTGTTCTACAATCGCGGAAATTTTGCTTTTAATACGGGAAGGCGATACAGGTGTAGGAATAGAGCCGCGTACTCCCCAAAAATGTATCTTCATAAATCTGCTCCTGTTCTGTTGATTATCGGTTGACAAGCGCGCATTTCAATAGCGCTCTCTATTTCTTTTTCCGTGTGTAAATCTCCGTTATTAATGCCGGGGCATCCGGTTCCTGCGATTTCCCAGTATTCAGCCGAAGAGACTATTGAATCCCAAAAGGGGAAAGTAACACACTGCAGGGGACGTTCCGTATATACGGTACATCCGCTGTCCCACAAAATACAGTCTTTATTGGATTTTTCCCTTAATGACAGAACTTCATCCCCTTTCCAGTCGGTAACCCACCGGCAATATGTTTTTATTATGCTGTCTTTGTCCATATTTAGGGCAAACATCAATTTATTTAAGTCCTTTTCCGACAGAAAAACAAAGCCTGAGTCATAGCGGCAACAAGAAGAGCAACGATTGCATGAAAATTTTAGACCTGAAGTAAAAAAAGGCTTTTTTGTCATGAATGTATGATTATATCATATATATCAGGATTTATCAATTACTTTGTTGGCTTGCCGCATCAAGATTATTCCTTGCTTCCTCAATGCCCGGATTTAAGTTGAGAGCCGACCGCCAATCCTGCATCGCCCTTGTATTATTGCCCTGTTTTGAGAAGCTGTTTCCGCGGATTGTATAAGCTGTGGCGTTATTTCTGTCTATCCTTAACGCCTGATTACAGTCGGCAATCGCATTGTCAAAACTGTTCATTTCATAGTATGCGCGAGCCCTTACAACGTAATAAACTGCGGAATTGGGATCAATCCTGATTACCTGATTACAGGTAAGAATGGTATTGTAATAATCGCCAATCATCAGATACTCTAAACTACGCCTGAATTGTTCAATGGCTGTGGGATTAGCTGTTGGCTGTGCGTCCGCATGGGGAATTGATGTAAAGAAAATGATAGCGAAAAGCGCTATAAAAACATAAGCTTGTTTTCTCATTAAAAAACTCCTAGTTATATTATACCATATTTGTCAATATTTTCCAATGTCTTTTCGATAATGCGCGTCCTTAAAAGTGAGCTTCCCGGCGGTTTTATAAGCCTCTTCAAGGGCAGTTTCCAGTGTATTTCCGGTCGCGCTTATGCCAAGAACCCGTCCTCCTGCGGTAAAAAAGCCGCCTTCTTTGTACTCCGTCCCGGCATGATAAATAACCGCCCCATTTTCAACGCCTCCTGCGGAATTAAGCCCGTTGATAGCGAATCCGGTTTTATAGCTCTGAGGGTAGCCGCCGCTTGCCATTACTACGCAGGCGCAGTGGGCGTTTTTCCAGCGAATATCGATCTCGGAGAGTTTTCCGTCCGTAACGGCGGACATAATGTCAAACAGGCTGGTTTCCAAGAGCGGAAGAATTGCCTGCGTTTCCGGGTCTCCAAAACGGCAGTTGTATTCGATAACCATAGGTCCGCGCGGGGTTAACATAAGCCCAAAGTACAGACAGCCCTTGAACGGACAGCCTTCTTTTTGAAGGGCGCTGACAGTCGGTAGAAAAATAGTCTTTTCGCAGACAGCGGCGATTTCTTTAGTGTAGTGAGGGTTTGGCGCGATTACGCCCATGCCGCCTGTGTTGGGACCTTTGTTGCCGTCAAAGACACGTTTGTGATCCATCGAGGAGATCATCGGGACAATGGTCTTTCCGTCTGTAAAGGACAGCGCCGTTACTTCCGGTCCCGTCAAAAATTCTTCAATTACGATATTTGAACCGCTTTCTCCAAATTTCTTTTCAAGCATAATTGAGTTTACCGCTGTAATCGCGTCCGCTTTGTTTTCAGCGATTATAACACCCTTTCCAAGAGCGAGACCGTCAGCTTTTATAACCAGCGGAAAAGAGCTTGATTCTACATAACTTAACGCCTGCTTTATATCAGAAAAAGTTTCATAAGAAGCGGTTGGAATGCCGTATTTTTTCATTAGATTTTTTGAGAAAACCTTACTGCTCTCTATACGAGCAGAAGACTTGTTTGGTCCAAAACAGCGTATTCCCTCTTTTTCAAGCACGTCTACCATACCAAGAGCCAGCGGATCATCAGGGGCGACAATAACATAATTTATGTTATTTGTTAAAACAAATTCTTTTACCGCAGAAATATCTGTCGCTTTTATAGGGACACATTCAGCGTCGCAGTTTATTCCGCCGTTTCCGGGAGCCGCAAGAATTTGTTTGATACGCTCTTCTTTTTTAAGCGCTTTGATTATCGCGTGTTCCCTGCCGCCTGAGCCTATTACAAGCACTTTCATTTAATTTCTCCGTTACAGAACATTCTGACCGCTTTTGGTAAAATTACCCATTCCGCTTCTTTCATTACACGCTGTTGTAAAGTTTGCGGCGTGTCATCCGCTAAAACATCCACCGCTTTTTGCAAAATAATTTTACCGCCGTCTATTTCATTGTTTACAAAGTGGACTGTTGCCCCCGTTACCTTTACGCCTTTTTCAAGAGCGGCTTTGTGAACATGAAGTCCGTAAAATCCCTTGCCGCAAAAGGACGGAATTAAAGAAGGATGAACGTTTATTATACGGTTTTCAAACGTAGAAAGCGTCTTTTGTCCGATGACGCATAAAAACCCTGCAAGGACTACAAGACCTATATCATGTTCAGATAATGTCGAAGAAAGAGAGGCGTCAAATTCTGATTGTTTCGCGTAATTTTTTGTGTCTAACACAAGCGATTTAATTCCTGCTTTTTCAGCGCGTTCAAGAGCAAAAACATCCGGCACAGAAGAGACGACAAGAGACAGCTCCCCGTCTCCAAGACCTTCGCTTTCTTGGGTGTCGATTAATGCTTGCAGGTTAGTGCCGCCTCCGCTTACAAGGACTGCTATGCGCGTCATTTAATTTCAACTCCTGACATTCCTGCCTGTATCTCGCCGATTACAGCTACTTTTTCACCGCTTGAACTTAAAACGCGCATGGCAGTATCAGCGTCTTCACTTGCTGTTATCACACACATGCCAACGCCCATGTTGTAAGTGTTGAACATATCCCTTTCGGGGACTTTTCCTGTAGAGGCTATCAAGTTAAAAATAGGGGGAATTTCTATCGCGCTCTTTTGTATAACCGCTCCTACATTGTCGTTAAAAGCGCGGGGGATATTTTCGTAAAAGCCGCCTCCTGTTATGTGGCATAAAGAATGAACCTTGACTTTTTCTAAAAGAGCGAGAATCGATTTAACATAAATTCTTGTAGGAATTAAAAGTTCTTCGCCTAATGTTCTTCCAAGTTCATTAAAATGTTTTTGTATAATATTTGTATCAGAATCAATGTTAAAAACTTTTCTTGTAAGCGAAAAAGCGTTGGAATGAACGCCTGATGAGGACAGGGCGATAATAGCGTCGCCCGGTTTTACGTTGTTTTTGTCCGGTATTCTGCTTCTTTCTACAATACCGACTGAAAACCCTGCTATGTCGTATTCATCTTCTTTCATCATTCCCGGATGCTCCGCCGTCTCTCCTCCGACAAGAGAAGCTCCTGCCTGAACACAGCCTTCCGCTACGCCGCTTACTATTTTTTCTACTTTTTCAGGAATGTTTTTGCCAAGGGCGATGTAGTCAAGGAAAAACAATGGCTGGGCGGCGGCGCAGATTATGTCGTTTACGCACATCGCAACGCAGTCAATTCCTATAGTATCGTGTTTGTCCAAGAGCATCGCTATTTTTAACTTCGTGCCCACGCCGTCCGTACCTGAGACCAGCACAGGTTCACCTGCTAATTTAGGAAGGGCGAAAAGTCCGCCGAAGCCGCCAATGCCTTCGATCATACCTTTTGTCTTTGTCCGCTCGATGTGTTTTTTCATCAACTCAACCGCGCGGTAACCTGATGTAACATCAACTCCTGCGGCTTTATAACTTTCACTGTAACTGTCTTTCATAATTTATCTGTTTCTCTAGGATATTTTTTCCTGAAGCTGGCTGTCCTTTTGGCTGACTTTTTCTTTCATGTCGGCTTTCATAGCGATGAGTTTTTCGGCAAGAGCGTCGTCGCTTACGGAGAGAATCTGAGCGGCAAGTATCGCCGCGTTGTCAGAGCCGTCAATGGCTACGGTGGCAACAGGAATGCCGGGAGGCATCTGCACGACGGCGAGGAGCGCGTCAAATCCGTCCAATGATGACTTTATCGGAATGCCAATCACAGGGAGCGTAGTATGCGCCGCAAGAACCCCGGCAAGATGAGCCGCCATTCCTGCTGCGGCGATAATTACGCCAAAGCCGTTTTTTCTCGCATTCGCAGAAAAATCAGCCGCTTTTTCCGGCGTGCGGTGAGCACTCATGATGTGCGCTTCAAAAGGAATGCCGAAATCCTTTAATCTTTTGAATGTTTTTTCCATAACAGGCAAATCACTGTCGCTTCCCATGAGAACAGCTACTTTTTTCATAGAACCAAGACCCCCTCAAGTACAATTTTATAATGAAGTTAAGAACTACTCTACTATATCATTTTTTACATCAGTGGGCAATGAGCAAAGAGCAATGAGATTGCGGCGTACGAACATGACTCGGAGAGCTTAGCTAATGAGCAATGGAAGATGGAATAATATTAACCACGGAGATCACGGAGGAAGAAGAAATCTAAGCAAGACTCCGTGTCCTCCGTGGTTAAATTTTCTTATCGGACTTCTCACTCACCGCCTGCCATGATGCGCACCCGGCGTTGGACAAAACGCGGCGAGATTAGCCAATGAGCAATAGCGTAATTAGAGAGCTAAGCGTAAACAGCAGGCTTTGCGCAATGGCGATTAATTCCGAACGCACGAGCAATCGAAGAAAAGCAACTCTTTTCATTGCTCATTGAGTAATCTCTACGCCTCTACTAACTACGCCGATACCTCCCTGCTCATTGAAACAAGGCACAAAGACGCTATGATGTGCAACACCATCTCTGTGCCTCGTGTGACTCTACCCCTCGCTCTTCTCTTCTTCCTTCGCACTCTTTGCGCTTGGCTCTTCTTCTTTCGCCGATTTCGCGCTCTTCGCGGGTTTTTCCGTAGCGGTTTTTGGCTGAGGGAATTCTCTGCCGGGGAAAATCTGCTTACGCAGTTTTATGTCGAGGTCTTTTAAGAGATCGGGATGCTGTTCAAGGTATTCGCGGGTGTTGTCCCTGCCCTGCCCTATTTTCTCCTCGTTGTAGGAATACCACGCGCCGCTCTTTTTGATGATGTCGTACTTTACCGCGCAGTCTAAAAGGCTCCCTGTCGCGGAAATACCCTTGCCGAACAGCAGTTCCATCTCTGTGCGCCTGAACGGAGGCGCGACTTTATTCTTAACAACTTTTACACGCACTCTGTTTCCGATAGCGTCCGCGTCTTTTGAAACTTCAATAGTTTCTGTCTTGCGGACTTCAAGGCGCACCGATGAATAGAATTTTAACGCGTTTCCGCCGGTTGTGGTTTCGGGGTTGCCGAAAAAGACGCCTATTTTCATTCGGATTTGATTGATGAAAATCAGTATTGTCCGCGATTTACCAATCGTCGCTGTAAGTTTGCGCAACGCCTGACTCATAAGGCGAGCCTGCGCGCCCATCTGAGCGTCACCCATTTCGCCCTCTATTTCCGATTGCGGAGTGAGGGCGGCAACAGAGTCCACTACAATTACATCTACCGCGCCTGAGCGGACAAGGCTTTCGGTGATTTCCATTGCCTGCTCTCCGTTGTCCGGCTGAGAAACCCACAAATCATCGATGTTGACGCCAAGGTTTTTCGCGTAAACAGGGTCGAGAGCGTGTTCAGCGTCGATGAACGCCGCGTTTCCGCCCAATTTTTGAGCCTCGGCAATCGCGTGCAGGGCGAGAGTCGTCTTTCCTGATGATTCAGGACCAAAAATCTCGATGATTCTGCCCCGTGGATAGCCGCCTATTCCAAGAGCCTCGTCCAAAAGGATAGAACCTGACGGCACTACCTCAATGCCTGCGGCGGCGTTGTGCGCCCCAAGTTTAATTAATGATCCCGCGCCAAACTGTTTTTCAATCTGTAGCCGGGCCGCTTCCAGAGCTTTTGTTTTTTCCTCGCTTGAAGCGTTAGGATTGCCTCTGGTTTTTTCTGTGTCATTTGACTTTGCCATAATTATCTCCTCCCCTATATATGGCGCGCAGATGAGTGGCGCTTTATCGAAACTGAAAATATTATATCATTTTCCAAGATTAATTACTACATACTACTACATATTTGTCAAGTAGTTTTTGCCTTTTTTTATGAGTCTCAGGGGTTTGTCCTAAGAATAATAAACCACGGAGGACACGGAGTTTTGGTAAGATTTCTTTCTTTTCCTCCGTGAACTCCGTGTCCAAGGCGCACTACTCAGGCTAAAGCCTTCGTACTCTTTTCATATTAGCCACGTTTTTTGTGCGCCTCGCCGTGCTGACTTATCCATCCGCACCGCTTGACGCGGTGCATGCTTTGGCGTGTGGTAAATTCTTCCTCTTGAACATCTATCTTATCATGTTGAGTTATATAAAGCAGGGCTCATTCGAGTTGTATTTATAGCAAAATTCGGGCATACTGAATATATGAACGCATTTGTTGTCTGCGCGACACGTTCTACGCGAGGTTACGCTTCTCAGGTAATTCAATATCTATCCAAATATTTGTGTTTTTCAAAAATAACCGATCAGATAAATGGGCTTGATCTTCTTAAAACCGACTGTTTTGCCGACGGCGAAATGGAAGTTTCGGTAAGCTCATCGATTCGGGGCAAAGACGTGATCCTCTTTTCATCAAGCGCGCGGAACGAAGCGGGGGTTGGCGTAGAAGAGGGAAAAATTGAGTTGTACCACGCTGTAGACGCGCTGATCCGCTGTCAGGCGAATAGGGTTATTGTTTTTGAGCCGTTTATTTCCTGTTCGCGTTCCGACCGCACCACCAAGCGCGGTTCTGTCGGCTTGTGGGTTCACCTAAAAACCCTTTCCAGTCTTGGCGCGCGTCATGTCATCACTTTTCAGCTTCATTCCGACAAGTCAAAAACAATGCTCGATCCCGCCCATTGCGCCATTGACGACATACCTGCCCTTACCCTGTTAAAAAAATACCTCTGTGACACCTATATCAAAACCACCGAAAAGCTGGAAAACGAAGTGCGTAATCAATGGGCTTTTTGTTCGGTAGACGCCGGCGGTGAAAAACTGACGAGAGTTTTCGCAAACTCATTTGGAGCACCGCTTGTCGTTGCGCATAAACAGCGAGACTATTCCAAACCCAATTCGGTGGAGTCAATTAACATACTTTCCGCCGAGCCGATTGAAAATAAAAGTCTTTGGATAGTTGATGATATGGTAGATACTGCGACATCTGTAGAAAAACTCATCCGCGCCCTCGCTCTCTTAAAACCAAAAGATATAAACTTAATTTCCGTACACGCTCTTTTTTCGCCGCCTGCCGTCGAGAAACTTCAAGCCCTTTCGCGTGAAGGGCTTTTAAGCAAAATGATTGTAACCGACACAGTTTGTTGTTCCAATTACGCCGATAAAATTGACGGTCTTGAAGTTGTCCAATCCGCCGAGCTTGCCTCTCAAATAATTAAAGCAATTATGAATAACGAATCGATGAGTAAATTACTGATGCCCTTTGACGCAGGAGTTTATTTAAAAGGGAAGTGAGTACCAGAGGTAAAAATGAATAATAGAATACTTATAATTATCTATACAATATTAATAATAAGCAATGTATATTCTCAAGTATCTCCTGTTCCTGAATTTTCTGACAGGCTTTTTTCCATAACCGGAATAAGTTATAATAACTATGATTTTAGTCTTGCTAATAATTATGGACTCCCTTCCGATTGTCAACCCATAACTATTCTTGGGTGGAGCAGAGACGGAAATATTTTCTATCAAACATTCATGAGTTTTTATGGTTCTAGAACTTATTATATTAAAAATTTAGTTACTGATGAAATCATTTGGAGGGGGGATTACCGTGATTTTGAAAGAACCAATTTTTCGCAAGCCTTTATCTCTGAAATAGTGAATCGCTTTAACATTGAACCTAATGCCGGTATTATTGGCGAATTCCCGTATAGATGGAATAATTATACATATGAATGTTTTGGCGCTAATGAAAGAAGGGAATCGCCAAATTTAGATAGATTATTAATAGATATACTTATAAGAAGAAACCAAAGCAGTCAAAAGAAACTAAATTCTGTATATGCGTATCGGTCATGGGCTCTTAATAATATAACAGATAATTTAAGATTTAGGTATGTAAGAAGTCCTTTTGAAAATAGAATAGCTGTTATCGTTTTAATTCCCCAAATCCATAGTGAATTTGATTATCCTTATTATGAAATTGAGGTATTAGGATGTCATTTAAATACCGGATTTAATTAAAAAATAATAGAGAATAACATGAAAAAACTAAACCAAAAACATATTGATGTAACATAAAATGTGTTAATTAAAACTAAAATGTATAAAAGGCAATACCACAGTCCTGTAGCTCTATTTTCTTAGTCTCAAGTATTTATTCGTGTTCATTAGTACAATTCGTGCAATTCGTTGATCTCTTTCTTTCTCTCTTCTTTAGGGATACCCATCAATCAAACAGCGAAGGAGCATCATCCTCACTCTTGTTATTCCGTATTTTCACCTGTTTTTCGCTTAATACAGCATTATTTTGGTTAACCTTAATTTTTTCTTGGTTAACCAAAGTATCTTTCTTAGCAGAAAAGTCGCTTAGTGACGATAATTCGAGGTCGGCATCCCTCTTTTTTAGCAGATCCATTATCTGTGAGGCTCTTTTAACGACGCTCTGCGAAATTCCGGCAAGCATAGCTACATGAATACCGTACGACTCGGCGGCAGGACCTTCTTTTAGTCTTCGCAGAAAGACAATCTTTTCTCCCTGCTCCAAAACTTCCATTGAGCGGTTTTCAAGGCGCGGATGCGACAAGAGCGAAAGCTCGTGAAAATGGGTGGCAAAAAGCGTCCTACACCCTACCCTGTTCAATAGCTCCTCGCTTACCGCCCACGCTATTGAAAGCCCGTCGTTTGTTCCCGTCCCTCTGCCGACCTCATCCATGATTACAAGGCTCTTTTCTGTCGCGGTGTTCAGGATAAAAGCCGTCTCGTTCATTTCAACAAGGAAGGTTGACTCCCCTCGCGCGAGGTTATCGGACGCCCCTACCCTGCAATAAATACGGTCGCACAGTCCAATCTTCGCTTCCCTTGCCGGTACAAAACTGCCTGCCTGCGCCATTATTGTTATGAGAGCCGCCGAGCGCAAATATGTGGATTTTCCCGCCATATTGGGACCTGTTATCATCGCGAAGGAGATTTTGCCTGTGGCTGTATCAAGCAGAATATCGTTGGGTATATACTCGCCTCTGCTGAGGTGCGCTTCTACTACAGGGTGGCGTCCTTCAAAAATTTCCATTTCGCCGCTGTTGTTAAGCTGTGGGCGAACCCAGCCCCTTATTGATGCCGCCTTCGCGAGCGATTGAGATGCGTCAAGTTCAGCGAGGCGGCGAGCGGCGGCAGAAATAAGAAAGAGCGATTTTTTCGCCTCTTCGCGGATTTCAAGAAAGAGCTTTCTTTCAAGCTCAACTACCTTGTCCACAGCGCCGTTAATTTCTGATTCAAGGGCAGAAAGGCGATCTGTCGTATAACGTTCTCCGCCTACAATTCCCTGCCGCCTGATAAAATGTTTGGGGACTTTTTCAAGGTTTGTCTTTGTTACCTCGAAGAAATAACCAATCAGGCGGTTGTAGCGTATTTTCAGGCTTGTGATCCCTGTTTTCTGCCGCTCCTCTTCAAGATATTCCTCAAGAATCTGCCTGCTGTTGTCTCTCATTTCCTTGAGAGCGTCCAATTCGCTGTTGTAACCATTTTTTATCAAATTGCCTTCGTTAAGAACAATAGAAGGCTCGTCGCAAATTCCCCTTTCAAGCAGTTGTTGTATTTTTACAAGATCGTCAAAATTGATACTTTGAGCGTTTTCTTCGGCTTCAAATAAGATTTTTTTTGTCCCAACTTCGCTCATTATTAATTGGTAGTTATCAATAGCGGTTTTAATAGCGAGCATATCACGTCCGTGTGCCTTATCCATAGCGAGCCTTGAACAGAGCCGCTGGAGGTCGGGAGTTTTTCCCAAATGGTCGCGTAACTTACTCAAACATCCCTGATCGCGGTACAGGTCTTCGAGCATGTCAAGGCGTGTATTAATCCTGCGTAAATCCCGTAACGGATGGAGAATGCGTCTTTTTAAGAGACGCCGCCCCATGCCGCAACGTGTTTCGTCCATCACTTCCAAGAGCGAAAAACGCACGTCCCCGTCCCTTTGATTGCACAAAAGTTCAAGGTTCCTCTGGCTTGATTCATCAATGCCCATGTATTCGCTGTCGCGGTATACTTTTAGCGTCCTTATATGCGGAAGAACACTCTTTGAAGTTGTATCAATATAATCCAATAAAGTTCCGGCAGAAATAATTTCGCTAGAGTTTTCTTCGAGACCGAAACTTTTAAGATTGGCAAGCCCAAATTGTTTTTCAAGTCTTGTTTTTGCCTGCGCGATGTCAAAGAGCCAGTCGGCATGGCGGTTTAAGACGAGAGAACTGCGATCGTAAATCGCGGCGGCGATTTCTTTTTCTTCTTCTAAAAGCGATTCCTGTATCAGCATCTCTTTTATTTGAAGGCGTTCAAGCTCCTGACGGAGTATTTCTCCTTCTTTGGGAAAGCAGGTTGAAAAAAAATCGCCTGTAGAAATATCGATATATGAAAAAGAAAGTTCATTTTTATAGAAGGCAAGACAGCTCAGATAATTTGACGCGCCCCTGTCCAAAAAATCTTCATCGACTGTTGTGCCCGGCGTAATTACTTCTACGACATCGCGCTCCATTACCTTTTGCTTTTCACCGGAAGTGATCTGTTCACAGATAGCGATTTTTTTTCCAAGTTTTAAAAGGCGGGCAATATATGACTTCGCCGCGTGATACGGTACGCCGCACATGGGAAGTCCGTTTCTGCTTGTAAGTGTAAGATTTAAAAGAGCGGAAACTTCCTGCGCGTCCTGCGCGAACATTTCATAAAAATCACCCAGACGGAAGAAAAGGATATTCCCTTCCTGCTCTTTTTTGATGCGTCTGTACTGTTCGAGCATTGGACTGGTGCGGGACAAATCCATAACTAGCTAATTTCTGGATCGTGTACGCAAACTCTGAATTAGTCTATCCGTTATGTCAACAGTTGGGCTGAACCAGACAATACCGGGAGTATCTTTCAAGTTAAATACCGCGCTACAGCCCTCGCTTTCGGCGATATAGCGAATTTCGTCATAAACTTGAGTCATAAACGATCCGGATTGCATAAGCCTTGCCTGGTCTCTTTGAAGCTCCGCTGTTTTTGTCTGATGATATTCCCTTAAAAATTCAGACCTTCTGTTGATCAGGTTTTCCAGTCTAAGAGCCTCTGTCTGATTGTCAGCAAGCTGAGCGTCGGCGTGCCTTGACCTTAGCTCCAGTATTTCGGCGGATAATCTGTTAATCTCATTCTGTACCCTTGTAGCACGTTCTTGGAATTCTCTTACAGCTCTTGATTCTTGAAAGAACGTCGTATAGACCCTAGGCAGATCAACTACCATAAACCGCGTAATCTGCTGACCGAATACTCCGGAAAGACAAACTACATTCAACAATAAAACTAATAAAATACGTTTCATACACCACCTCTAATATGATAAAACAAATGACATTACAAGGTCTAGTCCCATTGCCGGATTATTCGGGTCCCCAAAAATAGCTCCCGGTTCCCATTTTATATTACCGTTGACAATTGTAAAGCGTTTTAGAAGGCTAAGGCGGATTGGGAATTGCGGCATTGTAAACCTAAAACCGCCTCCAAAGCTAAATCTCATATTTTCTATGGTAAAATTGTCATCTCCCTCATGGTTCTGTCCAAAATAATAGCCCTGCGTTTTTTCTACACCTGCGGCATCAAAAAATAAATCAAATGATAAAATACCGCGTACTACAGGAAATCGTAATTCTACCCAGCTATCCAACAGCAAGAGTCCTTTATTACGGTACTCGGTGTTCCAGCCCCTTCCTACAAACATACCATCTACAGCAAGTTTATTTGCGTCTTCAATCGTTGGGGTTCCCCTGCCGGGTTGTCCAAAAAGCACTGATAACCCCACATGTAAGCCCAATACGCTTTTAAAATTCCATGAATCCGTTACGGGAACATCAAACAATGTCAAAAAATATTCAGCTTTTGAATCGTTTTTAATATAATGTTCTCTTTCGTTCTCCAAAATACCGTATAATCCTGTACGGTTAAAAAGATAATATCCGCGCGAAGGATCGTAGAAAATGTCGCGTTGATCAAGAGAAAACGATAACCATAATGAATTTTTTGGCATCCATGTGTTGTTGCCCGCTCTAAGCGCCGGATCAAAAGGTCTGTATAATTCGTCATTATATGTATTTCTTATTATACCCGCGCGTCCTCCTCCGCTTATGCCAAAGATACCAAAAAAGGTACTCCATCTGTAGCCGGTGGAAAGACCCAAAGAAATATACAGCTGATCATAGGACATTAAATAATCCCTCGGAGGAAGATATCTGTTATTTGCATATTCTTCGCGGGAATTAAAACCATCAGGATAAGCGTAGTCTTCATCGCCATTAAAGAAAGGAGCGTGATTATTCATAGTCGCATAACGTTTTGAATAATTGGTGGAAAAATCAGCGCCCAAAGAAAGCGGAAGCCCAAACGCCCATCTATGCAGATAATTTAACGAGACTGTAAGTGAATCAATAACTGACGAGTTTATTTCGGCTCCAAGTTCGTTCCCGCTTCCAGCGACATTACGATCATTCCATTTAATAAGACCGGATATTGGGAATGCGTTAGGGTCGGCGCTCCCGGAAAAGGTTAAGCCAAATTGAATGTCAGAAGTCATCTGTTCTTCAAAAGTAAACACCAAATCCATAAGGTTCTCGGTGCTTCCCTGAAGCGTGTCCGGCATGATCATTGAAAAATATTGCAGATTATAAAGGTTTCGCATAGCTTCCATAACCTTGGTTTTTGAGAATACATCTCCCGGTTCCAATGGAATTTCCCTTAAAATTACATGCGATTTTGTTTTAGAATTTCCGATTATAATAATATTTTCTATGTAAGCCCTGCTTCTTTCTACAATGGTAACAGTATAAGAAAGCGTATTTGTTTGAATATCTTTGTTAGGCGTTCTTATTATTGAATTATAAATATATCCGTTTTCATAATAAAGATCGGCGACACGCTGTAAATCCATTTCTACTTTTGTCATATTGACAATTTCATCAACTTTTGACGTTACAAGTCTTTCAAGCTGTTCTGTTGTAAAAATAATGTTGCCTTCGAATGTAACTCCGCCAAACTTGAATTCACTGCCCTCTTCTATCATGAAGGTAAGAACCAAATTGGTTCCACGATCATTACTGTCATAAGTGCGGGTAACATCCCTTACAATAGCGTCTATATATCCCCTGTCTCTGTAATACTTGGTTATTGTTTCCCTGTCAGCTATAAGTTTTGTTTCCTGAAAAGCCCCGTCACTTAAAATAAAGGATTTAGCTTTTAAAGAAAGTTGGCTTCTCAGCGTATTGCTGGGAAATCGCGTATTCCCCTGAAAATTAATCTTTGATATTGATATTCTTTCATTCTCAGTAATATGAAAAATAAGATTTATTGTTGAATCCCCGGCTTGTGTTTCTGATGACGTAATAGATACGTTTGGATAACCTTTTTCTATGTATTTGTTGATAAGCGCCTGAATATCCGCCCTGATCTTCGCCTGATTGTAAATGTCATTTACCCTGGAAGTTAATACCTCCTGAAGTTCCCTGGGGCGAAGACCGGAGTTTCCGACAAAGCTGATCCTTCCGATAACAGGTCTTTCAACTACGCTAAACCTGATAATTACTTCATTACCTGAGGAAGTCGCACGATGGATGCTTGGCTCTATACGGTCAAAATATTCAAGGGCATAGAGTTTCCCCTGCATTTCCCAGAAAATATTTTCGTCAAAGTTACGCCCCTTGTAGGGAGACATAATCTCGTCAAGTTCTCTCTGCGTCATATTTCTTAATCCAGAAAAAACAATATCCCTTATGGGTTTGCCCTGATACCAGCTCCAGTCCTCAGCCTCTTGGGACTCTTCTTGAGAAAAAGCAAATACGGTAATTGTGAGCAACAAAAAAGCAAAAACTCTAACTCTCATTAAAACTCCTAAAATGACTTACTCCAGCTTAGAGTAATTGAATTATCGCTCACCCACAAATTTTCCGGGTGATATGGGAAAAAATCCCAACGGATATTGACAAAAGGAGTGTTCAACTCAATTCCGATATCCGGTTCAAACGTTAAACCGCCCAATAAAGTGCTGTTTTCATCATATCTCATTGTGAGCGTCCCTTGGATAAACATATCCTGTCCTATGTACTTACCTATGAAAACAGTTGTATTATCGAAATAGTTACCTACACTATTACTTCTGTCAACAGGTGTCTGCCCAAGATTGCTGGCTCCGGTTACAACCGCGTTTTGTAGAAATCTTGTCCTTACACTGAACATATCCAACCCAAATAAGTCCCTTACTTTCCGCTCAAATTGCCGTAAAGACACAAATTGCGCAAAAACATCCGAACTTGTGATAAATTGGGTCAAAAGATCAGTTGTTGAGATGAGAATTAAACGCTGAACTTCTTCAGAATTTTCATCTCCCTGAACAATATTGAAATTCTGTCCTAACATAGAATAAATTTCAAGTTGAGTCAAGCTGGGGTATGCTTCAAAACGCGGTTGAAAACTGAATAACGGCTGATTATCAATAACCATAGAGATTGTTACAGGACCCGACTCCGAACGGTCGCGGATTTCGGCTCTTGCAGTCAGGCGGGGATCAAATTGGGTCTCATTCTCCCTGAAAACTATGCTCCCTTGCCGTATATAAAAGGTACGGTCAAAGTAATTTAGTTCCCCCGATCTTATCTTAACATCGCTGATCAACGAAAATTGTCCCGCCTGAGAATCACTGGAAATACGAATTACAGTTCCCATTTCGGGATTTGCCCTTAAAATTGGACTGTTGGTAGGCCAGACAAATTCCACCATGGAACCTGTGGTAACAGCTAACTCTACAATCATGTTAATAGTCATATTGTCAGGGTTTTCAGCCTCCGTAATAACCCCGATTTCATCCATATTCAGACCAAGTTCAGTTTCATGCGCTAAAAGAGAGCCTCTTAACTCTATCAAGGACTCCATTCCGTTGAAGTTAAAATTAAGGTTCCCGGAAGCTGTCCCATTAGCAAGAAACCCTACTACGTTGATGTCATAGGGAATTGGAGTTTCCCTCGGGATAGAAATATCAAGACCGGTGTTTACAGGAGCCCAATTTTCAAAAATAAACCAGCCGTTTAAATTTGCACTACCGCTACCGGAAACAGTAACTACAGGACCAAAAGTCATTTCATAGCCTTCCGCGAGAACGTTAAAAGGAGCCGCTCTTAATTCTTCTGGTAAATAATTTGGAATCAGAAAGCGAAAACTTGTTCCCCTTGCTGTCCCGAAAAATTCAGGATTTCCCACAGGACCTCTTATATCAATCTGTCCGCTGACATAACCTCCTGCAATTGAAAATTCCTGCTCATCGGCAGTTAATGCCCATAACGACGGCATATCAATATAAAAGTTATTGCAACGGGCGTCCAAAATTCCGTCTTTAAACGTCCCTAAAATAGCCCCGCGTATCGGAACCGGATCGGAAAGCCCCATGAAAAAATTACCGTCGCTGTCCATTTCCAGCCTGATCATATCCTTTACGCCGCCTGAAAGTGAAATCGCCCCCTCGTTACCTGCAAATTCAAAAAGAAACTCATCTTGATCCATTTTTCCAAAAACAATATCCGTAAACTTAAGGGTTCCGTCAAAGTTATTGACGGCTTGCGTTAATTCCAACCATGAATCAACCTGACCGAAATTTGCGTCAAATTCCATTTTTCCCTCTACCCGTTTTCCGTTTGCATAACCTTGGATGTCAGCTCTCGCCATAGCGGTTCCTTCACTTCTGCTTAATACTAATTCCGGTAAAAGCACTCTGATCTTCGCATAGTCCATCTTTAGATTTCGTATTATTAATTCATCATTGGAAACATTAGCGATAACAGACATTTGAACAGGATCGTTTCCCACCCTTGAAGCAAGCGATATTAAGTTAAGGCGCGCGTTAAATGATTCGATAGAATCCCACAAGACCGCGGCGTCCGCGCTGATTAAAACAGGAGTATTTAATTTTACAAAACGGTTAACATGCATATTGGAAACAGACATATCAAGGCTGATATGTTCATCTCTAAAGATGCCGTCAAAAAAATAAAACTCTCCGGCTTCTTTTCCGTCTGTTATGTCTATAAAAAATTCAATGGTTGAAAAATCAATATCCCAGCCAAAGTCCGCTTTTCCGGTAAGCGTACCGACAGCATCATTGTATAATATATCCTTGAAATTCGCACCCTTCTGATCCGCGGCTCCTGTTATTTTAAGAAAGTCGTTTCCTGCAGGCGAGTTTGCCTCTCTTGCCGCAAAACGGTTTACATCGACATTCCAGAAATCTCGTGCGTTAAAGCGCAATGTTGTGTAAAAATTGAGGTAAACAGGCTTTGAATTTACAGGTATCGGATAATCAATGCCCTCTACATAACCTGATATCGCGCCTGAACTTGACGCATTCCCATAGACATGAAGCCCTGCAGGATCGCTAATTATCAACGTGTTTCTGTCAAGTATTTGCCCATCTACATTCCATGCCAGATCCTGATAATTCGCGTTTACTTTAAAAACAAGCTCCATAGGATTAGCAAAATTTATATTCGCGGATAAATAAAAATCATGCTCGCTTCCCTTGAATATACCTTCACTTAATGTAAACTGACGATCCGTACCTGACAATGATAGCAATCCGCTTTTAGAACCGATATTAAATTCAATACTTGGTGCATTATACACAATATTGTTAAAGTCAGTAGAAAAGAAAATCTCGGTGTTAATCGAAGAATCCTTAAGAAGCGGACGGACTGCGGGTAAAAGATTTAAGTCATCAGAAAAGGGGCGGAAAACTTCAGCTATTTCAAAAAGTGAAACAGAATCTAACGCAAGGGTGGCTTCGAGTTGCCGGGGATCATTGCTATAGACAGCGTCAAGATATACATCTCCTTTGTCTTTTATAAAAGCGGAAGCGGTTACAACCGTATCTTTTTGGGAGGGATATAAAAAAATGTCCATATTATCAAACTGCGCCCGCGCGATTTTAATTTGTTCTCCCGCTATGTGAACTTCTCCTTTATTTGTTGATACATTAAAAACAGCGTTAACATCTTCATCGCCTGTAAGACTGAATCTGTCAAAAGAGAGATTCCCATTGCAAGTAAGGGGAGAAAAACCGATGTTTCCTCTTGCCTGTACAGCTCCGCTAAAAAAAGCGTTCCTGCTTGAAGGAGAAAAAAAGGCAAGGCGGAAATTATTAATAACTGCCGATTTATCATTTCCGTATATGTCAATTAAAATTGAATCGGCTGAGTTTTCTCCCCTTAAGCCGTTAATATCAACAACGTAATTCAAACGTTCATTTTCATAACTCAGCGACGAATTTCCTGTTATCTGCATTGAAAGCAAATCTTTTACATTATTCATATTATGGGGAAAAATCAGTATTTCGCTTGGCTTAAAATTATCAAGTTGTACTTCCGCCGATACGTCTTTTGTTCCTATGTTGTATTGAAAAAAGAACGTATTATCTTCTGCAGGACTGTTTACCGTAAATGTATCATTATTATAAAATATGTTAATATTAAAAGGAATCATGTTAAATAAAGGACTGGTAGTTACGTTATTTACAGGAGGGTTAAAAAAAGACGTTGATTTTTTTACTCCGTCCTGCTGGGAGCATGTCATATAGTAAACTGAAACTTCAGCGTTTCCGTCATTTAAATCGGTTGAATATGTCCCGTTAAGACCTGCGTCTGTCGCGATAATAATTGTCTTTTCCAGAATGTCAGCTAACTTGACCTCAGCGTAAAACCTTCCGAACACTTCAACTTTACCCTTATTCTCTTTCAGGTTAAGATTCATATTCTCTATTTTGTACGCTGAATAACCGTCAACAATATTAATGTTTAAATGCTGGATTTGATAATCGGCATTACGGGGAAGAAAGTCGGATAGTTTATTCACGGAAGTCGTTTCATTATCGTTTTCTTTTGCTTTAATTAGAGAGGTCAATATATCTATAGTTTCCTTATCTTTTTCAGTATCTATGTTAATTTCCGGCTGTACTATTTGAACGGTACGGATAAATGTTTTTTTCTTTAACAGTAACTCAATTATGGAATAGTGAATTCTGACGCGGTAAACCGTAAAGAGCGGAATCTCGCCTTTCTTAAAAGAAAGATTTCTTATATCAAAGGAGCCAAAAAATGACGGTCGCAACGATGAATAATGTATATTAAGACCTGTATATTCTTCCAGTTTTTCGATAAATTCAACGCGGAGCCTTTGCATTTCCTGTGCGAGAGCGGTCTGTATCGGCTTTAAAGCAACCGCAGAAACGGCAACTAAGACAAAAAAGACGAGAATTTTTATATAGACTAAACGGGGAACCTTGTTTTTCCCGTCTTTTTTAATAAAAATTGACAAAATTATTCCTTAATATTGCTCCCTATAATTATAATACCTTAACAGGCAAAAAGTCACAGAATTGCCTTTAAAAAAGGTGAGAATTGTGATATTATACCTGTAAATGAACAATCTTCGAGAATCTAGTCTAATACCACGCAGTTATGTTCCGGCTGAAACAAGCCAAAATATCCGAAGGTCAGGTCTAAAACCTATAGTAAATTTACTCTCGGATGTGCCTCCGCTTGAGTATAGTTCAAAGTTGAAGACACCGTTGGGAGTTGTTCCGGGGAATATCATTCCCAATTTCGCGGTATTGGAAGGCGGAGATGGGAGTGGAACCACTACACAGCTATCTTTACTCACCGAACGCCTTAAAAATACTGAAAAACCTGTGTTTTTTCCCACTTTTGAGCCTACAGACGGTCAAATTGGCGCTCTAATACGCTCTGCGCTGAGAAAAGAACTGCCTCTTAACCCCGAAACCCTCGCTATGCTCTTCGCCTGCGACAGAAATGAGCATTTATACGGTGATGACGGTATCATCGTGCGTGTAAACAGGGGGGAACTTGTCGTCAGCGACAGATATGTCTGCTCTTCTCTGGTTTATCAGGGGATTGAATGTGGTGATGAACTGCCGATGGCTCTTAATTCGCGCTTTGGCATACCGCAAGTTACGATTTTTCTGGATGTTGAGCCGGAAATTGCCCTCGCCAGAGTGAACAAGAGAAAGACCCTCGATATATACGAATACAGAGAATTTCAGGAAAAAGTACGCGATAGATACAGAGCCGTTTTGGATAATTACAGCAGTATGGGGGCAAGAGTGGAAACAATAGACGCCTCAAAGAGCATCGAAGAAGTGTCCGATCAGGTGTGGAGTATTATTTCAAGTCTGCCGATATTTAAGTTATAGTGAAAATAGCCATTCGAATAACCGCCGTCCTCGTTCTGTTTGCCATAGCAATTCCGGCAAACGGATATTTTGTAACCTACAAAGAGCAGTATTACAGGCTCTTTCATTTGCATTATATTCAGTCCCCCGATGATACCATGGAAAACATATACTGGCTGGAACATGCCCTTAGGGCTGATTTCGCCAATCCTCTTCACGCTCTTACCTTAATCGAAAACGAAATCCAGTGGGAAAAATACCGCTATCTTTTTAATATGCACATAAATCTAAAAATGATAGAACAGTACATTTTCTTGGGCAACAAATGGAACAAACGTAACGCTTATTTCTACAATGCCCATTTTAGGGACCAAAATCTTGAAAGTCTTGAAACAGCAGAAACCTGCTACCGCACCGCTCTTTATTACTGGGATGAGGCTTTAAACTGGGCGCAGAGGGCAAACGAAAGGCGCTTTAGGTGGATTGATCTGTCCGGCATTCATTTCTGGCAGGACGAAGCTTTCAGGATAGAAAATGGTTCGCTAAACTACCGCAGAACCATTGAGCGTGAACTGCAATTCCTGCAAAGAGTACGCGAAAGATTTCAAGCAATGGAAAACTACTATTAGGCAGTCTTTTCCAAATACTCACACAAAGGCACAAAGAGAGGATAACAAGAATAGATAAAATTTCCCCTTCTTCCCCTCTTTCTCTTCCTTCGTGCCTTTGTGTGAAAATATTCCTAAAAAAGCTCCCCCTGCGCCGGCGTATCTTTAGCGTTTGAAATCAGTTTCAAGAACTCTTCCTCATCAATAATTTTGATTCCTAATTCATTGGCTTTTTTGTTTTTGGAAGAGCCGGAACTTATGTCATTTGTAACAAGATAGGAAAGTCCTTTTACTACCGAAGATTTTGCCTGCGCTCCAAGAGATTTTATTTTTTCTTCGGCTTCACTCCTCTTCATAGTTTTTAGCTCTCCTGTAAAACAGAAAGAAAGTGAGCGCAGAGGTTGGGAACCTTCCGGCGGCGGCTCTAAAATTGAAATTACGCCTGTTTTTAATACCGCATCCATTTCGCGCGTACACTCTTTTAGCCCTTCTACGATGACTAAGGCGGTTATTTCCCCAAGACCGTAAACGGCGCTTAAATCGGTAACAGAGGCGGCGCGAAGTTTTTCCAGAGTGTCAAAGCCGGAGAGCACGAGCTTTTCCATTGTTGTTTCGGCGACTCCTTCAAAGTCAAAACCGGCAACAAAGGCAGAAAGAGACAATTCCCGTTTTGTCTGAATATGACGGATCACTTTAGCGGCGGACAACTCCCCCATTCTGTCGTAGGCGGAAAGTTCCTCAGTCGTTAATTTGTACAATTCATGAATGTGCCTGATGTTCTTTTCAAATAACTGCCGCAGAAGTTTTTCGCCGAGTTCTCGGATATCAAGGACGGAAACCCACTTTTCTAATCTGTGTAAAAGACGCTTGGGACATTGAAGGTTGGGGCAGTAAAGCCTTGTTCCTCCGTCAACAAGTTCTGTATCGCAAGTGCCGCAGACTTTTGGAAAGTCAATTTCTTGAGTTTTTTCAGAAGACGGAACGGGGGCAAGCCCTTCGATCTTTGGAATTATTTCTCCGCGCTTTACCACAGAAACCGCGGAGCCGATCTTTAGCCCCATAGCGCGAATCATATCCGGGTTGTTAAGGTTTGCCCGTTTTACGGTAGTTCCGGCAAGGCGTACAGGATCGACAACTCCTATCGGCGTGTATGTCGCGCCCGATTCGCTCCAAATAACTTCACGAAGGACGCTGAACGCCGTTTCAAGTTCAAACTTAAAAGCGATCTGCTTTTCAGGGCGCGCTTTGCGAAGGTCAGCCATATCGGTCTCTACGTCCTTTACCACAAGACCGTCAATGTCAAAGGGGAGTTTTTCCCTGTTTTTTGCGGTCTCGTCACGGTAATCGATAATTTCCCAAGCTGTGGTAAAGGACTTTGTTTCTGTCGTTTGAAAGCCGCGCTTTTTTAACCAGTCGAGTTTTTGCAATTCATCCTTAAAGAAACGGTCATCGTCAACGGCGGACGCGTCATAAACAATGAGATTTAAGTCCTCGCACCCCTGTCCGTCCTTACGGCGCATAATCCCGTTGGCGGCATTACGGCAGTTCGCCTTTGATTGGTATTTACTCTCCCAGACAGCGTGGGTCATGATTACCTCCCCCCTTACGCCGCCTGTAAACGAAACGTCAAGTTTGGAGACAGTGCCGCTCATGCGCCGCGCGTTAAAGGTAATCTCATCGCCTATAATGCCGTCCCCGCGTGTTACGGCTCTGATGAGCGTCCCTTTTTCATACTGCAATTCAAGACTCGCGCCGTCTAATTTATACTGAACGATGAATTTTTTCGTTAACCTAGTTTTTTCATTGGTTAACGGCGTGTTTTTTTGCGTCTCCATCCCCATTTTTTTCGCCCAGTCGATGAATTCTTGAGGGTTGGAAGCCTTATCCTGACTTCCCATAGGAATAAGGTGGCGTGCTTTGGGGAAACCATCAACATCCGGTCCAGTCCCTATTTTTTTAAGCGCTGGGCTATCCGGGGACAGGGACTTTAATTCATCCCAAAGAAGGTCAAATTCCCCGTCTGAAATTTCCGCTTCCCCATTGTAATACGACGCCTGATATTTTTTAATCAACTCCTCAAGTTCAGCTACTCTATCCTGCTTTGAGCTCATGGGAGCATTATAGCACATTTTTCCCTTTAAGGCGCAAATCAAATACATACATTTGTCTGAATTAATCACACAAAGGCACAAAGGCACAAAGGGGAAGAAGAAGGAGAAGTGAACAACAGGTTGAGCGCATCCTTCATACTATTCCGTCTTTCCTTCCTCCATCTTCCTTCGTGCCTTTGTGCCTTTGTGTGAGTACATTCTTCATACTCTCCCCTCTTCCCTCCGTGTTCTCCGTGGTAAAAATTCTTTTTGTATACGCACATGAGGAGGATACATATTCCCTAGAGCCCATTTAATATTGTATAATTTTAGGGAGGGGAAAAATGGGTGTCTTTGAAATTTATGTAGAAAAAAAACAGGCTTTCGCGCAGGAAGCAGTTTCTGTGGCGGCGGACTTACGGCTTGGACTTCAACTGGAAAGTATAACTTCTGTCAGGATCATAAACCGCTATTTCGCCGAGGGCATTTCCCAGGACGATTTTAACTCAGTCAAAAACACGATTTTTTCAGAGCCTCCTGTTGATATTGTCTATGATAAACTGCCGCCTTTTGACGAGGCGCGTGTTTTCGCGGTAGAGTTCCTTCCCGGTCAGTTTGACCAAAGAGCCGATTCCTGCGCCCAGTGTATATCTCTTGCTACGGGGAAAGAAAGACCGGTTATTCATTCATCGAAAATCTTCGCTTTGTACGGAAATATTGGCGATGAAGATTTTGTCCGTATTAAATCATGGCTTATAAACCCTGTTGAGAGCCGGCAGGCAGAAATGGAAAAACCGCATACCCTCGTTCAGAATTTCGCGGCTCCTAAAGACGTTGAGTTCATTGACGGGTTTAACGCTCTTTCTTCCGACAAACTTGAAGAGCTACGCAAGGAGATGAACCTTGCGATGGATTTATCCGACCTGCAGTTTTGTCAGGTTTATTTTCGTGACGAAGAAAAACGCGACCCTTCAGTAACGGAAATCCGTGTCCTTGACACATATTGGTCGGATCACTGCCGCCACACGACATTCTTAACGGAGATTGAAGAGATACAAATTGACGATCCTCTCCTGCGCGAAAGTTACGGTAGGTATTTGTCATTGCGCTCATCTCTTGGTCGCTCAAAAAAGCCTGTTACTTTGATGGATATGGCTACGATAGGAGTGAAGGCTCTTAAAAAGAAAAAACTACTTTCTGATTTGGATGAATCACAGGAGATAAATGCCTGTTCTGTAAAAATAAAAGTTGATGTTGACGGCAAGAATCAGGACTGGCTTTTAATGTTCAAAAACGAAACACACAACCACCCCACAGAAATTGAACCGTTTGGCGGAGCGGCTACCTGTCTTGGAGGGGCGATACGCGATCCACTCTCCGGGCGCGCCTTTGTCTATCAGGCTATGCGCGTAACAGGAGCGGGAAATCCTCTGCAAGGTTCCTCCTCTACCCTGCCCGGTAAGTTGCCACAGCGAAAAATTTGCCGTACTGCCGCGGCAGGTTACAGTTCATATGGTAATCAGATTGGACTTGCCACAGGCATGGTGAATGAAATTTATCATACGGGATATGTCGCTAAACGTATGGAAATAGGCGCTGTTATAGGAGCCGCTCCCGCAAAAAATGTTGTAAGAAAAACTCCGTCCCCTTCTGATGTTGTGATCCTCCTTGGCGGCAGAACAGGGCGCGACGGTATTGGGGGCGCGACAGGCTCATCAAAATCACACACGTCAACTTCTCTTGAAACTTGCGGCGCGGATGTTCAAAAAGGGAACGCCCCCGAAGAGCGAAAAATACAGCGGCTTTTTCGTAATCCTTCTGCCACACGTTTAATAAAACGTTGTAACGATTTTGGCGCGGGAGGCGTAAGCGTCTCTGTAGGTGAAATCGCTGACGGTCTTTTAATTGACTTAAACAAGGTATTAAAAAAATACGAAGGTCTTGACGGAACTGAACTTGCAATAAGCGAAAGTCAGGAGAGGATGTCCATTGTTACGGCAAAAGAGGATGCCTCTGATTTTATTGCGTTAGCCGCTAATGAAAATCTTGAAGCTGAGATTATTGCGGAAGTTACTAAGGAGCCGCGTCTTGTAATGAAATGGAACGGAAAAACAATAGTTGACATTTCAAGGGAATTGCTAAATTCCAACGGCGCAAAAAAATATGCTAAAGTGCGCGTAACAAAACCGCAGGCGATAACCAGCGAAAATCGTGTTTTGAACGAGAAAGAACTTGAAGATTTTATCGCAAGCATTAATATATGTTCGCAAAAAGGGCTTTTGGATCGTTTTGATTCATCTATAGGAGCCGCTACAGCCATCGCTCCTTTTGGCGGTAAATATCAGCTTACGCCCGCCCAGACAATGGCGGCTAAAATACCCGTATTGAACGGAGAGACAAAAACGTTCTCTCTTATGTCATGGGGCTTTGATCCGGAGATTTCAACTGTAAGTCCGTATCATGGTTCTGTTTTCGCGGTTGTTTTTTCTGTCGCTAAGATTATAGCTTCCGGCGGGCGCAGAAGCAAATGCCGCCTGACATTTCAGGAGTATTTTGAAAGGTTACGCGACGATTCTGTACGCTGGGGAAAGCCTGTAGCCGCTTTGCTTGGAGCGTTAGACGCACAGATCGGTCTTGAAACCGCGGCAATCGGCGGTAAGGATTCGATGTCCGGCAGTTTTGAGAATATTGATGTTCCTCCTACTCTTGTTTCATTTGCGGTTTCTACAATAAAAATTGATAACATTATAACGCCGGAATTCAAAAAACCGGACAGTTTAGTTTTTCTCATAAAACCGCCGTTTTCTGTGTATGAAAAGCCGAATTTTGCCGCAATTCGCGCATATTTTGACACTGTTGAAAAACTTATCGCGAAGGGAAAAATCCTTTCCGCGTGGGCGGTCGGCTCCGGCGGCACTGCGGAAGCTATAATTAAAATGTGTTTTGGCAACCGTATCGGTTTTTTCGCGGAAACAGAGCTTTTTTCCGGTTGCGGTTTTTGCGGTTTTATCGTGGAAACGGAAGAACCATTGCGAATAAAGAGCGAATATTTAGGCTCTACAACAAAAGAGTATACACTTAGAACAAAATCTTTTAAAATTGAGTTGGAAAAACTGCAATCTTCATGGGAAAACACATTAGAACCTGTTTATCCGTATTTGATAAAACAAGAAGGAAAAACTGAGAGTTTTTATTACAAGCATGAACATACTCCAACTTTATCAAACAAGAAAACAGGACGCTCAAAACCAACATTTATAATACCGGTTTTCCCCGGCACAAACAGCGAATATGACACCGCAAGAGCGATAGAAAAAGCCGGAGGAACAGCAAAAATATTTGTTATACGAAATCTAAGCTCTTCTGATATAGCGCAAAGTGTTAAAGAATTCACAAAAGAGGTAAGAGGCGCACAGGCTATTGTTTTTCCCGGAGGATTTTCAGGCGGCGATGAACCCGATGGCTCCGGCAAGTTTATAACGGCTTTTATTCGCAATCCAGCGGTTTCAGACGCTGTAACGGAGCTATTGCAAAACCGCGACGGTCTTATCTGCGGAATATGTAACGGTTTTCAAGCACTTATAAAATTGGGTCTTGTGCCTTACGGACAAATACGCGCGATGACGGAAGACTCCCCTACTCTTACCTTTAACACAATCGGAAGACATCAGTCTGTGCTTGTTAATACAAAAATAGTTTCAAACAAATCCCCTTGGCTGTCCCACCTTGAATTAGGTTCACAGTACATTGTCCCGATTTCTCACGGCGAAGGACGCTTTATCGCTGATGAAACTCTTATCCGCTCCCTTGCGTCTAACGGACAAATCGCGACACAGTATGTGGATTTTGACGGCAATTCATCGCAGGATATACGTTTTAATCCTAACAATTCATTCTTTGCAGTAGAAGGCATAACATCCCCCGACGGACGCGTCTTTGGCAGAATGGCACATAACGAACGTTTTGATGTTGGTCTTTATAAAAATATTCCGGGAATACGCAAAATGGACATCTTCGCAGGCGCAGTTTTATATTTCAGCTAATGTTATTTCAAGAAGAAAAAACCACGGAGGACACGGAGAACACGGAGTTCTGATTAGCTTTCTTCCTCTTCCTCCGTGAACTCCGTGGTTAATATTCTTATTGGTACTAATGCTTGAAATGCCGCAAACCTGTGAACACCATCGCTATTCCGTGTTTATCGCAGGCTTCGATTGACAGTTTATCGTTCATGGAGCCGCCGGGCTGTATGATTGCTTTTATCCCCGCTTTTGCCGCGGCGTCAACGACATCCGCAAACGGGAAGAACGCGTCAGAGGCGAGAACTCTCGAAGGAAGGCTGTCTCTCCATGGACTTCCTCCGGTATCAGCCGACTCTTTTGTCGCGGCATCCATAACAGCGGCGCTTCTTTCCAAAGCGTGAATTGTGGGCCAGATTCTGTTAACCTGCCCGCCGCCAATTCCTGTCGCAGAAAGCTCTTTTACGATCATTATCGCGTTTGATTTTACAAATGTTACGGCTCTCATGCCAAAGATCATGTCGGCTATGTCCCGCTGTTCAGGAGCGGTTTTTGTTACAACTTCCCACTTGTCAAGAAGGCTTAAATCTCTTTGTTGAACTAAAAGACCGCCGTCAACGGCAATACATTCGTGCGCTTCTTTTGGCGCTTTTCTTATTCTGATAACGCGAAGGTTCTTTTTCTTTTTAAGGATTTCAAGCGCTTCATCATCAAAGTCAGGGGCGGCGACAATCTCTAAAAACAACTCGCCAAGTTTAAAAGCGACAGCCTTATCAACCTTTGTATTACAGGCGATTATGCCGCCAAAAATTGATACGCGATCGCACGCGAAAACTTTTTCATAAGCCTCATGCAATGTGTCCCCAAGCGCGATTCCACAGGGGGTGTTATGCTTTACCGCAACACAGCAGATTTTTCCGCTTGAGACAGCGGAAGGAATAAGGCGCTTAATTTCGTCCTCTCCTGCCGGCATCGTCCCGTCTGCAGACAGCCCAAATGCGCAACACGCTTTCCAAGCTACATCAAGGTCTCTGATATTGTTATAACCCAATTCTTTGCCGTTCAATTGCTCAAAACCGTCAAGCGCACCGGGACGGTCGGTATTCAGGTAAAGAGCCGCCGACTGATGCCCATTTTCCCCGTAACGCAGAGACTGCCCCATTTTAAGGGAAACCGGCAGGAATCTTGGGTATTCCTCGTCTAACAGATAGCGGGCAATCGCGGCATCATAAGCGGAAGTTAAATCGAACACTTTACCGGCAAGCCGCTTCTTAAACTCCAGCGGCACTTGTCCGGCTTTTATTCCGCTTATCGCTTCGTTATAATCCGCCGGGTCTGTAAGGACAATTACATCGCGGAAATTCTTGGCGGCTGAGCGCAACATTCCCGGTCCGCCAATATCGATAAATTCAATGGTTTCTTCGTTTGAAAGCCCTGCTTGCACCTTTTCAAAGAAAGGATATAGATTGACGCAGACAAGGTCGATAGGCTCAAGTTTCTGAGTTTTTAGGGTCTCAAGGTGGCTTGGAACGTCCCTGCGAGCCAAAATACCGGCATGAATCGCCGGATGAAGCGTTTTTACGCGTCCGTCAAGGCACTCAGGAAAGCCTGTAACCGCTGAAACATCCGTAACAGGGATTTTATTCTCTTGCAGGTATTTGGAAGTACCGCCTGTCGAAATTATCTCCCATCCACCGGTGTGCAAAAATTCAGCAAGATCAAGGATGCCGTCCTTATAAAAAACACTAACAAGCGCCCGTTTCTTCATGTTATTTCACCTCAAAATAAGCATTGCGGTCTAGCATTTCGCAATTAAGCCGTAAAAAGATTTTTGCGGCCTAGAAGACTTGAACTTCCATGCCTCTCGGCACCAGCACCTCAAGCTGGCGTGTCTACCAGTTCCACCAAGGCCGCAGGAATACTGACTTTAGAGAGAACCCGGTTGGTTCTCTCTAAAGTCTTGCATTTTTTCAGGCTAAAGCCTTACAAAAATGCGATTTCCTAAGGTAATTTTTCAGAAACTGAAGTTTCTGAAAAACCTCGTTATATTTTTATCAAAAATCAGTATTTCTGTCAATCCCTAATACCCTAATCTTTTTTTGCCGATGATAAAATATGAAAAAGTCATTTCTTTTCGCGTCATTATGCGTTTTTAGCGTTCTTTCATTGGTCGTAATAAGTTGCGCGACCAAATCGGCTCCTACAGATATTTGGGAACTTCTTCGCAGGGGAGATTTAGATACAAGCAAATATTTTCTTGGCGAATTCGACGTTAATGCCGTCGATCCGAACGGAAGAACACCGCTCCATTATGCGGCGGAGAGGAGAGACCCTCAACTTGCGTTTTTCTTCCTGTCTCATGGGGCAAATCCTAATGCCGTTGATTTTCAAGGACAAACTCCTCTTGGCATAAGCGTAGAAAATAATGACTTCGCGGTTACTCAGGTTCTTTCCACAGGCGGAGCTGATATCCACCATCCCATAATAAACAATACAACTGCAGTGTATCTCGCTCTTGAGAACGGAAATACAATTTTTAAGGCGCTTCTTAATCCCGATTCTGTGGCGTTATCCGATAAAACGGGAAAAACTGTGCTCCACATGGCGACAATCGCCGGTAATTTAGGCGCGGTAAACGATATTCTTACAATACTGCCCTCATCAAAAGTCTCCATAAACGCATCTGACAATGATTCAAAGAACGCGCTTGATTACGCTTTAAGCCGTCCTAATTCAAGAAATCACATGGCAATCGCAGAACAGTTAATTTTATCCGGCGCATTTTCTGAAAATCCGATATTTCAATATTTAGGACCTGCGGCGCGTAGCGCTAATTACAATATTCGTAGAAATGAAGGGCTAACCCCTATTCACAACGCGGTAATATCAAATTATACCGGTCTTATATCGTTTCTTTTAGAAAAAAATATCGATCTTAACATTAAAAGCGCGTCAGGAGCCACACCTCTGCATGAAGCCGCAAGAATGGGAAATATTGACGTGATTAGTATGTTTCTTAATAACGGCGCGGATGTAAACGCGAGGGACGCAAGAGGCAATACTCCCCTTCATATGGGAATTCCCGTCGAAGTTCACAGAGAAGTCGCCACAATGCTTTTACAAAAAGGAGCCGATCCTAATATTCGCGATGAGCATGGCGATACTCCCCTTCATATTGCAATTATTCTTAACCGTCCTGTCGATGTAATACAGACATTACTCGCTGGCGGAAGCGATCCTTATATCAGAAATATCGAGGGAAAAACACCTCTTTATATAGCGGTTCAGGAAAACAGAATTCAAATTGTTCCGCTTTTATTAACATACAGCTCTGAAATATTTGCGGCTGACAACACCGGAACTACTCCTTTTGACATAGCGGCAAGAAGTAACACAAATACTTTTAACCTTCTTATCACTCCCGAAACTGTAAATCAAAGGGACAGCGCGGGAAATACAATGCTTCACGCCGCTGTAAAAAACAGCGCAAATCCCCAGCAAATAGCGCGTATTCTCGATCAAAGAGCGATTGTTGACGCTAGAAACATGGAAGGAGACACCGCTCTCCATATCGCTGTACGGATGAACCAGAGGGAGAGCGGAGAATTTCTTATCTCGCGCGGCGCTAACATTTTTTCTGTTAATTCAGCGGGTCTTAGCCCACTTTATTTGGCGCTCTCCTCTGCCCCAATGCGTGAATGGATAATAAATTCAAATACCATTCTAGCAAAAGACGGCTTAGGAAATAACATACTTCACTATGCAGTCGGATGGAGTCTTAATAATTCAATTCCCGTTATTATAAGACACGGAATATCCATAGACGAACAAAACGCGATGGGACAACCACCGCTTTTTATGGCAATACAGACAGACAGTCCTTCTACAATTAGAACGCTAGTTGAAAATAACGCTAACATTGAACTTAGAGACAATCAGGGAAATTCCGCTCTTCATGCCGCAGTACGCTGGAACTCTGTAAAGTCTTTTCCGGTTCTTGTCTCTTACGGAATTGATATTAACGCTCGTTCTGTAAGCGGCAATACTCCCCTTCATGACGCTGTTGTTCTGAATATGTCAGATATTGAAACAATGCTTATAAGATCGGGCGCAAATCTTGAAGCGAGAAATATAGAGGGAGATACTCCTTTCATGGAAGCCGTAAAAGCAGGTTCGACATCCTCAATTGAAAAACTCGCACAGAACGGAGCGGCTTCTTCTACAAGGAATACAAGGGGCGACACTCCTCTTCATATCGCAGTTAGTCTGGAACGTTATGAGATTATCAGCGTACTGCTTAGAATGGGCGCTTCAATTCATGCACGTAACACAAGGAACAGAACTCCGTTCCAAATAGCCCTTAGCATATCGCCAAGAATGGTTTCCGCGCTTTTAACACGAGACAGAATAAACACTTCCGATGACATGGGCAATTCGGCTCTTCATGTCGCTCTGCAGGAAAGGGCAAGCGAAGAAATGATAAGAACGATTATAGGGCAAGGTGTAAGACTTGACGCTGTGGACAGCAACGGAAAAACTTCTCTGCGTTTTGCCGTAGATTTGGATTTATTGGTATTGGCAAAGTTAATAGCTGACGCCGGAGCCGATCCTTTTGTTTCCGCAGTAGATAACAAAAACCCGGCGGAAGTCGCCTTCTCAAAAGGTCCCGATTCTGTAAGAGCTCTTTTTTCAGGAAGAGCGATAAACGCAAGGGACAGCTCAGGAAATACAATCCTTCACCTTGCGGCAAGAGTCGGCAATCCTCAGACAATTGTACTCCTCCTTGAACTTGGCGCGAACAGAAGCATTAGAAACGTTTCATCAGAAACTCCTGTAACTATCGCCGAAAGATGGAACCGTAGAGAAAACGCCGAATTATTAAGGTAGTACCTCGACGTTAAAACACATCTTCTCATCCTCGATAAAACAACTTCAATGTAAAAATTGTAGGCATAATACGTTAAATATGTCAAAATTACAAATTATGTCCAAATAACTGTTGCAATATTACGGAATTTTGTTGTAAAATAAGATAAAATAGCAAAAACACAGCTTGTTTTTCCTATCCGTAAGGAGGAGCTAAATGACGGTGAGAGAGCAATTGCTTGAAATTTCTGAACTAAATATAGCAAAAAGATTGATACAAATGAACGAAGATGAACTTCATGATTATGTTCAAAAATTGAACTCATTTGTAGAAGAATTTCCGGCGCATGAGATAAACATAAAAAAAGCTCTCTTAGATAAAGATTACCTCTCTCTCTCAAAAAACCTTGTTTTCATAAAAGATATGCTTATTTCTATCTATGCCGACGCTCTAGCTGATGATTGCCTAAAACAAATAAACGGATTTACAGATATTAAACATGAAAAAATAGAAGCGTATATAACTTATTTTTTGTCGATGCTGACCATGTTGTCCATCGATATACAAATGGCAATACTTAAAGATGAAAATGTTCTTGAAAATAAGCAAACAGGCAAAACTACGGATGATCCACAGGTCGAGCAAAAAACCATTTTGGCGGTTGACGACAACGCGTTTTTCTTAGATATATTAAAAAATATTTTAAAAGATTCAGAATATAAATTGACCTGTGTAGTTTCAAGCAGGGACGCTTTAAAATTTATTCAAAACCGCCGTCCCAGCTTATTTATTTTGGATATTGAAATGCCTCAATTAAACGGATATGAGCTTGCGAAAAAAATCAGGGAAGCCGGACATACATCTCCGATTATTTTTCTGACAGCTAACGCCACTAAAGATTATGTCATAAATGCAGTTAATGCCGGAGGCGTGGATTTTATTGTAAAACCGCCAAACAAAGAATATGTTCTCTCACGAATTGCCAAACATATTTTATAAGGGAGGCTTACATGATTAAATTTTTAACTCATTTACACATAAGCAAACGATTGCTTTTACAATTTTCTCTGGTTTTTGCCGCTTTTTTAATAATGGTAATTATTAGCAGTTCTTTCGCTTCGTATCAAGTTTCTAAAAGTATCGCTTCTTACGGAAAAGAAGTTATGACAACGGCAAACGAAACATTCAAAGCAATACTGATGGGACATGCCGCATCCCTTCAGGATGTCGCTTTTTCCCTTGAAAGGTTACGGCTCCAAAATTCCGCGAATGTCAGAGAACTCTATGACGAGTTACAAGACTGGTCAGATTTGATAGTTGGTAAGGAAGAACTATTTTCTTCCTTGATGGCTGTCTACGCTGTTGTGGACGGTTATTTCATAGCCGGCTCGCATTGGATACCTCCTGAAGGTTTTTCAATTGAAGAACGGTCATGGTACATCGGCGCTTATGAAAAGGACGGTGAGATTTATTACAGTGATATATATCAAGATGCGGAAACGTTTGAGTATTGCATAACACTTTCAAGACTGCTATTTGAAGAAGACGGACAGCCATTCGGGGTGTTAGCTGTAGATTTGTACATGTCCGGTATATCCGACTTTGTCAACGGCTTGCGTTTAATGGACACAGGCTATGGAGTGCTTTTCAGCTCCGACCTTGTTGTCGTCCTTCATCCGAATGAATCCCTAATAGGTATGCATTTAGCGTCAATTAACGACGGCTTAGGCGGTTATGCGAAAATCGCGGAAAATTTAGTAAACAGTAATGCAGTAACAGCTTTTGATTTTACGACACATGCCGGTGAAAAGAGCGTAACATTCTGTAGGCGGCTTTTTAACGGCAGTTACATAGGAATCGTCGCTCCAAGTAAAACGTATTACAGTGAAGTAACAACAATGCAGATAGCTATGTCGCTGACGGGTTTTGTATTGATGATATCATTATGTATAGTGCTGGCGTATATGCATATCGCCGTACGCCGCTCCGATGAGGCAAACAGAATCAAATCTTCTTTCCTTGCAAATATGTCCCACGAGATTCGCACACCCATGAACGCCGTCATTGGAATGTCAGAACTTTTAAAACATGAGCGGCTTAACGGGCGGCAGATGGGTTATGTTAGCGACATTCATTCATCAGCCCATTCGCTTTTAGCCATTATCAACAACATATTGGATCTGTCAAAAATTGAATCCGGAAAATTAGCGCTTAGTCCTGTCGATTATGATTTTCACGCTTTTATAGATAATATATCTTCCATGTTCAAGTTTGTAGCGCATAAGAAAGATTTGGAATTTAAGTTTGAAAGTTCAGATAAACTTCCTGATTATCTTTTTGGCGATGATATAAGACTCAGGCAGGTATTAACAAATATTTGCGGAAACGCCGTTAAATTTACAGAAAAGGGAAGCGTTACATTTAAAGTGCAGGCAATGCCCGGCAAGCTCTTGTTTGAAATTAAAGATACGGGCAAGGGAATACATAAAGAAGATCTGCCGACATTATTCGATGCCTTTGCGCAAGTTGACGCTTCAAAAAACCGGGGCATTATCGGAACAGGCTTGGGGCTTTCTATAAGTAAATCTTTTATTGAAATGATGGGCGGCAATATAATAGTTGACAGTGAGTACGGACAGGGAACAAGCTTTATGGTAATGATCCCGTTGGTTTTGGGTAACAAGAGTAAGGTTAAGAACGAAGAAAAACTTGAAGACGTTCAGAATATAGACGCGCCTGACGCGAATGTTTTAGTAGTTGACGATAATGAATTTAACATTAAAGTTGCGGTTGGTTTGCTTAATTTATATAAAATTAACGCTAAAACTGCATCAGGGGGCAAAGAAGCGATTGATATGATACAGAAAAACGAATTTGATATTGTGTTTATGGATCATATGATGCCGGGAATGGACGGAGTTGAAGCGACAAACGAAATAAGAAAACTCGGCGGAAAATATAAACAACTTGCCGTCATCGCGCTGACTGCCAATGCGGTTAAAGGCGCAAAGGAAATGTTTTTAGAAAACGGATTTAACGACTTGGTTACAAAGCCGATTGAGATTCGGGAATTAAACAGAGCGCTTGAAAAATGGCTCCCGCCTGAAAAGATCAAACGCAAACCGGAAGAAGATACAACGGAAACAGAAAAAAATCTTGCTACCGCAGTTAATGAAGATGACGCGCAAACGCTTAATTTTTTATCTGCCCTTTCCCAAATAGCCGAAATAAATACAGAAATAGGGCTGAACAATGTTTCAGGAGTGAAAAAGTTATACTATGAAAACGCGGCATTATTCTGTAAAAATTTATTAACGGAATGTGAAAAAATGTCTGCTTTTTTAAACAACGACGACATCTCTAATTTTTCAATTTCCGTCCACGCGATGAAGTCCATGCTTGCGACAATCGGAGCTGTGAGTTTATCCGAATTGGCTTTGAAGCTGGAAACCGCTTCTAAGAAAAAAGAATACGATTACTGTGTGCAATATTTCCCCGAATTAAAAGAAAAACTTCTATCCCTGCACGAGCGTTTATCGGTAATTCTCCCCGATAAAAAAGACAATTCCGCAAAGAAACCGGGAGACGCTTCTTATCTTCGCGCTCAAATTGAAATGGCGCTTTCTGCCGCCGCTGATTTTGACAGTGACTCAAGTCTGGAAGTTATAAAAGAGCTGTTATCCTACGATTTTGGCGATGAGATCAATACGGTTCTACAAAACACTCATGCGGAGCTTAAGAATTTTAATTTTGACGGAGCTATGAAAAGCATGGAAGCTGTTAAATAGGGGTGTTTATACTCGTAACAGTAATTCTTTCTTGCTAGAGTTTTTTGGATAGGCTGTTATTTCCAGCCCCATACCGAGGCTTTCCAAATAATCTATCAATGTCGAAATCCTTATGTCTTTACGATTTTCCAGTTTTGAAACAGCGGTTTGAGTAAAGTTTACTAGTTCATTCTGTCTCAATCCGTATTTTTCTCGAAGCATACCAAGCCTAATATTAAGGCTTTCCTGTTCAGCCATTTTTTGGGCTTTTGCTAGAACTGCAGGGTTCATTTTCGCATCAAGCTCTCTTATAGGGTGTGTTTTCTTTAAAACTTTTTTTCCCGCCATCTTGTTTCTCCTTATTATTTGGTATTATGGTACTGTCGGTAGATTTCTTCTGCTTGCTTTATCAAATTCCTATAGAACCGTTTCTCATTTTTTCCTTTCTTATCCCCGCCGATAAGCAGAAGCGCTTTGCGTTCCTCATCAAAAAGAAAAGCTACCCTGTATACATGATTTTCAGTTAGCGCCCGTAACTCTTTGAGATTACTTAGGTTACTTCCTTTTAAAGTATCAGCATGGGGACGGGGTAAGTGCGGACCGTATTCTGTCAGAAGTTCAACCTTCATACGGATTGATACCTGTCCATTCTCAGCCTGTTCCAAAAACCAAGCGTCATATTCGTCTGTAGTTTCTACTTCCCATTTCATCTTTTTTAAATATATGAAGTATAATTCATATTGTCAAGTACTCGAAATTCTTATTTCTGTTTTTATTGACAGACGCGGGACTCCACTCCAGCCCTCAACTCCTGTTTCGGGCTTCCGTGCCGGGGTTTTGTGCTAGCGGCGCACATCCTGTGCGCCTTCCCTCCCTGCCGGTCGGCGCACAAAACCCTTCGAGTCCCAAATTACTCGATTTTTTTTAATTATTCACAAGTTACTTGTTTTTTTAGTTTCTGTTTTTATTGACAGACGCGGGACTCGAACCCACCACCTTCAGCTCCGGAGGCTGACGCTCTATCCAGATGAGCTAGTCTGTCTGATTTGACCAAAAACCCAACCGGGGTTTTTAGAGGTTCCCTCAATCTAACTGAAAAAAGAGCCGCTGTCAAGAATAGGGAAAACGCTACTTGTCGCTGTCAAATACTGTCTCTCCTATCTTTAAACGAGTCATATCAACAGAGGAACGGTATTTTTTCAACGCTTCCTTCTCCCTTGCCAGCTCCCTAAATGAATATACCGTTTTGCCGCTTCTTGTAACCTCAACCTGAGGTTGGGAAATTACACCCATGTCTTTGATTACCCTATCTTCAGCTGTAACAAAATTTGAAGGACAGCAGAAAATATTAAGCGGCGAGAAACTTTCTGATTCAATTTTTTCAGGAGTTGACCATATTTTGTTAAAACTAAAACGTTTAAAGTTTTCCATTTTAATTTTTTCATTTTCTTTTTTTTCCGAAAAATAGCGGAATATTGGGATTAACCAAAATAAAACAGAAAATGTTAATGGTATAAGTCCCAAAACTATTCCGATAAAATCATGCGGCGAAATAATAATCTTTTCAAGTAATTTATGTGTATTAGCGTAAAGAGCCGGAGCTATTTTGTACTGGAAATCATTTATTATTTGACCAACATTTAATGACTGATATAAAAAGTAAGAGCCAAATATGAGATTTACGGTATTAATCACTGCAAAACATCCGTTCATGGCTGTCGAATTAACAGAAAATGTTTTAATATTTTTTATGGGCGGAATAAGTTCGTCAAGTTTTTCTGTACCGGATGTCAAAAGCAAGTTTTCAAAACGATAAACAATTGTTCCGTCTTCCGTTACTTCCGGGCTTCCGTCATATTTACAACAAAAGGAAATAATAGAACTTTCGGCTGACTTGGAATCTTGACCAGTGAACGCCATGTACTCAGGCAGACATATAACGCCCTTGTTTGCCTGTATATATGTAATGATTGCTTTGCTCTGCTTCTCATCCCAGTCTTTGTTAGGTTCCCCCTCTCCAAAGACAAAAGAGAAAATAGACTTGTGCATGGGACGTTTTGGCTTGTCTTTTTTCTTGACATTTCCGTACCCATCACGAGGGCGGGTCAGTTCGGAATAAAACCATATACGCCATATAAGTTCAAACAAACCAAAACTTAAGTTTGCTCCTCCCCTGCCCCCTTTACTGCCTGATTTGGATGCGACAGAAATAAAAACACTCGCCAGAGCTAAGGCAATAAAGAGCAAAAAATAGCCTATCAGCATTATCATGATCCAGAATTTAAAAAGAAAAACACTTGTCTTTTTTATAACACTTTTTACTTTTCGCGCAAACCTTCCCAAAAGCGTACCAAAACTTTTATATCTGCTTGTAAAACCATGCGGAAAATAATAGAGAATTTCTCCTGACTGCGTTACACGCAAATGCCCTGAATATTCATCCGCTATTTTAGGCAAAAGTTCGTTTACTGTGGCAAGAGGGAGCGCCGTAGATGAACAGATATCCGCTACAGTCGCGCCTTTTTTGCGGCGTTTTAGGACGCTGACTATTTTTTGATACGATACGCTTTGTGCGTCCATTACGCTCTCCTAAAAGTTAGTATCTGCCATTAAAACGGCAGATACTAACACGATAAGCGACATTAAAACGTCGCTTATCTCCGAGTATCTGCCATTAAAACGGCAGATATGTGCGATAGGCGGCATTAAAACGCCGCCTATCAATTATAACTTGAAAAAACAGGTTGTTGGAAGCGGAAAAAAGTTTTACGCCATATGTGTAGAGAGTCGGCGGCGTGTTTATGCACTATGAATACACAAAAAAAAGCGGAAGCATTTGCTTCCGCTTTTTAAATCTACTTTTTATAACTTTAATTAATCGCTTTGAGCCGGCGGTATTACAGCGCTTGCTATGTCTAGGTTGCCGTGCTGACCGTCCCACATGTTGTTGTAAATTCCATCCCTTGTTTCAACTACCGTTGTCCTTCCGGGGAATACTGCATAATGTTCCTTACATGGAACCCATCCTTGGAAAAGGGCTTGGGTCTGCGTTGGAGCCTGAGTAACAACCGTACTAGCGGGCAACGGACCATATAGAACATCGACATACGCAGGTACGTTAATACCCCATGTAACCCATATCCAAAGATAATCACCGTAATCAGTTGCGGAAATATTATTAACAATATTGGCATTGGTACGGCTATAGGTTTGTCTATTATCAGTATTCAAACCAGCCGCATCAATAGGCGTTAAGAGCTTGATCTTCCTGTATTTAGACGGGTCACGGGCAAGCGGGAAATTCGGTGTTGTCGGATCACCAGATGTTGAATCTCCTCCGCGTATCCATATACGGTTAAGTATGTTGGCAGGTACTTTACCGTTATTATTGTCGCTCCTATTGAGACGAACGTTATTACCTGCAGTATTTCCGTTTATGGTTTGTTTGTTATACACAAACACAGAACGGTATGCGGCTTCATAAGCATAAGATGACCATGTTCCGGTTCCTACCCGCGCTCTTGCCCTAATGTTAAATTCCTGTCCGCCTGTTAAATAATTTTCACTGCCGATATTAAAAGGACTTGCGGTTCCCGTGGTTGCGTTTGTTGTCCAATTCGCCGCCATAGCCGCGTTGAAATTCAACCCCAAGGCTACCCAGTTTACGCTTGGATCAACTGTCGAGAAATTCCCCATTCCATTTACACCGCTCTGCGGACGCATTCTAACATTTTGATAGGATTGCCATGACCTATCGCCTGTATTTGGAAGATACCGCGTATAATTAGCCGCGTTCCAAGCGCCTGGGGGATTGTTCTGTCCATTCCTCCAAATCAGATTACCGGCGCTGTCATCCTTACTCCTATAAGTATAGTCAATATTGGCTTCCGGGGTTCTGCTCTCAATCTTTACATTTGTTTGTAATGGTTGTCTTGCCTGACGGGTATTACCTGCTGAGGTTCCAAAATCTACAACACTGTCATCGCCTTTGTTGATCCTGATTACAGGCGGTTCAATACCGCTGTAAGTAATAGTGGTTGCGTTTGCTCCAGTTGTTGAAACAACATGAGGTACCTCCGGATTTGTAATTCCTCCGCTTGGTTTTCCTAAGGAGTCCTTTACAAAGCCTTTTGGTAGCGACCATTCATAGGTAGCGCCAAGAACAGGAAGAGAAGTTCCACCGGTTGTAGCGCCGTTAAGGTTTATGCGAAGAATACGAGGATCATTTCCGCTGTTTATAATAGTAACGCCCTGATCTTTTGCGCTATAAACAATAGCTTCGGCGGCGCGTAAGATAATCATTATCTGAGCCGCAGTGTAAGTTGTACCTCCAACAGTAACGGCTTCGGCGTTATTTGGGTTTATATTGTACTTTAAAACATACTTGATAGTTGTATCGGATGTTAGAACATCACCGGCTCCGGCGGCTGTCGCTCCGTTACTTCCCTTTTCATAAAGGGCTTCCCCAATCGCCTGCCACTGAGCAATGGTCATAGTAATGGCTTTCGCATTAGTAAATGGAGAATTAGTAGCCCAAATATCCGTACGACTATTGAAGAGTTCCGCGAATCGCCTTTCTGTCAATACTATTGGCATACGGTAGCCAGTCTCTGTTTGCATTATCATGAATTTATTTTCCGTATCGCCTCTGTAAATATCGCGGTCAAATGTAAATTGCAAATAATTTCCGGAAGAATATTGTATACCGCTAGCCATATTTCTGTTAGTCAGATCAGGATAGCCCCTAAGAATTGTAATATTTTTCTGCATATTGAATCTGCCAGACGAGCCTGTAACAGGAAGAGTAACCCAAGTATTTATATTTTGACCTTCGGCATCAGAAAAATTTCCTCCATTCCAAGAAATTGATGTAACATCCAGTTTAACTCCGTTAGCTGTATAGTCATCCTCACCCAATACATACCTAAAAGTCAACTTGGTTGAGTTGTCGCCGTTAACGTAGACTGCCCTTTTTTGTGGATTTGTATTTAACACAAGCTCAGGACTAGTCGCGGAAATTTTTACAGGTATGCGGAAATACATATCTATGTCAATAGAGGACTTACCTGAAACTCCATAACTGTAGACTCCGTCAGGATTAGCGGAACTGAGCCTTAAAAGAATTTCTCCCCTGTCAACTATGACACCGGCTATTTCGTCAGAATTATCTGAGCGATTTTTTGTTGTCTCTGCGGCATCAAACTGCCGCGCTACTATACGATATGTACCGTTAAGCGGAAGATCAATTGGGTCTGTCTTGAATTTAGAGTTTGCACTGGAGGTAATATTACCCGAATACGTACTCCAACTGTAGGATGTAGGATCGGTGCTGTATTCCACAGTAACAAGATTACTTTCAAGCCCGTCAATAACAAAAGTAGCCTGACCGTAATATCTGCCCGCTCCAATGCCCGTAACTTCCGGCTTAAGCGGGTTTGTTGTATCAACTATTATGGCATTAATTTGGCTTACGGATGTTACAGTAGTCTCATCTGATAACGAATTTCCCGCTATGTCCGCGATACTGCCTCCGCTCAGGTTCAGTACATTTGCGGCAAGAGCATTGGTGTTCTGCCCAGCCGCTACGTTATACAAGAAGGATAGACTGTTTTCTCCTACTGTATTTTGGAAAGTCGCTACTCCTCCACCGGAGTTCAGTGTTAGTATAGGATAGCCGGTTACCTTAATTGGTTCATTAAAAATCACCGTAATATAGATTGAACTGCCTATTCCGTATCCGCCGGGACGGGTCGCGGAGGAAGTAGTAATCTGACTGACGGTCGGGGCTTTCCTATCAATAAGTATGTTTTTTTGTCTGGCAAGCGACATAGCGTTATTTCTGTTAAGAACATTGAGTTTACCGGCTTCTTCCATAAATACTACTTTCGCGCCATCCGTTACAGCCACCCAGTCGCTCTGAACAAGACCTTCTATGTCATCTACATTCAGATTTCCAGTTGTGTCACCGCCATTTTCTTCAGTGTTGGTTGGCGGATTCTTAAATAAATCATAATTAAAACTGAGCCTTGTTGACCCGGCTCCGCTCTGATAAGAAGCTTCTCCACCGTTACTTAATTTCATTTTAAGCGTATTGCGAAGACCAATAAGAGCATTCTCAAAGGCAGTATCACCAGCAGTACCACTAGGATAATTGGCTCTATTAAGTGTTACGGCTTGGTTAAAGTCCATAAAGATTTCAATATAGCGGGTAGTCGAGCCTTCAGAAGGATATGTCGCCTTGCTACCGCCGTATGTACCATCTACAACAGAGCTTGAAATTCTTGTAAGGGTGGGGTTATTCGTTGTTATAGTAATCTGTCTTTCAGCCTGACCCGGATTCCCGGCAAGGTCTTGAAGGATTGAAGTTAAGAAGACCGTCGCGTCCTCATTTATAGTGATAAATTCATGTCTGTCTGTTTCCCAAGTACCGCCATCTGTAGTGCTTAAAATAAATTTAGAGTTGGGAACTACAAAATCAAATTGATTTAGTTCTCCTTCCCATCGTACAACAGGTACGCCTCCCATGCGGGTAAGATGTCTGTTGGCAATAGTACTCCATTGTGTCATAGAATTATCTGACCAAGAGCCCTTAAGCCAAATTTTTGTTCCTGACGCGATTGAAGGTAACATCAGATTCCATTCCCATGGAATTCCAGCCGAAGTAGTAGTCGTATCTTCAATCCAAATTTCCAGAATCTGTATACTCGGTCTTACATTGTCGCCGCGTGTTGTAAATGAACGCGGACTTGATGAAAGCGCAGTACCATGTTCGTTATAGCTTAATACGCGGACATAAAACAGTTGATCGTCAAATGGATTCTGTCCGGCTCCGTTTCCTATGTTTAAGTCAGTAAAAATATTCAAATCCAGTGCAAATTTCCATTCTTCCTGAGACGATGGATTTTTATTCCCCTCGAAACCACTAAAATTAATTCTGGAAGCAGAAGGGGCGCTACCGGTACCGCTAACAGAGGCAACTTCCCATATTTTATTTCCATAAGTATCTGTGATCACTTTGCTTCCATCTGCAGTTACTTGACCGCCTGTTCTCGCGGTCTCCCACACGGGGGCGTTTTGATCGGCAAAACGCGTAAGATTTTCAACATCAGAGGCAAGTTTTGGGTTGGTCCATGCGATAGTTACCCTGTCAACTCTTACATTATGCCCTTCATCAGTAGTGCTTGTACACGCATCATGATCTTCTACTTGCGCGATTCCGTTGATTGTAACCTTACCATTTGTATCGCCCCAAAGTATCTGTCCATCATTCGCAATTGATACGATTGTAGGAGTGGAATTGCTTAAAATCGTAAAGTAGGCAATGTATGGGTCTCCTTCTTTTCCGTTTATATCAGTTACGGTTACAACAATTTTAAACGTACCTGTACCAAAACTAGATAAAGCCGTGAATGGCCAACGGAATCTTGTAGTTCTATCTCCATCTAGAGTGTCTAAAAGGAAATAATTAGGAGCTGTTTTCGGAAGAATCTCATTATAGTTTTCATCAACTCTGTAAACCTCCCGTTTTACAGACAAAACGCCGTCGTCATCATAAGCATAATTGCTTTGATCAATTCCGCCGCGCTGAATTGTCGGAATAGTTGCATTAGCAGGAGGCTTTTCACCTTCTCTTACCTTGTACCCAAAATTTATATGAGCGTAGGGTTTGTCGGCATCAGGCAAATAAAATACCCAGCCTTTTGAATTGTATTCACGATTGCCATGAGTATCATCTACATAAGAAATAAACTGTATTGGCGTTACTGTACTACTCGGCAATAACGCGACAGAGGGCAATAATGTAATTGAATCGTCTACTTTTGTATAATTACCAAGACCTGAAAAATTTACAGAACTGCCGATAGTACCGGCGGTAAATGCTCCTGCCTGCGGAAGAAGCCCTCTGCTTTCCCATACACTGGAATCCCAAGTCCAATAAATTGTTTTTCCTGTTTTTTCTTGACCAATGTCAGTATAATCGCCAATGTTATGAGGGTTTGACATCTCAAGTGTCAGTTTATACCCTTCATCATAGGGTGTAGATGGAGCAGGATAGTTTCCTTCGGGAAGTTCTATAAAATACGCTATGTCCTTAAAATCACTGACAAAATGCATACGGGAATTATAAGTACCTTCTGGATTGCCAAACGGATCAAAGATATACACCGAAGAATCGGGAGGTGTTGGATTGGAAAGCGAACTTCCGTCTAAACTGTTCTTTAACAGGGGAAGCCTTATTCTAAGGTTGGGCGCTTTGTTGTTAAAACGAACCTTCCATTTTTGGAATGAATTAGAATCATAATTACCGGCTGTATCCCACGCACTTACTGTAATTGTATACTCGCCTGTTTGCATTTGCTCCATTAATAACGGAAGACTCCAATATACCGTATCGTCTATTAAAGACCAAGACGGCGGAGGGACTAGATCATCACCTCCTACAAATTTCTCAGGATAGTCTGCGCTTGTATAACTTTTCCAAAGGTCCTGATCGCTTTCACGGAACTTCCAACCGCCTTCCCATTTCCATTCACGCCCCATTCTTACGGTAGAGAAATTCTCCTTATTGTAGTAATCAAGGGTTATAGTCATAAGGGCAACAGTCGATACGCTACGCGCCGTTCCTTCAAGAGTAAAAACTTCATTAACGTCCGCATAGTTTTGACCTACAGTCCTCGCGGGACCTGAAATAGTTACAACAGGACCTTTCATATTGATCCTGTGTCCAAGCCCGATATCGCATGTTAAAAGCGTCATAGAAGCCAAAACTAAAATTATAATCGCCAAAAATCGTTTCATATCTTTCCTCCTAAATCCTTTTATCACGGGTTGTAGAACTGTTGCTGATAACGGTAGATAATTCCGCCGTACGGAGCCGCAACGGAGTTTTGGTTCCACTGATCATTTGTATTAAACAAATAATTGCCTGCCCCAGTGCCTCTTATAAGTTTGCCCTTCTGATACCAGTCTGTAACAATTTCCCAAGTTATCCAGATATAGCAATTATTAGCGTTATCATAAGCGAGATCCGCCGTAGTACCGTTCAAACGGTAAGCAGTCTTTGAAAAATAATTATTAATCGCGCTGTCATTAGGGCTATTAATATCCGCATCCCTAAGCGGGAAACCCGCAACTACTGGAATAACCGGAAGATCAAATCCCTGTACTAAAAGACGGGCTACGTTAGTACCAGCCGTTTGGAATCTTGGTTGGCGGTAAATCAATGTAGTTTTATATACCCCTTCCATTCCGGCATAACCGTTAGTCGATTCAGGGGCTACTGAGACAGTCAACTGCGGACCCCGCGCATAGCTTCCTGTAGTAGTAACTTCGTTTTTACGGGCGACAGCTACAATATAATCACGCCGTCCTGTAAATAATGTTGTAGCTGTATTATTTGCGGCTGTATTAGAAGTTGTATCCCATGCGTCTCCAATATAGATAGAACCGTTCTGTCCATTTATAGCGGAACTTCCCCACTGCCTGCCTCTGCCAGTTCCGCCAAAGTTATTTCCTCCCAGATTCTGCCCCAAAGTTGTTAGGACATTCATTGAGAAAACGCCGTTGCTTAGTGTATGCGCAGGCGCTTGTGTTGACGCGCTCTGCCTGTTATTGGGAACTAACAATCTGCTAAAGAAGCTTTCATTATCTCGGTTAGCAGTAACTCCGACATCATCATTGCCAATATCATTGTTCTGATAACCTGTATTAGCTAACGTTGACAGATTAAGACCTTCACCTGTGCCAAAGAAATCAGCACGGACATTCACAGTGCTAGTGAATGGATTTAACGGTGTTGTTCCGGCAAAATTAATTCTTGTTCTTACAGTATCATAGTATATTGTCGCGCCCGGAGTTTCACAGTCTATTCGCACCATTGTATCTATTGGCGGAATGCTTTGTACTCCGGCGGTACTAACAAAGCCCCTGTCAACATTTTCCTGTATTCCATTGTTGCCATCGTATGAGATTTTTTCCACACGGACAACGGGGTTCTCCGTACCGCCTGACCAGAAACGGAAGTCTCCAGCCGCTACTCCTCCCACGAAAGAATTCCCCGCGTCATCAGTAAAAGCTCCATCTTCTACAAGCACTTCCCAAATACGTCCCTTTTGAAGGTCTGTTATTGGTACTGTAACTGTAGTCCTGTTAGCATTTAAAGTAACAGAAGGAACGTGAATTTCCTGCCATTTCCATTTAGCCGCGTTAAAGACTGTCCGTAAATTGGCTATGTTTTGTGTTTCGGTTGCGGTTCGTCCTTCGATTAACCCTGTGTTAAAGTTCAGTACCATTTTTGTTGTAGTATTAGGACGTGCGTTACCCTGTGTTCCGGTAGTAAGACCGTGTGTATTCTTTATATAAAAATTCTCTGTTCTATCTCGCCCTCTGCCCTGATCTCTAAGCGGCAATTCATTGCCGTCGGCGTTCTTTAGCCATCTCTGATACTGTTCTTTTACACCTGACTCGAAGCTGTAGTTATAAAGAGCGTCAAATTCATCGGTAGTAAGTATGGGTGGAATCGCCCATGTCCCATAAGGTCTAATCGTAATGTATTTTCCGGGAACCGGATTAACAGCTGTGTCGAAGGTAAGTGTAATACTATTTACGCCCTCTGCCAATAAACCGCCGTTATAATTTACGTTCTGACCGGCAGGACGCGCTGGAGTTGTACCTGTCAGTACAGGTCCGGCAGGACGTATACCAAATTCCGGACGAGCCATATTGAATGATGAGGCATTAGTTATAGGACGTCTGGTATCAGTTGGAGTGGCAGTGCCGGTGTACGCAACCAGATCGTTGCCGTATTCATCTGTTACGCCGGTAAAGGATATTGCCGACAGTTTTATGTTTCTCATCGGGACAGTTAAACCTGTTTGGGGAACTGTCCAGTTAACGCATAGCATTGTAGAGCTTGCCGACTCGGTATATGCCAGCGTGTTTGTAATTGTCGCAGTTCCATTAAATGTCCCCTCTGTTCCCGTAATTGTAAAAGTCGCCCTTGCCGGTGAATTAGTGGGATTATTAATATTAGTATTATTCGCCCCCTTAAGAACATCGGAGAAGTAGAATTTAAATGTCATTGCCGTCCCTCTGGGATACCAGCCATCGGGGAGGCTTACGTCTACACCTTGCAACTCAGGCGCACGTGAATTTATTATAACCTGCCTAGGTTGTGGAATATTAGAGCTGTTACCCGCCAGATCTACCTGCCATGCCGTTATCATAGATGTTGAAGGTTTATAAGTATCAAGATTCCTGTTATTTCTATCTGTATCTGAAAGAGTCGCTCTGCCTGACACGACTTGCGGATTAGTGCCGCCCGTAGTTGAATACCTAAGGTTTGTCTCCGTACCCGTTACGTTTAGGTAAACAGTGTTATTGTAAATAACAGGGTCTCCTGTAAGTCCTGTGGCTATGGCAGTGCCGCCGGTAGCCACTGTGAAAAACCCGACAGTCGGTGCAGGCGGCGTAGTTGTTTTTATACGAGCTTGCTGGGCAGTATAATTTACATTGCCATCAGGATATGAAACGGTTGCCGCAGCTCCTGTACGGTTAGCCTCAGAAAGACTGCCTCCCAAACCAGTATAATTAATAATTTGATTGCCTACCGCGTCGGATATTGAACCTCCATTAGCGGTGATCCATACGCCATTATACGACGCCCATATAACTTGTTGGTTGTCTATAGTAGTAGGTTCACTCAATACTTTGGTAAAGTATATAACATACCTTCCGGCTTCCTGCACGACTCTGGAGAAAGACAATTCCACCCTGTTAGTGTTATTTGTTGAGGCAAAAACAGAAACTCTTGGAGCGCCGGAAACCTGTACCTGCTCGCTCGCGTAGAGTTTAAGGGTAAGTGTTTTTCCGTTGTTAAAGTACGACGTACCGGTGAATCCGTCAAGCTGGACAAAAGATGCACGCAGTATTGACGGGCGTGTCGCGTCAATGGTAATCGGCGTTTTATTCTGCAAACTGTTAGTGTGGTTTTCAAATATTGATAAAGCTTCACTGTTCTGGTATGAGAAAATACTACCGGCATTATCTAAAGGATTAAGCGCTGTATACAGAAGAGCCGTATCATCGTTTTCTTTTATCTCATAAACAAATCTTAAAATAGTTCCACCGTTTTGATCTATGACTTTGCCGGTTCCATCTTTAGGCATTTCTGCGTAAAAAGATACCGCAGGCTGACCCGTTCCCGGATTGGTCTTATAAAGGCGCAGTCTTGGCAGTCGATCTTCATAAGCTACAGGAATTCTTATTGACATTGAGAATGCAACTTCAAAAGTGAGCGTTTTTCCGATTCCATAAGTACCTGTTCCGTTTGTACAAGAGATCGATTCAAGAACCGGTCTATTCGACATAGTAATAGTACGCTCTATTTCTGTTGTAAGACCAAGTATATTTCTCGCCTCAAAACCATAAACTTTGAGTGAGCCTTCAATATAATTATTTTTTATATAATCCGATGATACTGTCCGCTCCCAAGCTCTTGAACTCTGGTTTTGGGTAGTAGGTCCTACAAAACTTACGCCATTGGCTTTGCCGTCATCTTTGTTATAAATAAGCTGGCTATTTGTGACCAAGGCAACTCCGCTGTTTCCGCGTGTTACCATCATACTCAGATCAAGGTCTTCTGCTACATCGTGATAGGAGTGCCGCGATACAGGCCATGTTATATCAATTTGCGGTCCCTGCGTTGTTCCGTCCAGACGGAAAGTCTTTGTAATAGGATTACCGTTATCTGCCACAATAACAAAGAGTTTTTCATCATTTACTAAAGCATCCCCGGCTCCGATGGTAGGACTTCTGGCATATTTAAAGTCATCAAGGATATGGAAAGTACAGCTAAAGTCTGTCCTCTTGTAAGGCACTCCGTTAAGCATCATCTCTATAGGTTCGCCAAGTTCAAGGTTCCATACCTTAATACCGTTAGACATTATTTTATTTTCACCCTGAGGGAGAGGGTTAAGTTCGTCATCTTTTATAGTTTTTATCGCGGTCTCTCCACTTGATGTGCTCAAACCTGTAGCAGTCCCGGCAGTTCCGGCAGGCGCGTCGGGGCTAGCAGGAGCCGTGCGCGGTGTAACCCACGCGATATGAATACTGTCTACTCCGTTCCTGTCCAACGTATAGCCTGAAATTACAAAAGATTCGCCATCACCCTCTGCTAAACTTGGGAAAACATTTTCCCTTTCCGGCTTTTCAATAATAACAAGAGGCGAGTTTTGATCCTGTACCTGAATTCTTATCGACGGATATACACTCCAGTTTATCTGAGGGCTTGGAGGGAATGAAAAACCCTGTCCTGCCGGCTTCCCATCCTGTACAAGCGCAATAAGACGGTATTCTCCCGTATCTAATCCAACCGTACTTAGCGGGAAGTCCTGAAATCTTTCTGTCCCATTATATTTACTGGTATTACCTATAGCGTTTAACGCCGCAGATAGAGTCGTAGATGAAGGGGCAATAAGAGATTGAAGGTAAGCGTCTTCGGAGCCACCGGACATTCCGGCGTTACTTCGTAAAGTATCAAAGGCTTCTTTTTTTACAAGACCGTAATAAACATTTCCTAGCCGGTCATCATCATAGAAATCCATCAAAAGAGCGCTAGGACTGCCCACTTGCAGTATTAACATGTTACTTACCATATCTTTTGTATCAAAATAAATATGAGGAGAATCCGAGTCGATATACCAGCATGTTCCGCCTACATCTTCAATACGAACATTCGCGTCAGGCGCCGGTTGACCGGTCTGCTCGTCCCCATTCCATGAATTCTGACCCGAGTTCCATGCTAATATTTCAAATCTAATATAATGCGCACGCCCACGCCCGCTTAACCCTAATAAATCCGGTCTCCACGTTGCCAATTGAGATGCTGTAATATCCCATGTAGGGTTCCGCCTGTCAGCTATATTATTAGAAGGTTTTATCGGACCATCATTATTTATAAGTTCTCCGAATGAGTCATAAATATTTAACCGTGAAGCGCCTACCGCAAATTCGCTTTTAATTTCTAAATTAACGGTAAATGTTTCATTCTGGTAGTCGTCAATATTCTCCCATTTGATGCTACGATACGCTTCATAAGTGTCAAAACCTATTTCATAGTAATAGTCCAGATCATGAAGTGTACTTTCAAATCCTTTAAAAATTCCATGTTCATAATTTGGATGCCTTATAATATTAGCTTTTTCTACCCACGGGGGTACAATATCCGCCTTGATCATTTTTACATCAAGATTATCGTTTCCGAATTTGTCATAGGCGTATACTTTTATATTGTAAAATAAATCTCCTATTTCGTTTATGACTAAATAAGCTACCCATGTTCCGTCGGGATTAATGGTGTAGGACGTTATACTCGCATCAACAAGCCGGGGATGCGTGTCCGTAGTCCATACTTCAAACCTAAGTTTTGTAACGCCCACATTGTCAGTCCATATTCCGCTCAGTTCTATCGCCCTTCCCAACGTTATGCTTGGAAACATTTCTTCATCAATAGGTTTTAGAATTCTGATGTCAGGATTTACGGTATCTACCGGATCACCAAGCCCCATCTGTAAATCATCACAGGCAGTAAAAAGTACGCAAAGAATCAAAACTGCGCCTGTGATTAGCCGCCGCGAATTAACTGTTTTTTTCAAAAAACTTACCATCGTATCCTCCCGATTTATTAGAAGATATATAATCTTAATCCCATAATAATATGTGGGATTACTACTTGTATATTATTCGCCGCCGCTGGTACATCTGTCGGAACAAACCACAGCGAAGCTTCCGTAAACAAACTGAATGTTCTAAGGTACTTCTGTTTTGGAATTGTTACCTTGGGGAACTCAATCTGGAATAAAAGCGCGCTCATCCATGACGGCTCCCCGCTCTGGGTGTAGCCTTCGCTCGCAAGATCAAAGAGGGAGAAGTTCGCGCCTATTGCAAAGGATGCAAATAGCCATTCAAAGTCAGGTCCCAAAAACCTTCTAAACGGCAAGTTGTAAAGTGAGGCTAATAGCTTAATACCAAATACATGACCGCCGTAACGAACATCTGATTCCCCGCTCGCGCTTCTGGGTTTGCCGCCCAAAGATACCCAAATATCATCGGTCATAAATCCGTATTGGAACTGAACCTTAACGTTGTCGTCAAAGAAACTCAAACCAAATCCAAAATCTGTATATGTAGCTCCACCGGCGAATATATTGGGCATTTCATTGAATGTCTGTTTTAAGAACGGCGGAATAATGCCTTCAAAGTAAAGTCCTTGCAAGAAGCCCGGTACTTCATAAAGCGCCTTGTCGCCTACGCGCAAATGGTATGTAAGACTTGTAAGTTCTATATCATCGGTCGCAGAAGCTGAGTACGCTATTTCTGTGTTGTACCTTCCACCGGGTTCAGGAGTGATAAGCCGCACAACAGGATTCGTTTTATCAACTTGTACCAACATTCTTGTCAGTGCGATTTCTTCGTTTTTCATTGTGGTTCTTACTACTATATAATGCATTCCTTCCGGCATATCTCCGGTTTCAAGGCGGTAACGGTAATCAATGTCACGCGCCGCCGCTCTGCTTGTCCTAGTGAAGGTTCTTCCGTTGTCAAAACTGATCTCTGTATAGTCCGGCACTTTCGCGTTAATCGCGGCTTTTACTTCTCTTGGCGTGGATCTATCCGCGAGAAGTTCTCTGTCTTCTTCGCTTAATACATAGCCTGTGCGTCCGTAAAGATACGGTCTGTCATAAGCGAACTCGCCGAATTTAAAGCTGTCTATTGTTACCCACGGACCGTCTCCCTGATAAACGATCTGGTATGATCTGGACATTACAAGTGGTCCGCCGCCAAAACTGCTGTGTACTATAACCGTATTGTTTCCGGGATTAAGGTATTCACCGCTAAGCGCGAAGTTGTAGTACCCTGTTGAATCTACTTCTGCTACCGTCGCGTCCCTTCCGTTGACTCTGATCGTTACAGTTCCTGCCGCATCTGCGCCACCGGCGTATCCGTACAGGTTGAACTCTCCGCTTACAACTTCATTTTCAAGCGGATAGAGTATTTCTACAAAGTTTTTGTATGTCTGGCGCGCAAGTTGTAAGTTACGCGAGACACGGGTAATGTTTCCCGCCCTGTCGTTCGCTATGACCGCAACATTGTAGAAGCCGTCGGGAAGAGCGGCAATTTCAAGTCCTTCGCGGATTACAGGATTTAATTCTATGCGCCTGTTTCTTAAACTTGCAGGAATTGTTACGCCTTCAAGACTGCGAAGCTCTATGCTAAGCGAGCTAAGGTTAGGATCAAGAGCGCGTCCCATTACCGATACATGACCGACAGACATTGAACCGTCGCCGGGACTGTCAAGGATTACCTCAGGCGGCGTATTGTCAATGTTGATCATATTCGCGTAGGTTGCCGGCACATCGTACCTGTCCACTACACGAATAAAGACAACGTGAGCGCCGTCTTTTAATATTCTTGTGTTAAATTGATATGTCCACTGTATTGTTTCAGAAGCTGTTCCAAACGTGCTTCTTACAGTGTTAAATGTATTTCCGTTATCAAGAGACACCTGCACTGACTTTAGACCGTTTCTGTCAAACGCCGTGCCGCGTATTTCTATTGCGTCTTTTAATACTGTGTCGTAAAGCGGATAAACTACTGTAGCCGCCGGTTCAATAAGCGATACGCGGAAGTTCCTTGTTACAGGCTGGCTTCTTACGCCGTAGATGTCTTCCGCTACTACCGTTACAGAGTGTTCGTTATCTGTCAGGCTGGAAAGGAGTATAGGTATGGAGAACCCGTTTTCGGCGTCAATTGTCTGCCACGCGCCTGAGTCAATTCTATACTGCGCTCCCTTTATTCCGTCGTCATCGAACATTACACCCGATACTATAAAATCCGTTGTTATTACTTCATTGTCCTGCGGCAGTATTACATGCACTACAGGTATGTCCATTTCTCTGTCTATTACAAAGTCCCATCTGTTAGCCTGACTTGTATTTCCGGCTTTGTCCGTAAATGTAAAGTTCATGCTCTCATCAAGAGGCATTTGTGTCGAATCCATTAATACTTCAAAGAACCGCGGGTCGTAATCTTTGTCCCAAGACGCGCTGTTGTACACTTCTCTGGTTATCGACGAAGCGCCTCCCCTTGCCGGTCTGCTGTACGAAATTGTATCAAGCGAGCCGCCTTCTTCAACTGCGAACGCCATCCGTATTGTTCCGTTTACCCTGGCGTCCGTTACAGGCATTACCAACTGCGCCTGCGGAGCCTGTGTGTCTTTTAATACCGTAAAACCTTGAGTCGCGCTTAAACCTGATTCGTTAGACACCCTTACCAATATAGTAACAGCGCCGTCGGCAACGGACGATATGTCCACCTGCCTTGAAACGTTTGTATTTACAGGGGCGCGAAGAGATGAAAGGTCAGAACTTGAAAGAAGACCTGTCCAGCTATCTCCCATGTCCAGCGATACGTCTACAGCGTTTACCCTGCCCCTGCTTGATATATTAAAATTCACAGGTGCGCTGTTTCTTACCCAGTTGTAGTTTGTAGCGCTCGTAGTTATAACAGGACCTGACGAGTCAGAAAGAACTCTGTACTGACTGCTTGTAAATGTCCCCGCCGTACCCGTATCAAGCCGTAAAGAGAACGGACCTGCTTCGCCGTCGCCTGTGGCGGTCAGCAACACGCGTCCGCGATTGTCAATTTCTACGTTGAGCATATTTGAACCCGATGAAAGAACCGCGTTTGCCAGCGGAACCGGGCTTATTCCCATCAATGTCTCACCGGATTTTAGCAGAATGCGCCCGTCTGTAAGCGTATTCGCCCTTACCCATGAGAATGTATTTTCTAACAGCCCGTACGCGCTCACAAACACATATTCGTCAAAAACACCTTCTTGTCCGCTACGGTCAGCCGCTGTTAATCTTATTCTTAAAAGACCTTCCGGTAACTGTTCGGGAACCGGTACTGTCGCCGTGAAAACATCCCTTGAGCCTGTCAGTCTAACCATGGCAGGACTCGCGTCCCCAAATGAAACTGTCGCGTTAACAGGAACCGCCGGAGACCTGACTGTCACCTGCATTGTCATTCTTGGCGAGGGCTTTATTACCATTCCTGTATAAAAAGTCGCTACAGAAGGACTCCTTCCTTCCTGCGAAGTTATCGAAACAATCTCCGGCGCTGGAATCGCTCCGGCTGTCGCTATACCTCTTACCGCGACCTTTGGTCCTACCATTCCTGTAACGTCTTTTGCCCATACTTCAAGGTTATGGTTTCCTTCGGGAATGTTCGGTATCATAAACTGAAAATATCCGTTCGCCGGTATTTCTACTGCGGCTCCCCCATCAAGCGAATAGAAAACTGATGCTACCGCCGTGTTGTCTGTCGCCGTTCCTTTTACTACAAGAGTATTTCCCTTTATTAATCCGGGAACAGGAGAAGTCAATGTTACTACGGGCAGATCGGCTGTGGGATTTACCCTGTACCTCTGTCTTGTTACGCTCGTGTTGCCGGATACGTCAACAGCGCGCACTTCTACGTCTATGCTTGACGCTTTTTGATTTCTAAGGTCTACGTCCGCTGTCCACCAATGGTTTCCGGGAAGCAGTTCAACTTCTCCGCTCGCACTCCCCGCTTTCCATGTTACAGAACGCAGTCCAACAGGATGCTGTGCGTAACCGGCTATTGAGAATAGTCCGTTTACCGTCGTGTTCGCCTCAGGATAAACGATCTTCACATCGGGGGCAGTATTGTTTACAAACAGCAGGTGCGCCGCAGTTCCAATGCTACCGCAACTGTCTATACCTCTGAACCACAGTACCGCAGGTCCATCATCAAATATCTTTGTGTCTATGTTTATTTCCCAGTTGTAGAGTCCGGTTCTTCTGTCCAGAGAAGGGCGTGCCGCTATATAACGTTCCCCGCCGTCTACAGAATAGCTAAAAGCGCTTATTCCGTTTCCGTCCGCGACCGTTCCTCTAAGCCTTAACCTTCCTGAAACCAGCGCTCCTACTTCATGGCTTGTTACTGCCGCGTCCGGTTTTTTGCGGTCGAGCGTCCAGTAAACTACAGATTTTCTGTGCTGTCTCGGTTTGAAACTATCAGATATGCCGGACAAGCCGTTTATGTCTACCGCCCATGCGGTTACCGTATAATTTCCGTCCGTCCATATATCGCCGTTTGTCGTGTCCAAAAAGTATGACCAGTAATCAGAGCCGCTGGCATTCACGCGCAAAAGCTCCTCTCCCCTGCCGTCCGTGCCGCGCGTAATTGACAGTTCTACATGGTCAACAGCGTCGTCATCAAAAGCAAGTCCTACTATGTTCATATTCCCCTGTACGCGCATATGCGGAAGGGGGTTTATTATCGTTACATAGGGAAGATCCGAAGCCGGGTCTATGGTAATATTATCCGGTCCCGACCTTGCCGTGTTTCCGGCTCTGTCGGTAGCTTCAATGTAATAATTGTACCTACCGGGCTTTCTTTCGGACGTGTCCATTGTGTCTTGAAATCCTGAAGGATCAGCGGCTGTCCTGTTATCGTTGTCTTTACCGCCTGCCGCCCATAGACCGCTGGTGAAAACCGCCAACAAAATAAAGATAAAAAATTTTCTCACGCTCATCCTTTCCCCCTTCATGTCTCTTTTTAAAGAAACTCGAGTAAAAATTTAAACCCCTCCAAAATATAGAAAAATCCTAACTTATATCATACTACATATATACAGTTTTTTGCAACTTTTTTTCAACAAATTTTCTTTATTTTTATTATAATTATAAATGCCTTTTTTTCTTGCCAAAAAAACAAATATTCTGTAAAATTAAAATCATGAGGTCTGTAAAAACTTCAAAAACCGTCATTATAGCCGCCTATAAGGGCGGTTTTTTTGTATAATTGGGGGGAAAATGGCTAATATTTCAAAAATTAAGGGAAAATCTCTGGTAGAGCCCGAAGATTTCTCCGTGGAAGAGATGGAATCCCTGTTTTTAATGTCCGAAAAAATCGAAAAAAACGAAAAATACTTGCGTGAAAGTTGCCGGGGAAAGCTCCTCGCTACCCTCTTTTTTGAGCCAAGCACCCGTACCCGCTTGAGTTTTGAGGCGGCTATGCTCCGCCTTGGGGGGAGCTGTCTTGGGTTTGCCGACAGCGGTTCTTCCTCCGCAGTCAAGGGGGAAAGCCTCGCGGACACAATCCGTATGGCGGCAAGTTACGCCGACGCTATTGTCATGAGGAACCCAAAGGAAGGGTCGGCTCTTTTGGCAAAGCGCTACTCTTATGTTCCTGTTATAAATGCCGGAGACGGGGGGCATCACCACCCTACTCAGACCCTTACAGACCTTCTTACGATTAGGCGGCTTTTGGGTAAAATCGGCAATCTTACCGTAGGCTTCTGCGGCGATCTTAAATTCGGCAGAACCGTACACTCTCTCGCCAAAGCGCTTGCCCGTTATGAAAAGATAAAGATGATCTTTATCTCCCCAAAAGAACTTGTCCTTCCTGAATATATAAAAACAATTTTAAAGAAAAGAAATGTTCTGTTTGAAGAAAGGGAAAACCTTGAAAAATCCATGCCTGAACTGGACGTGCTTTACATGACAAGGGTTCAGAGGGAGAGGTTTTTTAACGAGGATGATTATATCCGCCTGAAGGACATATATGTTCTTAACAGCGATAAAATGTCCTTAGGGAAGGAGAAAATGATCGTTTTACACCCCCTGCCCCGCGTAAACGAAATCGCGGTCGAAGTTGATTCTGACCCAAGAGCGGTTTATTTTAAACAGGCGAAATACGGAATGTATGTCCGCATGGCGTTATTAGCCTCAATTTTAGGAGTGAAGTAAAATGCTTAACATAGATGAAATAAAAAACGGTATTGTTATAGATCATATCAAGGCGGGGCTTGGTATTCGTATTTTTAACTGGTTAAACCTTGATAAAGCTCCGTATACTGTGGCATTTGTCGGAAACGCCCATTCTGGAAGTAGCGGCAAAAAGGACATCATTAAAATTGACAATACAATTTCGATCAATTTTGACTTACTTGGATTAATCGATCCCAATATTACCGTAAATATTATAGAGAATGAAAAAGTTACAAAAAAGATAAAACTTTCTCTTCCCCAAAAAGTAGAAAATGTGCTAACTTGTAAAAATCCGCGTTGTATAAGTTCTACGGAAAAATATCTGCCCCATGTTTTTCATCTGGAAAACGGGGAACAGCGTACATACCGTTGTGAATACTGCGATGAAATTATTTCCGCCGGAGATTTTACATGAGTCAGCCTGTTCCTGCTATAGATTTATTATTTGAATCTGTCAAAAAAAAAGGTCATGTCTGCGTTGGGCTTGATACTTCGGCGGAATATGTCCCGCCTATGGAAAGGCGCAAAGCCCAAAACGATTCTGAGGCGGTGCTTTCCTTTAATAAAGCGTTAATTGATGTAACCTTTGATGCCGCCGCTTGTTTTAAGGTACAGATCGCGTATTACGAAGAGATGGGCAAAGCGGGGCTTTGCGCCTACAGCGAAACGTTAAAATATATCCGTTCAAAGGGCGGCATTGTAATCACCGACATAAAGCGCGGAGATATTGCCGACACCGCGCTCCGCTACGCGAAAGCCCACTTTCAAGGCGATTTTGAGGCGGATTTTGTTACTTTAAGCCCATATATGGGCATGGACTCAATAGAGCCGTGGCACAAAACAGCGCGAAATCTTGGCAAGGGCGCGTTTGTTCTTATGCGTACAAGCAATCCCGGAATGAGGGATTTTGAGTATTTGGAAATCGCTAATAGCGGGGGAAAACGTCTTTATCACGCTATTGGCGATAAAATGTCAGCGTTGGCGGATGAGGCAAAAGGCAGCCATGGCTACGGGCTTTTTGGGGTCGTGGTTGGCTGTACAGAGAGGGATGAAGCGGAGGAAATCAGGAAAAACTATCCAAACCTGTTTTTCCTCATCCCCGGTTACGGAGCGCAGGGAGGCGGCGCGAAGGACGCGGCTTTGCTGTTAAAAAACGGAAACGGCGGCGTAGTAAACGCTTCACGCTCGATAATAACGGCATGGCAGAAAGCTGACAAAGATATTGAAAAGGTTGATAATAATTTTGCCGCGCAGGAGGCAGGAAAAGCGGCAGTTAAGATGAGAGACGAGATATTGGCAGAAGTATAAAAAGTAGTTTTATGGAGTAGTATTGTGGTTAAAAGCATTGTTTGTGAACTTAAACAAAACTCCCCTGTAACAGAAGAATATTTTATTCTTGAATTTATTTGGGATCACGCCCCCCCGAAAGCGGGGCAATTTTTTATGGTAAAACCCTTGCGGAGCGTTGTTTTTTTACCGCGACCATTTGGTATTTTTGAATACAACGCGGAGCAAAAAACCGTAAAGTTCCTTATCGCGAAAAAGGGCAAGGGGACAGAGGAACTTTTTCGGCTTCAAACCGGAGAAAAAGTACAGCTAACAGGACCTCTTGGCAACTGTTTCGCGGATTTTTTGCCGGAGACGGGCAAGGCGGCTCTTGTCGGGGGAAGCGCTGGAGTCGCTCCTTTAGCGGCTCTTGTCGCCGAAAAACCCGATTATCAATTTTACTTTTATGCCGGTTTTAAAAAAGGCTTCCGCGAAAAAGAACAGGAAAACGCGATTCTTGGCTCTGCCTTAAAAGCAAAAAAAGTTGTTGTAACCGCCGAAGACGGCGGGAACGCAATTAACGGTTTTATTACGGATTATATTTTTGAGCCTGAAAGTTATGATGTAATTTTTGGATGCGGTCCATTGGGCATGATGAACGCGTTAAAGAAAAAGTGCGCGGCGAAAAACGTGCCGTGCTTTTTGTCAATGGAAAGCAGATTTGCCTGCGGAGTCGGAGCCTGTAACGGCTGTACCCTTCACCTTGCGAGCGGCATGAAGCGGTGCTGTAAAGACGGTCCTGTTTTTCCCGCCGGGGAGATAAACTTTAATGAGTGATACTATGAGCGAAACAGTTACAGAAAACACTATTGATATGTCTGTTAATTTGGCGGGAGTTAAATTAAGAAATCCGGTTATTGCCGCGTCGGGAACATTCGGTAACGGAAGCGAATACAGCGAAATTATTGATGTTTCACTTCTTGGCGGAATTTGCACAAAGGGACTGACAATGACACCGCGCGAGGGAAACACAGGGGTACGCGTCTGGGAAACTCCAAGCGGATTAATAAATTCAGTCGGTCTTGAAAATGTAGGCATTTCTTCATTCATCGAAAATAAACTGCCATTCTTGCGTCAGCTTGGACCCGCCGTAATCGCCAATCTTTCGGGAGGCTCATCCGATGAATATGTCGAGGGAGCTGTCCTTCTAAACGAATCGTCTGTGGACATGATAGAGTTAAACATTTCATGCCCAAATGTTAAAGTCGGCGGATTGTCATTCGGCATGGATCCGGGAACTGCCGCCGCCCTTGTCTCCGCAGTACGCCGCGTTTGTACAAACAAGCCGCTGATAGTTAAACTTTCACCTAACGCGCCTAATATAGCGTCTATCGCTCTTTCCTGCGTAAGAGCCGGAGCGGACGCTTTCTCCCTTGTAAACTCATTTAAGGCGATGGCGATAGATGTTGCCGGCAAAAAACCTGTTTTTGAAAATATCACCGCAGGGCTTTGCGGTCCGGCAATCCGCCCAATCGCCCTTCGCCTTGTCTGGGAGTTATTCGACACTCTAAAAGACTCAAAATTAAACGTTCCAATCGTAGGAATCGGAGGTATCGCCTGTACAAATGACGCTCTTGAATTCCTTATGGCAGGCTCCTGCGCCATTCAGGTAGGCAGTGCGACTTTTTCTAATCCGCACACAATGATAGAAATCATTGACGGGTTACACAAATACATGTCAGATAACAAATTATCAGCTATAAGCGAAATTTCTATAAGGGAGAAATAATGGACAAAGTAATTGAATTACTGAGGGAATCAGAGGCTCTGCTGGAAGGGCACTTTCTTTTAAGCTCAGGACGCCACTCGGATAAATATTTTCAATGCGCAAAACTTTTACAGTACCCTGACAAGGCGCGGGCGGCTTTAGAACAGGCGGTTGAAAAAATACGCGAGGACATGAAAAGCGGAAAAATTAAAGTTGATATTGTAGTGGGTCCCGCGATTGGCGGAATAATCGCGGCGTGGGAGGTCGCAAGACAACTTGGACTTCCGGCGATTTTTACAGAGAGAGACGATAACGGAGCGATGAGCATACGACGCGGCTTTGAGATTCAAAACGGACAAAATGTTTTAATAGTCGAAGATGTTGTAACTACGGGAAAATCATCTTTGGAGTGCGCTACCGCTCTTGAGGGAGCCGGAGCTGTAATATCAGCCCTTGCCTGCATTGTTGACAGGCGGGCACAAGGAGCGCAGGACATTCCGTGGGCGTTCTATCCGGCGGTTAAAATAACTGCGGGAAACTGGGACGCTTCAGAGTGCGAGTTGTGCAAGCAGGGAATTCCTGCGGTAAAACCCGGTTCAAGAAAAATAACGTGAGTAAGTCATCACTTTATACAGTTGTCTTTCAAAACGATCAGATAATCGCTGTGAACAAGTCATCAGGCGTTTCAGTCGGCGGAGACAGATGGGATGAATCGAAAGAAAGACTGGACAGGCTTCTTGAAAGGGATTTTAACTTACCAAAGATTTATACGGTGCACAGGATAGACAAGGAAACATCGGGGCTTGTCGTATTCGCGAAAAACGCCCAGACACACAAAAATTTATCGGTTGCTTTTGAACAGCGAAAAGTTTCCAAGCGTTACACGGCGATTGTTCACGGAAGACCTTCATGGAAAGAGACATCTTGCGATCTCGCGCTTGTTCCAAACGGCAATAAAAAACATCAGACAATTATCGACAAATTCCGGGGCAAAGAATCTTTAACACATTTTGTTTTAATTTTAAGCGCTGGAAATTACAGTGTGCTTGAAGCTCTGCCGCAAACGGGAAGGATTCATCAGATTAGGGTACACGCCGCGGCATTAGGACACCCTGTAGTCTGCGACGAATTATACGGAAAAATGTCACCTATTAAACTTTCTTCTTTTAAGAGGGCATGGCGCGGCGATCCAAAAGAAGAGCGTCCGCTGTTGGCAAGGCTTGGACTTCACGCGCAAGAATTGATTTTACCCGATGGACAGATTATTACGGCTCCCCTCCCCAAAGACATGTCAAGTTTAATTAATCAGATGAAGAAGCAGAATACTAATTAGCAACAAGAGATCAACGAATTACGCGAATTAAACGAATGAACACGAATATTTTTTGGGAGTTGATATTCGTGTAATTCGTCTTATTAGTTTAATTTGTTGATCCTCTTCTCTTTCCTTCTTTCTTCCCTTTGTGCCTTAGTGTCTTTGTGTGAGGTCTTTTGAGAATAATCTAATCTTTTTTACTAAAATCAACCTTGGGAATAACAACGGCGGATTTGGACGCGGCTCTGTTTTCAGCTTTGATCGCGTCGTAAACTTCCTGACGGAAAACTTTTACTTTTTTGGGCGCGTCAATTCCGATGCGAACCTGATCGCCTCTGATTTCTATAATAGAAATTGTTATATCGTCGCCAATTACAACTTTTTCATCTACTTTTCTTGACAGTATAAGCATTATATTATCCTTTAGCGTTCATTTCGGCTATAACGTCATGCTTTGTTTTCCATTTCGCGTCCGCAAGAATCGCCTGCATTGCTGTCATATTTTCCGTATTTATTACTATGGGTCCCTGAAGGTTAGCTGTTATGGGACCGCCATCCTGAGGAATCGTAATAATCACAAGAATCATCGCATTCTCAGGAGATTTTAATCCAATTTCTGAAAGCTCTTCGTTGGTAATATTAAGCTCATAATCTTTTCTGAAGATAAAAGGGTTAAGCAAAATAAAGGCGATTTCTTTTTCATTAATCGACTGGAGCCAGATAAAAGGCTGAGCTTCCGCGTCAATTAATACATATTCCTTGTAATCTTCAAAACCAAAAAGCCCCTGGGGTATTGTTACCTTCTGTTTCTCTTCAACATCAATCTGACCAAAGGCTTTTGTGTCTACTTTCATAAAAAAACTCCTCTGACTTGCGAGAGAACCCGGTTGGTTCTCTCGCAAGTCCTGCATTTTCTCGGGCTAAAGCCCTACAAAAATGCGATTTTCTAATGAAGTTATTTAGAAACTGAAGTTTCTAAATAACTCTTGTTGCTAACGCAGGAAGTCCAACAAAGACATCGGAAGAATCTTCGCGGCGGCTTGTAAAGCCGCCTGTTGCGCGACCTGCGACATTTTCATTTCTGTAATCGTCTGCGCCAAATCAATCCCTGTTTCCCTTCCAAGCATGTCTGTAACATTTGGAATCTGCTGGGTGATTCTCATCCACGCGAACTCGGCTCTTTCTTTGCGGCTACTAACGTCAGCCATTCTATATGCTACATTATTGACCACCAGCTCCATTCCTGCAATACCCTGACTGCCTATAAACTCATGATCCCCTCTTAACATACCGTCCCTAAGCCGTATTACCATATCGAATATTGAACCGCCGTAAACCCTCGCGTCCGCGCTCCAGTTGGGCGCGTTATTTTCCATATTTCCCGCGATTATTCCTAAATCGCGTAACACAGTAGCACCACCTACACGGTCTTCGGCGCGGATAAGGTGGGCGTTTGTTCCTTCAAGAACAAGCCCTCTTGAAGTGGGGTCTATGTATGCTTTCACCGGAGCGGGAGAATCATTTATCTTTGCGACAATCGCGGGTAAAGTATCGCCTACACTTACATTTATTTCAACACCGTCAATAAAGAACGCGCCGGGTTCCTGTACTCTGTAATCCGTCGCGTCTGTCGTAGAATATATTTGCATTCTTTCTGCCCAAAACGCTTCGCCTCCGCCAAGGTCAAGATCAAGAAACATATTGTCGCCAATTTCGACCTTTCTTGAGGGTCCGGCTCCACGGTATTCTACGGCAGTGATCATTGTCTCTCCGCCGCCTTGTACAGTCCCCTCTACTATCCTGAACGGCTGTGTAAAAACCTTATCGCCTGCAAAAACCTGTCTTGTATCGGGACCAAGCGCGTTGGAAACTGAAACCATTTCTTTTAAAAGCTCATTTACTTCAAGCGCCATTATTCTTAAGTCATCCGGTGTGTTTGTACCGTTCGCCGCATTAACCGCAAGCTCTCTGATTCTATGGGTAATCGGCATTATTTCGTTTGCTAAATAATCATGGGTGTTATCAAAATGCTTCATAGCAACTTGAGTATTCGTTTCAAAGCGGTTAAGCCTTGTGATAAACGAGTCGTACCTCGCGGCATGAGCCGCTCCAATCGGATCGTCCCTTAAACGTTGTATTCTGCTTCCCGTTCCGATTTTTTTCTGAATATTGCTCATGTTATCTTCATGCCTTCGTAAATGAAACTGCATATCCGTTACCGGCATGTTAGTTGCTATTCTTTTCATCTTATTCCTCCATGTTATCCTTGCTTACACACCCATTCGGTTGATTAATGTGTCAAGCATTGAATTGACAGTCGCAATATACCTCGCGACAGCTTCGTATCCTTTCTGAAATCGTATAATATCAGTAAATTCATCATTTATGTTTACGCCGGATATCGACTCTCTTTTTTCTTTTAAACCTTTCATTATCTGGTTTTCTGTTGCCAGCGATGTTTCCGCCTGTTTACCAAGAGCCCCTATGTATCCTATGGAGTAGGCAAAATAATCATCAATTGTCATGTGACGCCCTACCATGACTGAATTATTCCTGAGTGAAGCGATTGCCTGAGCCGCGTCTCCGTTTCCGGGATTGGCAGGTCTTCCGTTTACACCGAAGCCTGCCGCGACAGCGGACGGATCATTTTGAATAACAGGATTTACTTCTACCCAGCCTGAAGGGTGCGCTATAGGAGCTACAGCGTAATCTTCAGCTCCGCCGCGAAGGCTTACTACAGCGTTCGCAGTTCCCCAGTCATAAGCGCCTTCTGCTCCCGATTCTAAAAGAAGTCCTGAATAGCCAGCTAAAAAATGACCTGAATCTTCAACATGGCGTATAACAAAGTCGGGGTTGACTCTCTGCCCGTCGATTAAGCCGGCAGGAGTTCCTTTCAGCGAAAGATGACCGTCCCTGTTAAGACGGGCAACAACTTCCGCTCCCGAGTTATTTATGCGTGTAACAATATCGCTGACTGTGTCTGTTATATAATAAGGAACCTGAATCTCTCTGTCCGCGCCGGAAAGGGTTATTACTCCTTCAAAGCCCGGTTGTGCCTGAGGATCGAGGGTATGTTGCCCGTTCATGCGGTATATGTAACTGGAATCGAATATACCGTCTCCTGAACGATCGTAATTTCCGTTTACGTTAGTAACAAACGGATATTCAGAGAAGAAGTTTATTCCGGTAATACCGTTTGCTCCGTAAGCCTCGCTGTGTATTTCATTGACAAGGTCTGTGAAATTCATTGTCATGTTGTCGAGGTTTTGGATTTCCTGCTGAATTGTTACATCGCGTAATTCCATGAGGGCGCCAAGGCGACCAAGCGAGAAATTCATTTCATGTCCGGTGTCCTTCCAGTAAATATACGCGAAACTTTCAGCGTCAACATCTTTTCTCATTTCAAACTGACGGCTAATCTGCCCTTGTACCAGAATATGTCCTGAAGTATGAACCATAAATTCATCGGGGTCTGTTTGGGTAACCGTAACATTAATTAAGCCCGAAAGGTCATCTACAAGCAAATCGCGTCTATCCATAAGATCGTTCGGATTGTCGCCCTGCGCCTTGATGCGCTGAATGTCTCCGTTAAGAAGCGCGATTTGACTTGAAAGATAATTTACCCTTGCGACCGTTATCTCTATATCATCATTAGCTTGAATCTGTAAAGTTGAAAGACCTTGATAATGATTATGAATACTGTCAATTAATGTTTTTCCCCTTTCAATAACGGATACACGGTCTTCGTTTGCCGATGCGTTATAAGAAAGTGATTGCCATCCGTCCCAGAAATTGTCCATTTTGCTTCTTACGGAATTCATTCCGTGTTCAAGATACAAAACTTCCATATCATCTATATAAGTGTTCCTGACATCCCAGTAACCTTCACGTGAAGCCTGCGCTACAATTCTTCTGTCTAAAAGCTGATCCCTTATGCGTTCAATCCTTTCAATTATAACACCCTGCCCTATTTGTCCCGGAGTTTCAGCGCGGTTAAGACCGGGCATATATATAGGCTCCATAGATGTCCTTTCTACTCTCTGCCTTGAATATCCCGGAGTATCAACATTGTCCAAGTTATGACCGACAGTAGCTATAGCCTGCTGATGGGCATGCATGCCCCTTCTTCCGATTTCCAATCCCATAAATGTTGAAGTCATAACTATCTCCTTTAAAAGCTTCTGTTAAGAACCATACTTCGCATATCATCTGAAAAATGTGTTCCGGCTTTGGTATACATTTTTCCCGCCCGTTCAGGGAAGGCAAGATCAAAAAAGTCTTTAAGAACGGCTTTAATTCCCAAAAGATACGACATAAGGTCGTCATTTGCCATTCGCAGTTTTATTGATTCAAGTTTAAGACTGCGATATATCGAAGTTAAATCATTACGTTGATTTTCCGGCAGAATCGAAACAAGTTCGTAAAAGCGCCCTTTTGCGTCTAAGTTGTCGGTAAAGCTCTGCTGATGAATAAGAGTTTTAAAAACCGAAAAAAGGTGATCACGCTCAATTTCAAGGTCTTCGAGTTTACTTTCGATTCCGTTCATCGCGCTTAAATTATCTTCAAAAGTAGTCCACTGGCGCTCTGTAACCGCAAGCCGTATTTTTTCCTGCACGGCGACAGCGGTTTGAACAAGTTCAAATTCCTGTAAAAGAATATCCCTGCACTTTTCGTAGATCATGATTACTCCTCTACATTGTATATCGGAGTAAAAACCCGGCTATTTTAGCAATAATTCGGATAAGACATCACACTAAGGCACGGAGGCACAAAGAGGGAAGAAGAGTTAAAAGAGGGCTTGGGCTTGGACTTATCCTTCTTGTTTTTTCTTATTAAAAATCATGGTAGGAAGTGCGCCATTAACTGGTTAAGCGCCACTCTTTGTGTCTTTGTGCCTTTGTGTGAGTCTTTGGGAATTAATTTAGGTAATATTTGATGATTGTGAGGACGTTTTTGTTGTCTAAACGGGAATATTTGACGCTGTCCATGGTTTTTTTGACCAATACTATGCCCAAACCGCCTACATCGCGGTCAATAATGTCTTTTTGAAGGTTAGGAGCATCCTGTTCAAGGGGATTGAAGGGCTTTCCGCTGTCCTCAAACCTGATTACCGCCCTTTCCCTTGCTGAAATGAAAATCGTTACATCTCCGACCCCGTCGCCATAAGCGTATCTGGAGATATTCGAAAAAATCTCTTCGACAGCAAGATCAATTTGATTCACAAGAATATCAGGATATTTGCATTTTTCAAGCTCGGCGTTTATAAAGGACAAAACTTTTTCAAGGTTTTCAAGATTAGCCTCGATTGTCAGCTTGTTATCATCAAGTCTTTGGTCGCGGTTAATTGTCAGGGCAAGCATGGTAATGTCATCCGCCTGCTCCGCTCCGTCCGCGAAATTCTCAACTCCGTGTTTTACGGCGGACAATATGTCCTTTGGCGATGAAGAAGCGCATTTATTGAGCGTGTCCAAAAGCCTCTCCTCTCCAAACAATTTTTTGTCCTGATTCATAGCTTCTGTAACGCCGTCGGTGTATAAATAAATCGTGTCCCCTTCTTCTAGGAGCATTTCTTCTTCTGTGAATTCAGCGTCCTTAAAAATAGCTAAAACAAAGTTAGGCTTTGTCCTAACGTATTCAAAAGAGCCGTTCTTCTTTTTAATAAGAGGCGGATTATGCCCGGCGTTTACAAAGGTGAGTCTTCCGGTCGGTATGTTGTAAATACCCATAAAGACGGTAACAAATATACACGCTTCATTATTTTCACAGAGTTTGTTGTTTACAAATTCTAAAGTAACTTTCGGGCTCTTTGCCGAGGCTGAATTGCTAATCAGAGTTTTTGCGTTTACCATAAATAAAGATGCCGGAATACCCTTGCCTGAAACATCTCCAATACCGATAACAAGATTATCTTTATCCAGTAAAAAGAAATCATATAAATCGCCGCCTACTTCTCTTGCCGGGATCATTGTCGCATAAATGTCAAATTCATTTCTTCCGGGAAATGCAGGGAAAACGCTTGGCAACATATTTGTCTGAATGTCCCTTGCGATGGTAAGTTCCGTACTTATACGTTTTTTTTCTTCCCGGTCGTAGGCGTTCTCTTCGATTGATTTTTTTAACTCGCCTGTCATCCTGTTAAATGTTTTGGCAAGCTGACCTAATTCGTCTTTTGAATTAATGTTAATCTGCATATCAAGATTGCCAAGCGCAACTTGCGCAACATCATTGATAAGTTTTTTTAACGGCATGTTGATAAATTTTGATATTAGCATATATTCAAAGCACAGCATTGCTACAATTGCTAATTCAATAATAACTAAAAATATTCTATTTTGTCTTTCTATATCTGCAAATATTTCTTCTTCCGGGATTTGGACTGTTATAAGCCAGCCGTTCATCATATAGCGCCCAAACTGCATGTAGTTAATTCCGTTATATTTAAAAAAGTCGGCATTTATATCCCAGGGAATATTTTTTATGGAATCTCCGACAAAACTGTTTTCATGATCGCTTGCAATAACATAATCTTTTTTTGGTATACATAATAAAACTAAACTGTTTTCTGTTGGTTTAATTTCTATTAATTGTTTAATAACTTCATTAATTTCCCAGTCAACCGTCGTTACGCCGATAAGTTTTCCGTTTGAAAAAATACCGGCTCCCGCTGTTGTCATTAAACTTGATGCGGGGTTAGAGTCTTTATACGGGCTTAACCATACAACTTGATATGGCTCTTTAATACTGCTAATCATTTCGTGATACCAGTCCATAGAAAGATAATCAATATTGTTTATATCGAAGGAAGGGTTAAAGATAACTTCTCCGGTTTGGGCGTTCTTAAAGACATAAAGACCGGCGCGTAATTGATTGCTTTTGTAGCTATAAGGCTCAAACCAAAAACCGCCGCCGACAGCATTTGGAAGTCCGCGAAGACCTTCTTCCGCATATTTTTGCCCTGACTCTTGCGTCAGTCCTTCATAATAAAGCAGTCCTCCTATTGTGTAGAAAACAGCTCCGCGTTCAAGTTCGGCGATTATCTTGTTGACTTTTTCTGTTTCAAAATCAAGGCTTTTTTCGATGTTCTCAAGACGCATCTGTTTGTAAACTCCGGTTGTAACAATAGAATAGAAAATAAAAGCAACGCCTACCAGAGCCATAAAGAGAAGAACTATTATCAATATTTTTGTTCTAAGCGAATGGATCACCATGACTATTATTTTACTATCATTTCTTTAAGAGCGACCATATTTAAAACATTGCTTACAATTTCCGACGGTTGTTCAATCTTTAGAGAACCGTCCGCTTCCGCCGCTTGTTTATAGATTTTAAGAATAACCCTTATCCCAATAGAACTGAGATATTCAACACTTGACATATTCAATATTATGATTTTTTGTCCGTTTTTTAGGGCATCTTCCATTTTAGATTGAAATTCATCCGCGCTATTTGTGTCGATTCGCCCTTTTACAGTGAACCTGCATATGCCGTCTTCAATGGCTTGGGTAATTTCAAAGCTGTCTTCTACCATCCATTTCTCCAGTTAAATTATGAAAATTATATCGGAAAAATCGACAATAGACAATAGGCGGATGGGGAATATTTAGGAGCAAAACAGGGGCAAGGAACAATGGAAAAACAGCTCTGAGTGTGCCGGGGAAGCTATGAGCAATAGCAGGGAACAGGTGTGTTGCTTCATTTAGCCTTTTTATGCTATATTAAGCTGTGGAAGAAGAATTTATCTTCAAACTGAGTGCTTTCAAACATGGTATAAATGAGGCGGATATTCGCAACGCTTTTAAGCAACGGATGTTTGATTATGCCATGAAAGATGAAGAACACAAGTACCTGCTTCTTGGGCTTGCCCGTGACGGTAGCCTGCTTGAAATTATTTACAATGTTCTTGAAAATGATGTCATAAATGTGTTTCATGCTATGAAGTGCCGTAAAGCATATTTTTCTCTTTTGAGAACAAGGGGACAAGATGAAAGAAATGACCGATGATGAAGCCGAATATTGGGATGAATACTTCACCAATAATACCATAATGCCTGATATGAGCAAACCGGGGGGCTTTGCCCGCAAATACGGCATGACGGTAAAGCTTGACCCTGAAACCACCCGTTTCCTTGCCGCACATGCCGAAGCCACCAATAAAACATTTGCTGAAATCATTAATGAACTGGTAAAAGAAAAAATAGCCGTTTCATTATAATTTGCGCCCGACAGGACTCGAACCTGCCACCTACGGATTCGAAGTCCGTTACTCTATCCAGATGAGCTACAGGCGCGGCTTAATCACTCTGTTTGGGTGGATGACGGGTTTCGCCTTGCATTCGGCAACATCCTGTTGCCTCATTCCAGGCCGGAGTTCAGCCCTGACGCCGCCATCCATGGCGGCTTTTCCTTCGGCGGGCTGAACCCTTCGAAACCCGAATCTTTCCATAAACAATAAAAAAATTATTTTTTTTATAACCTCCCGAAGATTATATTGGGTGGATGACGGGTTTCGAACCCGCGACGACAAGATCCACAATCTTGTACTCTACCCCTGAGCTACATCCACCGTGTGATTATCAAATATGAGGAAAATGCCGCTTTTTGTCAAGCAGAAGGGATAGATAGCTGTCTTTCCTGAATAATATGGACATTCTGACGTGGAAAGGGTATAAAAAGACCGGCTTCTTCGAACTTTTCTCTAAAAATTCGCATGTGTTTCCAGTAAACATCCCAGTAATCAGGGATTTTTGCCCATGCCCTGACAACAATACTTATGTAACTGTCCTGCATTGAATGGACTACTATCTGCACGGGCGGATCCTGCAAAAATCTTGTTTCAAGACTTATCAATTCATTTAATACATTAAAAGCGTTTTCAATCGAATCTGAATAGGCTATCCTAACCGGAATTTCCATCCGGCGTCTTCCGTTACGGGAAATATTCTTAAGCGGAGTTCCCAAAATAAATGAATTTTGAACTGAAATATAAATCCCGTCAGGAGTTTCCAGAATTGTTGTAAAAAGATTAATTTCTTTTACTGTCCCGTTGTAAGTATCAAACTCAATAAACTCTCCGATACGGTAACTTCCAACAAAAAAAAGAATAATTCCGGCGGCAATATTTGTAAGAGTATCTTTTAACGCAAGCCCAACCGCGATACCTGCCGCGCCCAATATAGCGAGAAGACTCGCCGTATTTACTCCAAATACATTGAGTATCATGATTAAACAGATGATAAATATGCCATAACTTACAACATATCGTAAAACAGAAGTTATTGTATCATCAACTTTTAATTTGCCGGTAGATGTCTTATTAATTAATTTTTTTAATCCTTTTGTAATTAATAAACCAATAGCGGCTATAATCAACGAGACAATTATTTTCCAGCCTATACTGAAAACTATTTCGTGATAGTTATTCCAAAGGTCTAATATTTTATCTTTCATGTTATCTTATATGGCGAACAAAAGCATCGCTGTAACCTATACTTTTAAATCTCTGCAGTACAGCGGCGCTTTCACCTTGATTTAACGGACCGATTACAATGCGCAATAAATCATCTCTGCTTTCTTTCAATATTTTTGGATCATATCTTTTATCAATTTGATTGATCGCGCTCTCTATTGATTCAGCGCGGAAAGATGCGAGTTGAACATAATATTGCCCCGGAACCAGTTGTGATATTGTCTGGACAGAGAATTTTTGATCAACAGAAGTCTGCGGCTCTTGCGGAGATACAACAACCTCTAGCGGCGGAATAATATCCGAAGGATCAATTCCGTATTCAGATAAACCCGACTCAGGCGGTTTTTCTTCTGTTTCTACCAGTACCAGCTCAACCGGCGTCTCTTCAACTTGCTCTTCCGTCTCTTCAGCTAATTCTTCGACCTCTTCAAAAAATTCTTCTTCTGTTTCTACAGCTAATTCTTCGCCTTCTTCAAAGAGTTCTTCTTCCGTCTCTACAGCTATTTCTTCGATTTCTTCAAGGAATTCCTCTTCCGTTTCTAAAACTAATTCTTCAGCTTCTTCAAAGAGATATTCTTCTGTATCAGGTATTTCAACCAATTCCCATGTGTCTTCCCAAAATTCATCCACAGGCTCAGGATCGGTGTATGGGTCTATCGAAGCGTATCTTGGAACATCAACAATTTCCGCACCGCCCGGTCCGCCCCATTCAGATTCAGGTATGTAGCTTCTGCCTGTAAAACCGCTCATCGAAGCGGGAGGTTCAGGCGGAGTCTCAATAAGAGGGGGAACATAAGTGTCATTGCCATAAACTTCGGCAAGGAGGCGACCTTCGTCCATCACAGCCCCGGAATCATATTCAGAAGCGCCTGAGGTTACGCTTTCTGAAAAACGCACATAAGCCATAGGATCGTTGGGCTGTACCATCCTGATCCTGCTGACTGATCCGGCTCTCATTCCGATTAAATTTGCCGCTTCCTGTGAAACGGTCGCAAGAAGACCGGGGCTGTTTAAGCTGTTCGCTACAATCGCCCGCGTACTTTTGCCGCTTTCAATATTTGTAATTTCTACTATTGTGTTGCGGGGGAACGAATTGGTAGCGACATAAAACCCCGAAGCCGGTAGCTCTCCTGACGGAGCGACTGCGGCGGCTCCTTCCCAAGGCGAAGACCCTTGCAACGTAAATAAAGCCGCGATAATGCATATAAATACTCTTATTTTCATACTATTCCCCTGTTATTCGCTAATATAGGGGACAAGTCCCCTTACAATTGTTTTTATTCCGTCAACTTCATCTCTTGTTGTCCTGTACGTTCTTCCCGGAATTCGTCTTTCCAGAATTTTTTCTCCTGTATCTACCTTAAAAATAAAAAACAAAATTTCAGACGGCTGTCGCGCCCCTTCGATATAATCCAGTTGCGCAATAAGTAAATATTCAATTCCCATTTCCACAGCTGATTGAATGTCAAAATTAATTGCCCGCAAAATATCGCCTGACGGTCTTGCCTCAAGGCGTAGTATCGGAGCGTTGCTTACGACATGACCGGTATCAAAGAAAATATCCATAAATGAGTTTTCCCAATATAATGAATGTTCGTTACGCCCTTCGTTTTCAGAGATTCCGGTTTCAATTACAAAAAATGAAACCATAGACGCCCCTGCGCTTAAATTTAAAAAAACGCCAAATATTACGACAAGCGCGATTTGTTTAGTCATTAGTCCTCCATCAATATTATCGGCACTCTTTTCTAAACACAAAATAGGATTATACTGTCTTTATGAATTACTATGCCATTCAGGTAAAGACATACTCAGAGGACAAATTCATCGAAATCTTCAAAACCCAAAACCCTGAAACTGCCCTAACTCTCCATTTTCCCAAAAGACAGCTTAATATCCGCAAAATGGGAAAAATAAAAACCGCGACTTCGCCGATTTTTCCCGGCTATATCTTTGTAGAAGCCTCAGGCGACAAAGAAATGCAGGAGCGCCAGTGGGAGTTAAGGCGCACAAAGGGGTTTTACCGTTTTTTAATATCAAATCAGGAGATAACCCCGCTTGCGGACAGCGACTTGGAACTCGTCCTTCATTTTATAAAAAACGCCGGTTCTGTAGCCGGGCGTTCCAAAGTTTACTTTAATGAAGACTCCAGAATTATTGTTGTAGAAGGACCCCTCATGGGGCTTGAGGGAAGGATTTTAAAGGTCGATAAAAGAAAGGGAAGGGCAAAAATAAAACTTGACCTTTACAATGATTCTTTTACTATCGATCTTGCTTTTGAGGTAATAGGGTCGTTGGACAAATAATGCGTTTTTTAAGTTAGTTTGGGGTTGTCAAAGAAGAATATTAACCACAGAGGAACACGGAGTTTTAATCGTTTGTTCTTCCTCCGTGTTCTCCGTGTACTCCGTGGTTAATTCTTCTTGCGGATAATTGAGGGGGGGAATTATGGAAAAGTCGAAACGGTTGTACCTGATTGGAGCCGGTTTTGCCGGGCGTACGCTCGCGAGCGAAATCAAAAAAAAGGCGATTTTTGGCGAAGTAGTAGCGTTCTTAGACGACGACCCTGAAAAAATCGGGCGAAAAATTGACAACATTCCGGTCTTAGGTCCTATTAGAGATGTCGCTCTCTTACTAAAAACAAACCCCGCCGATGAAGCGATTATAGCGATACCAAGCGCGAGCAGGGAATATCTTCTTGAACTCTACTCTATTCTTAAAAGAGCGAACTTTCAGAAAATACGAATTCTACCCGGAATATCCCAAATAGTTGAAGGGGACGCCCGCCTTATACAGACGCGCTCAATAGATTTGCAGGACTTGCTTGGACGCAACCCCGTAACAATTAACTTAAAACAGAGCCTTTCCTATGTTCGCGGAAAACGTGTAATTGTTACAGGAGCGGGAGGTTCAATCGGGAGTGAATTGTGCCGTCAGCTTCTTTCCGGCGGCGCGTCAAGGCTCTATCTTTTGGGACACGGAGAGAATTCAATCTATCAGATTGATAGAGAATTACGCCTATTACAGGACGAAGGAGTGGGTGAAAAAGCCGCTATTGTTCCTGTAATCGGGGACTTAAAAGACACGACTTACATGGACTACATACTTAGCCAGTTAAAAGCCGACGCTATTTTTCACACAGCGGCATACAAACACGTCCCAATGATGGAAGAAAATCCCGTCGCGGTAATCGAAAACAACGTACTTGGAACAGAAAACCTTATCAATTCCGCCGTAAAACACGGCGTTAAACGCTTTATTCACATCTCCACAGACAAGGCGGTAAATCCCGTCTCGATATACGGCGCTTCAAAGTTTATCTGCGAACAGATGGTTCTTTCCGCGAGCAAACGCTATACAGGCAAGGGCGCGCCTAACTTTGTAGTCGTCCGCTTTGGCAATGTACTTGGCTCACGCGGTTCTATCGTTCCCCTTTTCCAGCAACAGATCGAAAAGGGAGGACCTGTAACGGTAACCCACCCGGACGCGCGCAGATTTTTCATGACGATCAGCGAGGCGTGTTCTTTGGTTCTTAAAACGGGCGGCGTCGGCGAAAACGGCGGACTGTATCTTTTAGACATGGGCGAGCCTGTCCGCATCCGCGATTTAGCCGAACAGTTGATCCGCTTCCACGGCTATGAACCTGAAACAGAAATAAAGATTGAATACATCGGTCTTCGTCCGGGAGAGCGTCTTGACGAACAGCTTTGGGAAGCGGACGAACAGCCGGTAGAAACAGAGCATAGCCGTATTCTGCAAATCACCCGGAAAAAACCCTTGACCGTAGAAATTGAGCCTCTGTTGAACGAACTCCACCCGGTCTGCAGACTCGATCCTGACAACTCAAAAGCGTACCGCAATGTCGAGCAATTACGGACTGTTTTAAGCCGCTTCAAAATACTTAATTGAAACAAAGAAACGGTACTATCAAAAAAGAATATAAACCACGGAGGACACGGAGAACACGGAGTTGTTGATTAGATTTCTTCTCCTTCCTCCGTGAAACTTCGGACATATCCTGTTTTTTGTGCGTGTGGTTCTTTGTTCTTTTCCCTCCTCTTCCTCCGTGAACTCCGTGTCCTCCGTGGTTTTTTCTTTCTTCTTTATTTCTTCCCTTTGTGCCTTAGCGCCTTTGTGTGGGCTCTTTTTTGAAAAGTCCTTAATTGAAACAATTGCCTAAATCGAATAAAATAAATCAATGGAATCGCTCCCCTTTCTGGAAGACATATTCCCCCCCGATCTGTTATATGCCACGACCATAAGATCGCCAATCGCAAAGGGGCAGTTAAAATCAATACAGGTTCCCGAACTCCCGGAAAACTACACTTTCATTTCCGCCAAAGACATACCCGGCGAAAACAAGCTGGAAGGCACTAATATCCCTATCCTTGCGGACACGACCCTTTCCTATATTGGTGAGCCTATTGCCATTCTTATTGGTTCTGACAAAGAAACACTTGAAGACCTTGCCGCAAGGTGCGAGATTCTTTTTAACGAAGAAAAACCTATATTTGATTGTAATGACCAAAACAACGAGCCTGTACTAACACGCGAATTGGTTGTCGGGGACACGCACGCGGCGTTTGAAAATTCGGGAAAAATCGTTACAGGAAGTTACAGCACGGGAATACAGGAGCATTGGTACGCGGAGCCTGTAGGCGCTGTCTGTTGGCTAATAAATGAACAGGGAGGCAAGGGCGCGAAAGCAAAG